>PLXO01000045.1 GCA_003151425.1 Acetobacteraceae bacterium
CCGACCAAAATGAGAATTGCTGGCGACTTGTATCCGCGCTTGCTCAGCGCGGCATCTTCACGTATAACCCCCAAATGTCCGGAGGCACGCAGCCCCGTCGCCTGATCGCCCGCGCACTCGCGCGCGCACCGCTGCGCCTTCTGTCCCTCGGCCTCCTCCTCCGACTTAGCTGCCCCTGAGCGCTGCGCCGGGCTGTTGAGTGCCGGCACGCTCAGGGGAACCCCTGAGGCTAAGGTCGTGCCCAAAACCCGAGGAACCACGCCCCACAAGGGATCAATCAAATGTCCGTAGACCATCCCAGCTTCGGCAAGCTGGACGACGACCGCATCATCATCTTCGACACCACGCTGCGCGACGGCGAGCAGTCGCCGGGCTTCTCGATGAACCTCAACGAGAAGATCCGCATGGCCGAGGCCCTGACCGAGCTGGGCATCGACGTCATGGAGGCCGGCTTCCCGATCGCCTCGCCGGGCGACTACGAGAGCGTCAAGGCGATCGCCGAGACCGTCGGCCAGCGCGACGACAGCCCGGTGATCTGCGGCCTGGCCCGCACCGGGCGGGAGGACGTGATGCGCGCCGCCGACGCGGTGCGCGCGGCGAAGCGCAAGCGCATCCACATCTTCATCAGCACCAGCCCGCTGCACATGAAGGTCAAGCTGCGCATGGAGCCCGAGCAGGTGCTGGAAGCCGGTGTCGCCGCGGTGACGCTGGCGCGCAACTACACCGACGACGTCGAGTGGTCGGCCGAGGACGGCACTCGCACCGAGCCAGACTTTCTCTGCTGTTGCGTCGAAGCGGCGATCCGCGCCGGCGCCACCACGATCAACATCCCCGACACCGTCGGCTACGCGCTGCCGGAGGACATCACGCGCATCTTCACCATGCTGCGCGAGCGCGTGCCGGGGGTGGAGAAGGTCATCCTGTCGACCCACAACCACAACGATCTGGGGCTGGCGGTCGCCAACACGCTGGCGGCGATTCGCGCCGGCGTGCGCCAGGTGGAGTCCACCATCAACGGCATCGGCGAGCGGGCAGGGAACGCGTCGCTGGAGGAGGCGGTGATGGCGATCCGCACGCGCAACGACGCCATCCCGTTCAGGAACAACATCAAGACGACGAACCTGCTGCGCGTGTCGAAACTGCTGTCCACCATCACCGGCTTCGACGTGCAGCCCAACAAGGCGATCGTCGGGCGCAACGCCTTCGCCCACGAGGCCGGCATCCACCAGGACGGCGTGCTGAAGAACGCCGCGACGTATGAGATCATGACGCCGGAGAGCGTCGGCTGGGCCAAGAACAGCCTGGTGCTCGGCAAGCACTCCGGCCGCGCCGCGTTCCGCGACAAGCTGAACACGTTGGGCTACCGGATCGGCGACAACCAGTTGAACGACGCATTTCGTCGCTTCAAGGACCTGGCCGACCGCAAGAAGGTGGTGTTCGACGAGGACATCGTGGCCCTGGTGGATGACGAGGTGATGCGCGACCACGCGCGCATCCGCTTCGTCTCGCTGGATCTGCACGCCGGGTCGAAGGCGCCACCGCGCGCCGAGATGGAGCTTGAGGTGGACGGTGTCGTGCACACCTCGACCGCGACCGGCGATGGCCCGGTGGACGCCACCTTCAGGGCGATCCAGCAGATCTTCCCGCACACCGCGAACCTGGTGCTGTTCTCCGTCGGCGCGGTGACCGAGGGCACCGATGCTCAGGCGAAGACCACGGTGCGCCTGGAGGAAAACGGCAAGTTGGTAGACGGGCAGGGGGCCGACACCGATACGATCGTCGCCTCGGCGCGGGCCTACATCCACGCGCTGAACAAGCTGCTGGTGAAGCGCGTCCGCACCGAGCCCGCAGCGCTGTCAGCGTAACGATCGCGCCGGCGTGCCCGGCGTAGGGCGGAAAAGCCATGCCCCCGGACTTGATCCGGGGGGAAGCGCATTCCGCCATTCGTTCGTCCTCGTGTCGGCGCCACCAATCGGTGGCGCCGAACGCTGCGCGGTGGTACGAAAAAAGCGGCGGAATGCGCTTCCCCCCGGATCAAGCATGCCCCCGGGCGCTTGACCCGGGGGTCCGGGGGCAAGGCTTTTCCGCCCTACTTCCACCCCGTCATCGGCCATGTCACCGGCGGCACGCCCGCGGCCGGCGGCCACACGGTCACGTATCCGCCGCCGCGCAACTGCGTCAGATACGTGGCACCCAGCACGTTCTGTCCACTCGCGTCGAACTTCACCCCATCATACCCGGTGACCATCTTGCTCTGCGGCAGGTCGGTCGCCTGCAACGCGGCCTGCAACTTCGCCGGATCGGTGGACCCGGCGCGGTTCAGCGCGTCCGCCAGCACGAACGTCGCCTCCAGGTCGCGCGCCGACGCATCATCGATGTCGCGCCCGACCTTGGGCTTGAATACCTCGTTGATGCGCGCCGTCAGGCTGCCCGGCGGCCCAAGGTTCCACGCGCTGCGGCTCATGACGCCCTGCGAAATCGTGCCTACCGCCGGAATGAACGCGGGATCGCTGAACCCCGCATCATCGCTGAGGATCATCGGCGGCAAGTAATCCAGCGACTTCATCGTGCGCATGAACAGGATCGCGTCGGAGGCGTAGCTGATGAAGATGACCAGCGTCGGGTTCGCGCCCTTGAGCTGCAGCACCTGCGCCGACACGTCGGCGCCGTTGGCGTTGTACGGGATCCGCACCACCAACGGGATCTTCGTCGCCCTGATCGCCGCCTCGATCGAGTTCCCGACCTGCGTGCCGTAGTCGGTGTTCTCGTTCACCAGCGCAACGCTGCTCACTGCCTTGCCGTCCGTCGCCATGGCGGCGAGGAAGCGCATATACGTCGCGGCGAAGTTGGCGCCGATCGGCGTGACGCGGAAGGTGAACTTGTAGCCACGTTCTGTGATGTTGTTGGCGACCGAATCGCCTACCACGAACGGCACGCCGTAACGTTCCGCCACCGCCGTCGCCGTCATCGCGGTGGAGGACTGATACGACCCCAGCAGCGCGGCAACCTTGTCGCCGGTGATCAGCCGCTGCGCCAGGCTCTGCGCCATGGCGGGATCGCCGCGGTGATCGACATAGATCGCCTCGATCGTCGCCCCGCCCAGACCCGGCAGCCCGCCCGTGGGGCTGAAGGTCAGCTCGGGCAGAGTCGGGTGCGGTGTGTTGACCACGTCGAGCGCCACCTCGACCGCGGTCTTGCCCTGCGCCCCCGCGGACGCCGAACCCCCGGTCAGCGGAAACAGCACGCCGATCTTCACCGGTGCGGCCGCGCGCAGCGAGGGTGCGGCGAGCGCGGGCAGCGCGGCGGCCGAGGCAATCAGCGTGCGGCGACTAATCATCTGGAGGGTCCTGTCTGGTGTTTGATTTCGCGTGCGTCGGTGTCGGATGCGTCGATGTTGACTGCGTCGGTAGCGCTTGCGTCGATGTAGCCCGCGGCGCGATCGGCGTCCAACGCGGCAGGATCGCGAGCGGACGGTTCGCCGTGGCCGCCCCCGCCCGGCGTCGCCAGCAATACGGTGTCGCCCTCGCGCAGAATATATTGCCGTTTCGGATCAACTGTCTGTCCGTTGATCCGCAATGCGCCGAGCGCGCCAGCCCGGCCGCCCTCGATCCCGAACGCCGGAAACACCGTGCGTTCGGCCAGGAAAGACACCGCGATCGGGTTCGCCGAACGCGATTCGATCATGATCTCCTGTCCCAGCCCGCCGCGATGTCGACCCGCCCCGCCGCTGCCCGCGCGCAACCTTTTGTAATGGAATCGCAACGGCGCAATATGCTCGCTGATCTCTACCGAGGTCGACGACACGTTGGAAGGCCACGACAGGCAGCTCTGCCCGTCACCCCGCATCGTCGCCCCCATGCCGCCATTGAAGAAGAACATATTGGCGTACGGCTTGGCCGCCTCGCCGCTGACGCGCTCGCCTGCGGCGGCCGCGCGCAGCCCCGACTGGTTCATCCCCCACATCGGCGAGCCGCACGCCGCCATCACCCGTTCCGGCACGATCTGACCCAGGCAGCCGAACACCAGCATCGGCAGATAATGCCCGATCAGCATGCGCGACCCGCCGGAGGCCGGGAACACCGGGTTGACGATACAGCCTTCCGGCGCACGGATGCTGATCGGGCGGAACCCGCCCTCGTTGTTCGGCAGCGTGGGGCTGGTGCAAACCTTTACCCCATACACAGACATCGCATAAGTGTAGCACAGCGCGCAGTTGATCGCCCGATCCACCTGCGGATCGGTTCCCGCATAGTCGATGTCGATCGAATCACCGGCGATTGTCAGCGCCATTCGGATCGTCACCGGTTGGTCCAGCACCCCATCGGTCTGCAGCGCGCTGCGATACGTCCCATCCGGCAGCGCCGCGATCGCTGTGCGCATTGCCCGCTCGCAGCGGCCATGGATCTCTCCCGCCAGCGCGCGCAGATCGTCCAGCCCATACGCCTCCATCAGCGCACCAAGCCGATCCTCCATCAGATCGAGCGCCACGACCTGCGCCCAAAGATCGCCCATCGTCTGGTCTGGCGTGCGCACGTTCTGCCGGATGATCGCGACCAGCGTCGCGTCCGTCTCCCCGGCGCGGATCAGCTTCCAGGGCGGGATCTGCAACCCCTCCTCGAAGACTTCCCGAGGTTCCGGGCTGCGGATCTTCCCCCCGATATCCGGCGCGTGTGCGGTCGACGCGCTGAACGCCGCCAGCCGCCCGTGGCGAAAGATCGGCTTGGCGACAGTGATATCCGGCAGGTGCCCGGTGCCGAGCCACAGATCGTTGGTGATCAGCACGTCGCCCGGCGCCAGCGTCTCGGGCGGGAAGAACCGCAGGAAATGCTTCACCGTCGCGGGCAACGTGCCGATGAAGCTCGGGATGCTCTCGGTCGCCTGCACCAGCGACTGCCCGCGATCGTCGGTGACGATGCAGGAAAAATCGTAACTCTCGCGCACCAGCGTGGAGAACGACGTGCGCACCAGTGCCGCCGCCGCCTCGTCCACCAGCGAGATCAGCCGCCGCCACAGCAGCTCCAGCGTGACCGGATCGAAACGCTCGCTCATTGCAGTATCAGCCATGTACACCTCTCCCGATTGCGGGAGAGGTCGCGGAGCGCAGCGACGCGGGTGAGGGTCGTGCCGCGGGCACCACCGTCACCCGCGTCGCTCGCCGACCTCTCCCGCGAAGAGCGGGAGAAGTGTACGACAGACGCGGCGATTCCGGTCACCATGAAGACGCTCCAATCGGATCGTGGCCCTTGCTCACGGCAACACCACGTCGATGGTCCCGTCCGCCAACACGCTTGCCCGCCCGCCGGGGCCGATGACAAACGTGCTCTCCGTCTCCTCGAACACCGCCGGCCCGACGACCGCATCGCCCGGCCGCAATGCGTAACGATCGTACACCGCCGTCTCCACCAATCCGTTCGCCTCCGGGAACCAAACCGCGCGCGTCCCCTTGCGCGCCGGTCCGTTACCCGCCTCCTGAGTCAGATGCCCACCGCTGCCCGGCATTGGCGCCGACAGCGCCAGCCGCAGCGCCACGAATTGGATCGCCGCGCCCGGTGGCGTGCGGCCATACAGGCCGCGATACGCGCCCTCGAACGCCGACCGGACACTGTCGGCGTCCAACACCGAAGGCAGCGCGACGGTGATCTCCGAGCCCTGACCAATATAGCGCATATCCGCCAGACGCTGCGCGGCGGCGGCAGCCAGATCGGCGCCCGTCGTGGCAATGACCGCATCCGCCTCCGCCCGCAGCCGCGCAAACACCGAAGCCAGCTCGGCCCAGTCCGCGTGCGCCAGCGGAACGTTCAGCGACGCCACGCGATCCACCCGCGCCTGCGCCATCAGCATCCCGATCGTGCTGCCGACGCCGGCGCCAGGCGGACACACCAGCCGCTTCACCCCCAGCTTGCGCGCGACCTGCCAGGCATGCACCGGCGCGGCGCCGCCCGTCGCCATCAACGCATATTCGTGCGGGATGCGCCCGCGCTCGGCGATCGCAACCCGCGCGGCGCCGGCCATGTTCTCGTTCACCACATCATGGATGCCGTACGCCGCGCGCAGCCGGTCCATCCCGAGCGCGGCCGCCAGCCCGCCAACCGCGCGCTCCGCGGCCCCGGTGTCGATCCGCATCGCGCCGCCCAGGAAGAAATCCGCGTTCAGATAGCCCAGCAGCAGGTCCGCATCCGTCACCGTCGGCGCCTCGCCGCCACGGCCATAGCATGCCGGGCCCGGATCGGCACCGGCGCTGTCCGGCCCAACCTGCAACGTGTCGAGCTCGCTGCGCCGCGCGATCGATCCGCCCCCGGCGCCGATCTCGATCAGTTCGATCGTCGCGATCTGGATCGGCAGCCCCGAACCACGCAAGAACCGTTTCGCGCGCGCCGCCTCGAAGCCAAACGCGACCAGCGGCTCCCCGCCGTCCACCAGTGCCAGCTTGGCCGTCGTTCCGCCCATGTCGAAGGCCAGTACGCGCGCCAGGTCGGCGGTCCGGCCGAACCAGGCGCCCGCCAGCGCGCCCGCCGCCGGCCCGCTCTCCAGCAACTGCACCGGCGCGCGCTTCGCCTCGGCACCATGCGTCAACCCGCCGGAGGACAGCATCAGAAAGAACCCACCGATGATCCCGAGCCCAAGCAGCCGCGCCTCCAGCCGGTCGAGATACCGTTCCGCGAGCGGTCGCACATAGGCGTTCGCGACCGTCGTGCTGGCACGTGGATATTCTCGGATTTCCGGTGCGATATCGGATGAAAGCGACAGCGACAGTCGCGGAAACCGTTGCGCCAGCACCTCCGCCGCGATGCGCTCGTGCGCCGCGTTGGCATAGGCATGCAGGAACACCACAGCCAGGCTCTCGACCCCGTCCGCGACCAGTGCCGTAGCCTCATGCAGCAACGCGTCGATATCGAGCGGGATCTCCACCGTGCCATCCGGCGCGAGCCGTTCCGCCACCTCCCGCCGCCAAGCCCGCGGCACCAGCGGGCGCGGTATTTCGATGAACAGGTCGTACAGTTCGTACTTGCGCTCCCGCCCGATCTCCAGCGTGTCGCGAAACCCCGCAGTGGTAATCAATCCGGTGCGCGCACCCTTGCGCTCGATCAACGCATTGGTGAACAGCGTGGTGGCATGCACCACCCGGCCGATCTGGTCCGGCGCGATGCGGTGCGCCGCCAACAGCCGCCGCACCCCGTCGACCGCGCCTTCGGCCGGATCATTCGGGGTGGTGCTGACCTTGCCGATGCGTGCCTGGCCGGTCGCGGAATCGAAGATGACGATATCGGTGAAGGTGCCGCCGATATCGATTCCAAGCGAAAGCGGCGCCGGCATGCCTGTGTCCTGATCGGGCCAAAGCCGAGCCTAGGCGGGCGCGGGAGGCGGGTCAAAAACCGCGCGGTGAAAAAAAGATGGCCCAGCCGCCGCGTGGGCGGCCGGGCCATTAGGAAGGTCCGGGTTGACCTGGGCCGTGCGGCCCGACCATCCGGCGCGGGTGTTGGGGCAGCGCCGAATGGCACCGGCAGAATGGCATGCACGACCAGGTCCGGGTGTGATGTGGATCACAGCCTGTGCGACTTTCGCGACCGCGCGGTCAGCCTACCTTGGCAGCCTTTCCCGGCGCGCCACCGCAGCCTAGGATACGGCAAAATCCAGGGAGGATCACGATGGGTAGGCTTCACCTGAGCCGGCGTGGCGTCATTGCCGCGACGCTGGCGGCTCCCGCCGTGCTTTGCAGGCGTGCCCGCGCGGCCGGCACGATCCAGATGATCAGCCATCGCTATCCGGCGCTCGAGTACTATGCCGACAAGATGCGCGGCGCCATCCCGGGCGTGACGGTCAACACGCAGCTCATGCCGATCGACAAGGCATTGGAACTGGCAACGATCGCCCTGTCGTCGAAATCCGACACGCTGGATATCCTGTATGCCAACGACACGAGCTTTCAGACTTTTGTCAAGAACGGCTGGCTGCGTCCGCTCGATGATCTCTGGGCGAAGCACCGCGACGAGTTCAAACTCGATGACTTTCCGGAATCGGCCCGCAAGACCTATACGCATGACGGTCACCTGTATGTCATGCCGCACACGCTCAACACGATGATGTTCTTCTACAGAAAGGATTTGTTCGATCAGGCGGGCAAGTCGCCGCCAAAGACGATCGCGGACTATCGCGACCAGGCGAAAGCCTTCAACAGCCCGATGCGCGCCGGCAGCGTCAATTGCCTCAAGCCGGTGGATGCCGCGATCAACGAGGCGCACTGGTACTTCAACGCACTCGGCGACGGCTGGTTCGACAAGGACTGGCGGCCGATCTTCAACGACGCGAAGGGCGTCACCGCGATCGAGATGCTGCAGGAAATCACGCGCACCGCGCAGCAGGGTTTCAGCGCCGCGGCCAATGACGAATGCATGATCGCCTACCAGCAGGATACCGGCGTCATGGGTCTGCAATGGGCGACGCGCGCCAAGTCGATGGATGATCCGTCGAAGTCCCGCGTCATCGGCAAGATCGACTGGGTGGCGCCGCCGCAGGGCCACGCGCGCAATGCTGGCGACGGCTACGCCATCTCCGCCTTCAGCAAGCAGGATCCGGATATCCTGTTCCGCATCATCGCCACCTCGGCCAGCCAGGCCAACATGCGTGGTGCCGCCGCCTTGCTGATCCCGCCGCGCAAGTCGCTGCTGGACGATCCGGAGCTGCTCAAGGCCAACCGGTTCTATCCCGCCGCGCTGGCATCGTATGACAGCGGCCTGCCCGCGCCGGCACTGCCGGAGTTCTACGCGGTTGGTGAATTCATCACCCGGCGAATTCTGCAGGCGGTCACCGGCGAGATGACGGTCAAGGCAGCGCTCGATGCGGCGGCGGTTGAGACCACAGACTTCCTCAAGGGCCACGGCTATTACAAGTGACACGGCTGTTTCAGGTGACATTGCGATAAGCGACCCGGCGCGTCGCCGTCGACACGGACGTCGATCGGGCCCGCAAGGAAGCTACTGGCTGTTTCTGCTGCCGAGCGGAATCGTGCTCGGCGCGGTCATGCTGTATCCGCTGGGCTATGCGATCTACCTGAGCCTTTATAACTACGATCTCGGCAGCGGCGCATTCGCGTTCATCGGCCTCGACAACTACGCCGCGTTGCTGGGCGAGGAACGCTTCTGGGCCTCGCTCCATCGCACCGTGCTGATCGTTCTGGCTGCGGTCGGGCTGGAGTTCTGTCTCGGCCTGCTGGTTGCCTACGGACTCTACCGACTGACCTTTGCGGTCCGCACGTTGAACCTGCTGCTGTTCCTGCCGAACATCGTCACCCCTGTCGTTGCGGCGCTGTTCATTCGATGGATCTTCGTCAGCCGGTGGGGGTTGTTGAGCGGCGCGCTGATCGGGCTCGGCATCTTCCCGCCGGATTTCCTCGGCAACCCCGCCTGGGCGCGCGCCGTCGTGGTATTGGCCGATGCGTGGCAGTTCACGCCGTTCATGATCCTGGTGCTGTATGCCGGGCTGAACACGGTCGACCAAAGCCAGATCGAGGCGGCGCAGATCGATGGCGCCGGCGTATGGACGCTGCTCTTCCGCATCATGCTGCCGGCGATCCGACCGCTGATCGTGTTCGTTCTGGCAATCCGGATGATGGATGCATTTCGGTTTTTCGACACGATCTACGTGCTGACCTCGGGCGGGCCTGGCACGGCGACGGAGACCATAACGATTTACACCTATGCGCTCGCCTTTCGCCTGCTGCAGGTGGGCAAGGCGTCGGCGCTGGGCGTGCTCACCCTGTTGTTCGTTGCGGTGCTGACCGGGCTGATGATCCGTATCGTCTATCGTCGCGAGCGAGGTGCGTTCTGATGCGGCGGCGGATGCGCTGGCAACTGCCGCTGTTCCTGTTGCTTGCAGGATTTACCGCGGTGAACCTGACGCCGGTCATCTGGGGCATGCTGATCTCGATCAAGCAGCCGGTGGATGCTTTCTCGGTGCCGCCGAAACTGATTTTCACGCCCACCCTCGAGTTTCACCAGCAGGTCTGGGTGGAGAAGGAATTCTGGCACTTCCTGATCAACAGCGTGATCATCTCGGCGTGCACGGTGCTGTTGTCGGTCTCGGTCGGCACGATGGCGGCGTACGGCCTGTCGCGGCTGTCCAACCGTACCTCGCGCGGCCTGCTGTTCGGGCTGCTGGCGATGCGCATGTTCCCGCACATCCTGCTGGCGATCCCGTTCTTCCTGCTGGCGAAAACCCTCGGCCTGATCAACACCTA
Source organism: Acetobacteraceae bacterium (assembly GCA_003151425.1). GTDB lineage: Bacteria > Pseudomonadota > Alphaproteobacteria > Acetobacterales > Acetobacteraceae > Palsa-883. The sequence goes on from PLXO01000045.1 coordinate 10,235, forward strand.
TCCGGCGATGATCCTCGCGCTGGTCGCGATCAACCAGCCCTTTACCATCTGGCTGATGCGCAGCTTCTTCGTCGACGTGCCGCACGAGCTGTACGAAGCCGCGGCGATCGACGGGTGCAACGCCTGGCAGGTCTTTGCCCGTGTCGCGCTGCCGGTGGTACGCCCGGGCCTCTGGGTCACCGCGCTGTTCAGTCTGCTGCTCGCCTATAACGAGTTCCTGTTCGCGCTGGTGCTCACCGGGCCGGACACCAAGACGTTGCCAGTTGCGATTGCCGAATAGGCGCCGAGGACATCAACTACTGGTCGCTCTCCGCGGCGGCGGCCGTCGGCATCATGGTGCCGATCGTCGTGTTCATGATGGCCTTGCAGCGCCACCTGGTGCGCGGCCTTGCGTTGGGCGCGGTGAAGGGGTGAGACGAACGCCGCTAACCTGACGCCTACGGAAACAGCCCACGCGTATTCTTGGCGTTACGCACCTTTGCCACGCCGATCGCCATGGCTGCCGTGCGGATCGGCACCTTGTCCTTCTCCGCCCGCGTCATCACCTGCCCAAAGGCCCGATCCAGCACATGATACAGCTTGTCCGTCACCTCGGTCTCGGTCCAGAAGAACTGCTGCAGATCCTGCACCCACTCGAAATAGCTCACTACCACGCCGCCGGCGTTGCACAGGATGTCGGGGATCACGAAGATCTCGTCGCGCCGCTGATTCAGCACCTCGTCCGCTTCCGGCGTGGTCGGGCCATTGGCGCCTTCCGCCAGCACCCGGCATTGCAGCCGCCCGGCCATCCTTGCATCGATCACGCGCTCCAGCGCTGCCGGCACCAGCACATCGCATTTCTGTGCCAGCAGCTCTGCCGGATCGAACGCGAGCTGGTTGGAAAAGCCCTTCAGCACGCCATGCTTGCCCACATGTGCCAGCAGCGCATCGACCGGCAGGCCGGCGGCATCGAAATAACAGGCAGTGTGATCCGAGACGCCGAGGATCTTCAATCCTCGCTCGGCCAACGTCGCCGCGGCCACGCTGCCGACATTGCCGAACCCCTGCACGACAGCGGTCGCGCCGCCGGGCGCAATGCCAAGCCGTTGCATCGCCCGATCCGCCAGATAGGCGATCCCGCGCCCGGTCGCTTCGCGCCGACCCTCGGTACCCCCCGACGCGACCGGCTTGCCCGTAACGATCTCGGTGACCGTGCAGCCCTGGTACATTGAGTAGGTGTCCATGAACCACGCCATCACCTGCTCGTTCGTTCCCATGTCGGGCGCCATGACGTCGATGTGCGGCCCGACGAACGGGATCATCTCCTGCATGTAGCGCCGCGACACCGCTTCCAGCTCGCGTTTCGAAACGGCGTAGGGATCGACCGCGACGCCGCCCTTGGCCCCGCCATACGGCAGTCCGGCCAGCGCGCATTTCCAGCTCATCCAGATTGCCAGCGCCGCCACCTCGCCGATATCAAGGGTGGGCGAGAAGCGCGTGCCCCCCTTGGTCGGACCGAGCGTCAGGTGATGCTGCACGCGATAGCCCTGGTAGACAACCGTGCGGCCATCGTCGCGATGGATCGGGCAGGACACGGCGATCGCGCGCTTGGGATACAGTATGCGGTCGCGCTCGTCTTCGGGGATCTCCAAGTGGTCGGCGATCACCTGGAACTGCTGGCGGGCCATTTCGAATACCGGCCCTGTGTAGATGCTCATGGACTGTCTCCTGTTGTCGGCGACAAGGTCGGCGTTTCAGCACCGCGGCACAATGAAGTCCAGCCAGCGCAACCGCGCGGCCCTTGAGACAAGGCCGCGGTGGGACGACACTGCGATCCAACCATGATCGGGGGAAACGATGTCCAATGGCCTCACACGCCGGCAGACGACGGCCGGCCTCGGCGCCGCGAGCGCGTTGGCGTTCGGCGCGCGCCCCGCCCGCGCCGACCTTGCCGCGCTGGAGCAGGCGGCGCGCAAGGAAGCCACGCTCACCTGGTATATCGCCCAGGTCGATACCGAAACGGCTGAGGTAATGGGCCGCGCATTCACGAAGCAGTATCCCGGCATCTCGGTCTCGGTGATCCGCACCACCGGCCAGGTCGCCTACCAGCGCCTGCTGCAGGAGCTGAAGAACAGCGCGCCGCAATGCGACGTGTTCAGCTCCACCGACATTTCGCAATATCCGGCGTTGAAGGCGCGCGATGCCCTGGCGCACTATACGCCCGAGAACGCCGGCGGCCTGCTGCCGCAATTCGACAAGCTCGTCGATCCCGGCTTCGAATATCCCGCCAGCGCCACCAACCATCTGCTGATCTATAACACGCAGAAGGTGCAGCCGCACGACGCGCCGAAGCGCTGGACCGACCTGCTTGACGCGCGCTGGAAGGGCCAGGTCGCGACCGGCCATCCGGCCTTCAGCGGCTGCACCGGCATCTGGGCGCTGGCGCTCCGAAAAGCTTATGGCTGGGCATATTTCGAGAAGCTGGCGAAGAACAATCCGCGCATTGGCCGTTCCGGCAACGATCCGGCGACGCTGATCAATGCCGGCGAGTGCCTGGTCGGCCCGTCGCCGGCCAACACCGCGTTTCAGAACGTCGACAAGGGCAACCCGATCGGTCCGGTCTATCCGGAAGACGGCGCCACGCTGTGCATCGGCCCCTCGGCGGTGATCGCAGCGGCGCCGCATCCCCAGGCGGCGCGGTTGTTCATGGAGTGGCTGATGAGCGAGACCTATTCGCGCATGTCGGTCGCACTGCACGGCGAACCGGTGCGCCCCGGCATCAAGCTGACCTCGGGGCAGAAGCCGCTCGACCAGGTGCCGATCCTGACGCTGACCGTGGAGGAGATCGCCAAAGGGGTACCCGAGGTGATCGAGGCCTGGCGCGACACGTTCGGCGACTGACTCGCCATGTGCCCCGAACTCACCAGACGCGCCGCCGTGCTGGGCCTCGGCACTGCCGCGCTGGCACCGCGTGTCGCGCGCGCCGACCTGACCGAACTGATCGCGTCGGCGCGCAGGGACAGCTCGCTCACCTGGTACGTCGCGCAGATGAGTGGCGAGGCGGCCGAGGACATGGGCCGCATCTTCACCAGGCAGTTCCCCGGAATTTCCGTTTCGGTCGTGCGTACCACCGGCCAAGTCGCATATCAGCGGCTCCAGCAGGAGCTGAAGAACGATGCGCCGCAGTGCGACGTCTTCAGCACGACCGACATCGCGCACATGCCGGCGCTGCGGGCACGCGATGCGCTGGCCCACTACGTGCCGCAAAATGCCGGGCAGCTTGCCGCGCCGTTCGTCGGCCTGGGCGAGGCCGGCTTCTACTACGCCACGACCGCGTCGTTGCAGATCATGGTCTACCAGACCAATGCCATCCCACCTGCCGAGGTCCCACGCAACTGGACCGACCTGATCGATCCAAAATGGAAAAACCGCGTCGCCGTCGCGCATCCCGCCTTCAGCGGCTATTTCGGCCAGTGGGTGCTGGCGATGCGCAAGCTGTACGGCTGGCAGTATTTCGAGAAGCTGGCGGCGAACAAGCCACGCATCGGCCGTTCCGGCAACGATCCGCTGACCATGCTGAACGCCGGGGAGAGCGTCATCGGCACCGGACCGGTCAGCACGACGGTGCAGAACATCGAGAAGGGCAATCCGGTCAACTTCGTCTATCCGACCGACGGCACATTGCTGTGTGTCGGCTCGTCGGCGGTGCTCGCCAAGGCGCCGCGGCCGAACGCCGCGCGGCTGTTCCTGGAATGGCTGCTGAGTGCCGACTATGCGCGCGCCTGCGTGCAATGGCACCTGGAGCCGGTGCGCGCCGACGCTCCGCTGATGACCGGCACCAAGCGGCTGGCGGAGCTGAAACTGTTGCGTTTGACAACCGAGGAAATCGCCAAGGGGGTTCCAGAGGTGATCGAGCAATGGCGCGACACGTTCGGCAGTTGAGGGGACCTAACAGCGCGTTCACGAAGACTGGAATCGTCACCCCCACCTGTCATTGCGAGAAGCGAAGCGACGAAGCAAGCTCCAACCCCGGGGACGGGAGCTTGCTTCGTCGCTTCGCTTCTCGCAATGACAGGCGGGGACTTCGGCCTGCATGATAATGCCCTGAAACCGGCGCCGCCACGCTACCCCGCGGCGCGCATCGCCCCAACCGCCATCGGCGTTTCCTCGCCCAGCGTGTGTCGCGTCAGCGTGAACGAAACCACGGCGCCGATCAGCGACAACACCCCCGCCAGCATGAAGGCGGCGGCGAAGCTGCCGGTTGCCTGCACGATATATCCGGTGACGATCGGCGCCAACAGGCCGAACACGTTGCCGCCCAGAACCATGAACGCGAACGCCCGTCCACTGTCGGCCTGCGAGCGCAGCAGATCGTTGCAGAGTGCCGCGTTGGTGGCGGTGGCGGTGCCGCCGAAGCTGATCGGTAGAATGGTCAAAATGACCAGTGCTGTCAGCGAATCGACAAACGGAATGGCCAAGCCCGCGGACGACAACAGGAGGCACGCCACCACCACGATGCGCCGCCGCCCATTGCGCATCGTACCAGGCGTCAGGATACGGTCGCCGATCCAGTTGGTCAGAACGATCAGGCCCGCACCGACAAAGAACGGCACCGAGGTGAAGAGGCCGGAATTCACGATCGACAGGCCGCGCGCGGTTTGCAGGTAGTTCGGCAGCCAGCTCAGATACAGGTAGACCGTATAAACGGCGCAGCCCTGCGAGATCGCCAGTCCCCACATCGACGGTGAGCGCAGCAGCCCAGCATAGCCGATGCCGCCATGCCTCTCCGGCGGCTCGCCGGCGTGCCGCTCGGCCAGGATGCGTTGACGTTCGGCCTCCGGAAGCCATGTTGTGCGTTCTGGTGTCGAGACAAATACGACCCACACCGCGACCCACACCATCCCGACCACGCCGGTCACCACAAACGACCAACGCCAGGAGGTCGCTTCGATCAGCCAGGCCACCAGCGGCGCACTGAGTGCCGGGCCGAGCAACGTGCCCGCCTGGATGCAGCCGACCGCGACGCCGCGTTCGGTGTAGGGCGCCCAGTCGCGCACGCTGCGATAGCTGACCGGAAACGTCGGCGCCTCGCCTACGCCGAGCCCAAGCCTTGTCAGCAGGATGCTGACGAACCCCGTGGCGGCACCGCTCAGCATTTGCGCGATCGACCAGACGGCGGCCCCGATCGCGGCCATCCGGTGCGCCCCCAGGCTGTCGACCAGCCGACCGCCGGGCAGCATCATCACCACATAGGCCCAGAGAAATGACGAGAACAGATAGCCCAGTGCGACTGGGGAAAGTGCAAACTCCTGCGCGACGGAGCGTCCCGCGACCGACATGTTGATGCGATCAAGGTAGCAGATCGCATTGAACAGAAACAGCAGGAAGTAGATCCAATAGCGTCGGTGGGTCATGGCCGTTCTCTCCGTTCCTCTAGCGTCATGGTTGTCCGCCACGCGCATCTCTGACGATCTGGCTCTTTGTGGGTCGGCATCTAAATCGGGCCAATTGCGTAGCAACCTAGCAACGGCCTGCGAGGCCGACCAGGGTCTGATTGACCGCGTGGGATTCATCCATCTGGGCCGTTGATCGCCGATCGATTGGCTAATCCAGCCTCACGACGCCGATCCGCCACAGCGCCCACCGGCCATTAGGTCTGGTCAACCCACGCGGGTCCGGCATAACGTCCCGCAGGGTCGCCGAGACGTGCGCGGCCTGTCTGGGGGAGTCGAGCTATGTCCAGGATCATCACCCGCCGGCTGGCAACGGCCGGCCTCGGCGCGGTGGGCGCCGCCGTGTTGCTGCCGCGCGGCGCCGGCGCGGACGCCGCGGCGTTGGAGGCAGGCGCGCGCAAGGAAGCCACGCTCACCTGGTATATCGCCCAGGTCGATACCGACACCGCCGAGGTGATGGGGCGCGCCTTCACCAAGCAGTATCCCGGCATCAACGTCCAGGTGATCCGCACCACCGGGCAGGTCGCTTATCAGCGGCTGATGCAGGATCTGAAGAACGATTCGCCGCAGTGCGACGTGTTCTCCACCACCGACATCGCGCACATGCCGGCGCTGATGAAACGCAACGCGCTGGCGAACTTCACCCCGGACAACGCGGCGGCGCTGGGCGCGGCGTTCGAGGGGCTGGGGCAGGACGGCTACTGGTATCCCAACCATTCAACCTTGATGCTGATCATCGCCAACACGCAGCGCGTGCAGCCGCAGGACCTGCCGAAGAACTGGCCCGATCTGCTGGACCCGAAATGGAAGGGCCGTGTCGCCTTCGGCCATCCCGCCTTCTCCGGCTATGTCGGCGTGTGGACGGTGGCGTTGAAGAAGCAATACGGCTGGCAGTGGTTCGACAAGCTGGCCAAGAACAACCCGCGCATCGGCCGTTCCGGGAATGATCCGATCACGCTGTTGAACGGCGGCGAATGTGATATCGGCCTGGGCCCGCTGGCGACAGCGCTGCTGTCGGCCTCGAAGGGCAACCCGATTGCGCCGATCTATCCCGCCGATGGGTCGGTGCTGTGCATCGGCCCATCCGGCGTGTTGGCCAACGCGCCGCACCCGAACGCCGCGCGCCTGTTCATGAACTGGCTGCTGTCGGCCGACTGCGCGAAGGTGCTGGCCGACAATTTCCAGACCCCGGTGCGCGACGACGTCCCACCCAACCCGGCGGCGAAGCCGGTGGCACAGGTCAAGCTGATGCGTGTGACCACCGAGGAGATCGACAAGGGCGTGCCCCAGGCGATCGAGGACTGGCGCGACACGTTCGGCAGCTAGGCCTGCATGCCGGTCGCCCGCATGCGGATCATCGCGCGTTCCCGTCGCTTCGATCCGAGCATGCTGCTGTGGATCGCGATCGCCGCGGTGCTGATCTTTCTGGTGGTCAATCCGTTGCTGCGCCTTGCGATCACCAGCCTGCAAGCCGCAGACACCGGCGAGTTCACGCTGCAGAACTACATCACCGCCTATGCCCGCCCGCGCTATCGCGAATCGCTGTGGAACTCGCTGGAGCTCGGCGTGCTGGTCACCGCGCTGTGCCTGCTGATCAGCCTGCCGCTGGCCTGGGCGGTGGCGCGCACCGACATGCCGGGGAAGGGGGCGGTGCGGCTGCTGGTGCTCGGCGCGTTCGTCACGCCACCGTATCTTGGTGCGCTCGGCTGGATCCTGTTGGCCGGCCCCAACGCCGGTTGGCTCAACCGCGTGTGGAAAGCCGCCACCGGCGCGTCGGAGGGGCTGTTCGACATCTATACCTTCACCGGTCTCGGCGTCGTCATCGCATTATATTCCTTCCCGTACATCTTCATCTTCACCACCTCGGCGTTGGAAGTCGTGTCGTCGGAGATGGAGGACGCCGCCAACATCCTGGGCGCCGGCACGCTGCGCACGATGCTGCGCATCACCCTGCCGATGGTGCTGCCGGCGATCCTCGGCGGCGCCATCGTAACGTTCCTGGAATCCATCGCGCTGTTCGGCTCCCCCGCGTTGATCGCGATCCCGGCGCGCTTCAACGTCGTCACCACCCAGTTGCTGCAATTCTTCAGCCCGCCGATCCGCACTGAGGTCGCCTGCGCCTACGCCATCCCACTGCTGTTGATCACGGTCGTGCTGTTCCTGTTGCAGCGGCGGCTGACCGGAAGGCGCGGCTTCGTGGCGATGACCGGCAAGGGCGGCGAACGGCGCATCATCGCGCTGGGGGCCTGGCGCTGGATGCTGACCGGCTACGCGGTGTTCGTTCTGTCGCTGTCCGTGCTGCTGCCCTATGCCGCGATGGCGCAGGCGGCGTTGGCCAAAGCCTGGGGCCGTGGCTGGCATTTCGACAACCTCACGCTGAACAACTTCACCTTCCTGCTGTTCCGCCACGAGACCGCCGGCCAGTCGGTGATCAACAGTTTTACCTATGCCGCCGCCGCCGCGGTCCTGGTGCTGACATTGTCGCTGTCGATCGCCTACATCGTTGCCCGCCGCCTGCTGCCAGGTGCCGGCGTGCTCGGCTTCCTCTGCATGGCGCCGTTCGTGGTGCCCGGCATCGTGCTGGCGGTCGCATTCTACGCCGCCTACGCCCCGCCGCCGTTCTCCCTATATGGCACGCCATGGATCCTCATCCTGGCCTTCACCACCCGCTTCCTGCCGATCGGTTACGCGAACGCCCAGGCCGCCATCCGCTCGATCAATCCGGAGATGGAAGAAGCGGTGCGCGTGCTGGGCGGCAACCGTCTGCTGGCCATTCGCCGCGTGCTGGCACCGTTGATGCGCCGCGGTCTGATCGGCGCCTGGTTCCTGGTGTTCATTCCGGCGACGCGCGAGCTGTCCACCGCCCTGTTCCTGTATGGCCCGCACACCCGCACCATGTCGGTGATGCTGATGGACATGAGCGAGGAAGGCAATTTCGAGCAGCTCTCCGCGCTAGGGTTCATGCTGCTGGTTTCCACCATCGTCATTGTCGGGCTCGGCTATCGTCTGGCAGGGCGCGATTTCATGGAGCGGCGTGATCGTTCATGAGCAAGCTCAGTCTTATCGGTCTTGGCCGGCGCTTCGGCAGCTTCGATGCGGTGCAGGACGTTTCGCTGTCGCTCGATGAAGGCGAACTGGTTTCATTGCTCGGTCCTTCCGGCTGTGGCAAGACCACCACGCTGCGCATGATCGCCGGCTTCATTCGTCCGACCACCGGCCGGATCGAGGTGAACGGCGCGGTGATCTCCGCGCCCGATTACGCGGTGCCGCCGGAAAAGCGCGGTATGTCGATGATTTTCCAGAGCTACGCCATCTGGCCGAACATGACGGTCGGCGAGAACGTTGCGTTCGGACTGAAACTTCGGAAACTGTCCGCCTCCGACCTTAAGCGCCGTCTGGACAAGATTTTGGAAATTGTTCAGCTCGGTCACCTGAAAGACCGGTATCCGGCGGAGCTCTCCGGCGGTCAGCAGCAGCGCGTGGCGCTGGCGCGCGCCATCGTCATCGAACCCGAAGTGCTGCTGCTGGACGAGCCGTTGTCAAATCTGGATGCCAACCTGCGTGAGGAGATGCGCTCCGAAATCCGCCGGCTGCACGACGCATTCCGCATCACCACGGTCTACGTCACGCACGACCAGGCGGAGGCGATGGTCATCTCGGACCGCATCGTGGTGATGAACCACGGCCGGATCGAGCAGGTGGACGATCCGGTGTCGATGTATAACCGCCCGAACACCCGTTTCGTCGCCGGCTTCATTGGCCGCACCAATTTCTTGGACGGGACGCTGAACGGCGGGATGATCGAATGCGACGGATTCGCCCTGCGCGCCGATCTCGCGCCAGAGGCGGCCACTTTGTCGGCGCATGCGAGCTTTTCGATCCGTCCGCAGACCATCGCCATCCATCGCGCCGCGCCGCCCGATCCGACCGCCGGCTGGTGGATCGGCGGACGCATCATCGAGCGCGCCTATCTCGGCGAGAACTGGGACTATGTCGTCCAGCCCGAAGGCTCGTCCCTGCGCCTGCGCGCGTCCGCGCCGCCGAGTGACATGCATGAGACCGGTGCCCGCGTGTGGCTGCAGATCGACCCTACTCGCGCCGCGCGTATCCCGCCGCCGTAACGTACACCTCTCCCGCTCTGCGCGGGCTTGGGCCGCGAAGAGCGGACCAAGGCTTGCTCCCGGGCGTTTGACCCGGGGGTCGGTGAGCGGAGCAAGCTGGGTGAGGGGGGCGCCCGCAGCACGACCCTCACCCGCGTCGCAAGCGCTCGCGACCTCTCCCCAAGCGGGAGAGGTGTACGTACTCCCGACCCGTGGAATCTACTCTACCGCTCCACCGTTCGTTTCTCGATTGCCAGCATCGCATCCAGTCCGATCGTCGCGTGTACCACCCGTTGCTCATCGCGCGTATCCGCACCTATCAACGGATCCGCCTCGCCCTGCGCCAGTGCCGCGTAGCACTGCCGCAGCGCGTGATGCATCGCCATGAACGGCGTGCTGGCATCAACGAATAACCGATATCCCAAATCTCCCCACTCCCGCATCGTCAGCCCGCTCGACGTCAGCCGGCCGCCGCTCATCATGAACATCAGCGGCGGCGGCAGCCGTTCGGCGATAATGCGGATGTGGTCGGGCTTGCCGGGCAGCACCAGCAGCACGTCGGCGCCCGCCTTGTGCATCGCCTCGCCGCGCTGCAGCGCCTCGTCCAGCCCCTCACCGCGCGCGGCATTCGTGCGGGCAATGATCAGAAACTCGCGCGACCGCCGCGCTGCCAGGCATTCGCGCACCTTCGCCAGCATCAGTTCCAGCGGCACGATATGCTCGATGCCGATATGATGATGCGCGCGTTTCGGCAACAACTGGTCTTCGACCTCGATCGCTGCGAACCCGGCCGCCTCGGCCATGTGGATCGTATGGTGCATGTGCATCGGGTCGCCCCAACCGCAGGCCCCATCGAGAATCAGCGGCAGCGTTGAGGCCGCGCGCACCTCGACGCCCGCCTGCACCATCTCCGTCAGCGATAGGTTGGCCTCGGTGCCGGTCTTGAGATAGCCCATCGAGCCGCCGCCCAGATACAGCGCGCGGAACCCCGCCTGCTCGGCGAGCTTGGCCATCAGCGGGTTGAGCACGAGCGGGGCAAAGATCGGCTCGTCGCCTTGCTGCATCATGGCACGCAGGCTGGGTTGCGCGGTCGCCATCTTTTTCCTCCCTCGGGTCATCCGCCGCAACGACGGTGACAGCGTCGCGCGCCAGCCTCAAGCCCCCGGCTAGCGCCAGGGTCGTTGCGCTTGGGCTTGACCCGGGCGAGGCGGACGCGCAATCGGCAGCGGCGCCGCCGGCGGAAACCTGCGGCAAGCGGGGTAACAGCGATGCGCCGATCGCCAAATGCGTCGAATGACGGCGGGTTTTGGACCTTGACCGTATCGTTCCTTCCGGCGCCCGATGTCGCTGATTGCATCGCGCGTGAAAGCAAGTGCGTGCGCAGCACTGGGATCTCGCACACTGGGGTCTCACGCATTGGGATCTCGCGCTTTGGGGTCGCGCCATGAGCATCGCCGCGCGCTTTGCGGCGCATGCCATCGGTGCGCGCTTCGACGACCTGCCGCCAGCGGCCGTAGAGCGCGCCAAGGTGTTCATCCTCGATAGTTTCGGCGTCGGCATCGCCGGATCTTCGGTGACCCATGGCGATGCGTTGTGCGGCATCGCCGCGCGCTGGGGCGACCGGGCCGAGGCGCGCGTTTGGGGCCGCGCCACGCGCCTGCCCGCTGCGGGCGCGGCGTTCGTCAACGCCTGGCAGATGCACAACCAGGAGTTCGATTGCCTGCACGAGGGCGCGGTGGTGCACGCCATGGCCAGCGTCCTGCCTGCCGCCCTGGCGGTCGCCGAAACGCGCGGACCCATATCGGGTCGCGACCTGATCGTTGCGGTCGCGGTCGGCTGCGACATCGCCGCCACGCTAGGTCTTGCCGCGAGCGCCGGCATGCGCTTTTTCCGCCCCGCCACCGCCGGCGGGTTCGGCGCGGTCGCCGCCGCCGGCCGCGTCCTGGGTCTCGATCAGGCGGCACTGGAGCGCGCCTTCGCCTTTCAACTCGCGCAGGCCAGCGGCACCATGCAGCCGCATCTGGAAGGCAGCGCGATCCTGCCCATGCAGGTGGCGTTGAACGCGCGCGCCGCGTTGACCGCCTGCGAACTGGCCACGCTCGATCTGGTGCCCTCGCGTCACGTCTTCGAAGGACCATTCGGCTATTTGGCGCTGTTTGAATCGGCGTGGGAGATCGGGCCGCTGCTGGACGAGCTTGGCCGGCGCTGGCGCATCGCCGAGTTCAGTCACAAGCCGTATCCGGCCGGCCGCGCCACGCATGGCGGGATCGAAGGCGCGACCGTGTTACGCACCGAGGGCGGCTTCGAACCGACCGACATCGAGGACGTGTGCATCAGCGCGCCGCCACTGATCGTCCGTCTGGTCGGCCGGCCCGACCTGCCGGCGCCGGAACCCAGCTACGCGCGGCTCTGCATGGCCTATGTCGTTGCCAAGGCGTTGCAGCACGGCGCGCTCGATTTCACGCATTTTCGCGGCGTGGCGCTGACCGATCCGGCGACCCATCTGCTCGCCGCGCGCGTGCGGACCGAGAGCGACGGCAATCCCGACCCGAACGCGCTGGCGCCGCAAACCGTGTCGGTGCGCCTGACCGATGGCACGGCGCTGACCTGGCGCTGCGTGTCCATGCTGGCCAGCCCATCCCGCCCGCTCGACCGCGCGGCGCACCTGGACAAGTTCCGCCGCTGCTGGCAGTTCGCCGCCGAACCGCTGCCGCCGGACAATCGGGAGCGGCTGATTGGGGTGGCGGATCGGCTGGAGACAGTGGGCGACGTGCGGGAACTGACGCGGCTGCTGGCGGCGTGACGCCGTGCGCTCCACGTTGATGGCGCGCGCTTGGGCCGGCGGGTGTGGGTCGGTAGGTGGAGCAAATGTAACCAGCCTCGTGCCAAGCGGGGTTGATTAACGCTAGTAGACTATAGTACGCGCCACACTGCCAAGGCCCGTGCAGGCTTCGTGGCCGGTTACCGACCCGTGCGTCGGTGCGGATCAACAACACGGCCGCGTGTACGGCCACCAGGGAGACGACGTATGGGAATCCCGTACAATGTGCGTATTGGCCGTCGCGGGCTGCTGCAGGCTGGCGCCACGCTGGGGGCGCTGCAGGTCGCGTCGCCCTACATCATCAAGGCGCGCGGCGAAGAGTCGATCAAGCTGGGCTGGATCGATCCGCTGACCGGTAGCTTGTCCGCGTTGGCCGTCACCGAGACCGAGGGCGCCAAATACACTGTCGCAGCCATCAACAAGAAGGGTGGCATCCTCGGCCGCCAGGTCGAGCTGCTGGTCGAGGATTCGGCCAATGACGTCGGCACCGGCGTGCAGAAGGCCCGCAAGCTGATCGACCGCGACAAGGTCGATGTGATTTTTGGCGACGTCAATTCTGGCATTGCCTATGCGATCATGGGGGTCACCGCGGAGAAGAAGATCCTGCACATCGTGCCCGGCGGTCACACCGATCCGATCACCGGCAAGGATTGCAAGTGGAATACGTTCCGTGTCTGCAACACCACGGCGATGGACGCCGCGGCGATTACCAAGACACTGGTGCAGAAATTCGGCAAGCGGTTCTTCTTCATCACCCCCGACTACGCCTACGGCCACACCCTTCAGGACAATTTCGTCAAGAACCTGAAGGCGTTGGGGGGCGAGTACGCAGGTGATATGCTGCCGATCGCCAGCACCGAGTTCTCCGCGACCTTGATCAAGGCGAAGGCCTACAAGCCCAATGTGCTGCTGAACAACATGGGCGGCCTGGCACAGATCGACTGCATGAAGCAGTTCGTGCAGTTCGGCATGGCCAAGGACATGGCGCTCGGCGGTGCCCTGTTTGAAATGGAGAGCGTCAAGTCGGTGCCGAAAGAGGCGCAGGCAGGCTGGTGGGACTTCGAATGGTGGTGGGACCAGCCCGGCGTGCCACACGTTGCCGAGTTCGTCGCGGACTTCCGCAAGGAGACCGGCAAGACCCCCACCGCACGCCATTGGTTCGGCTTCGTTGCGATCCACAGCCTCCGGCTGGCCGCGGAAAAGGCGAAGTCGATGGAGGGCATCAAGCTGGTGCAGGCGCTCGAGGACATGGAGCTGCCACCCGAGATCGCGCTGCAGCCCGGCAAGGTCAGGTACCGCAAGGGCGATCACCAGCTGATGCCTAACATCTTCACGGGTCAGGTGCATCCGCCGGAAGGCAACCCCGACAACATTTTCACCATCGCATCGTTGGTGCCTGGCGAGGAGGCGGCGGGCAGCGTCGACGACACCGGCTGCAAGATGACCTACCCGGCCTAGCCACGTCGTGACTGCCAGGTCCCGCTGCCGTGCGCCGATGGCGCCGGCAGCGGACTTGTATCCAGCCTAACGAAACCATCAGCGAAGAGCTGGCCAATGCTGCAACTTGTGCTGTTCAACATCACCAACGGACTGATCATCGGCGCCTTCTATGTGCTGATGGCGCTCGGGGTGGCAATGATCCTCAACTTGAGCAACGTGATCAACTTCGCGCATGGCAATTTCCTGGCGCTCGGCGGCTATTTCGCTTTCGTCCTGATCCCCTATACCGGCTTCTGGGTCGCTCTGCTGGTGTCGCCGCTGCTGGTCGGACTGCTCGGCTACATCATCGAGCAGACGATGGTCCGCCGCGTCTACAGCCGCGATCCGGTCTACAGTCTGCTGCTCACCTTTGGCTTGTCCTTCATCATCCAGGATGTGTGCCGATATATTTGGGGACCCAACGGCCTGCCGCTGACCGTGCCGGACAGCCTGTCGCAGGGGCTCAGCGAAGACCTGTTCTTCATCACCGGCTACCGCATATTCATGATGACGATCGTTATCGTTTCGATCGTCGGGCTGTTCTCCTTCCTGCGCTACACCAGGCTCGGCATACGGATCCGCGCGGGCACGCTGGACCTCGATACGGTGGCGGCGCTTGGCATCAATGTCCGCCTGCTGCGGTCACTGAATTTCGCAGTCGGCATCTTTCTTGCCGGTCTCGCCGGGGTGCTGGCCAGCGGTCAGATCGGGCTCAATCCGAACATGGGCGATGATCTGCTGCTGCCCGCGTTCATCGCCATTATCGTCGGCGGCGTCGGCAGCCTGACCGGCACGCTGCTCGGCGGGTTGTTGATCGGCGTCGCCTCGGCGCTGACCACCGTGTTCTGGGCCAGCGCGCAGGAGGCGGTGATCTACGTCATCATGGCATTGGTGCTGCTCGTCCGCCCACGCGGATTGATGGGTGAGGAAGGGATGTTCACGTGAGCGCCACGACGACAGCCAAGCTGGGGCACGCGCGCCCCAGGGTGCCGCAGTGGACGACGGCGGCGGTGATCTGGCTGGTGCTGCTGAGCGCGCCGCTGTGGCTGGATCTGGTCGGTGGCTACACCGCGCTCGCCGCGCATGTGGTGGTGATGGCGCTGGTGGCCATGGCGCTGAACTTCCTGCTGGGCTTCACCGGGGTGATGAGCTTCGGGCACGCGGCCTATTTCGGGCTGGGCGCTTACGGGGCCGGGCTGACGCTGCGCTATCTCTCCGACAGCACCTGGTTCGCCATGCTGAATGGCGTCCTGCTCGGCGGCGTCGCCGGCACGCTGCTCGGCCTTTTGATCTGCCGGCGCCGTGGTGTCTATTTCGCTATGGTGACAATCGCGTTCGGCCAGATCTTCTACTACATTGCCTATCGCTGGGACGACTTCACCGGCGGCTATGACGGGTTGCGCGGGTTTTCCCGCCAGCCGCTCCACTTCGGCCCGTGGACCATCGATATCCAGGGCAACGGCACGCTGTTCTACTACTTCGTGCTGTTCGTGTTCGGCATTTCCGTCGCGTTGATGACGTTCCTGTTGCGCTCGCCGTTCGGCCGCACGCTGATCGCCATCCGGGAGAACCAACGCCGTGCCCAGTTCCTCGGCATCTCGGTGAACAAGCATATCTGGCTGTCGTTCTCGATCTCCTGCTTCTTCGCTTCGACCGCCGGCGCGCTCTATGCGCTGCTCAACAACTTCGCCGATCCGACCTCGCTGCACTACAATCTGTCCGGCGTGATCGTGATCATGGTGGTGATGGGCGGCATGCGCAGTTTCTGGGGACCGCTGGTCGGGGCGGCGATCTACGTCGTGCTGCAGGACTACATCTCCAGCATGACGGTCAACTGGATGAGCTTCGTCGGCCTGCTGTTCGTTATGGTGGTGATGTTCTTCCCGAGCGGGATCCTCGGCATGCTGAAGCGGAGGGCGACAACGTGAGCATGCTGGAAGCCCGCCACACCACCAAGGCGTTCGGCAGCCTGATCGCGGTGAACGACATCTCCCTCAATGTCGCGCCTGGCGAGCTGCGCGCGATCATCGGCCCGAACGGCGCCGGCAAAACCACGTTCTTCAACTTGATTACCGGCTTCTTTCCGCCGACCTCGGGCGAGATCTTCCTCGACGGTCAGAACATTACGCACCTGACCGCCACGCAGCGGGTGAAACTCGGGATGGCACGTACCTTTCAGATTACGGAGATATTTCCGGAGCTCACGGTGCACGAGAATGTGCGCATCGGCGTGGAATCTGCGGCCGGCTACAGCCTGCATATGTGGACCAGCCGCGCCGACGCGACGGTCGTGCGCGCCGGGATCGACGAGATCCTTACGCTGACCAACCTGACAACGAAAGCCGATCGTCTGGTCGGCGAGCTGTCTCATGGCGACCAGCGGGCCGCCGAAATCGCCATGGCGTTGGCGCTGAAGCCGCGCGTGCTGCTGCTGGACGAGCCGACCGCGGGGATGGGTGAGCACGAGACCTACCAGGTCGCCGGGCTGATCCGCCGGCTGCACAAGAACAGCAGCTACACGATCGTGCTGATCGAGCATGACATGCGAGTGGTCTTCAACCTGGCCGACCGCATCACCGTGCTGACCGAGGGCAAGATGCTGGCCGACGGAACGCCGCAGGAGATCGCCGCCGATCCGGCCGTGCAGGCCGCCTATCTGGGGACGGCCGCATGAACGCGCTGGAGGCCGAGGGCCTGAACACCTACTACGGCAAGAGCCATATCCTGCACGACGTCGGCCTGGTCGCCGCCGAGGGCAAGATCACGACATTACTTGGCCGAAACGGCGCCGGCAAAACCACGACGATGAAAACCCTGATGGGCCTGGTGCCGGCGCGCACCGGGCGGGTGCGGGTGTTCGGCACGGAGACCACGCGCATGCCGCCGTATCGCATCGTCGCACTGGGTGTCGGCTATGTGCCGGAGGGTCGTCGCATCTTCCCGAACCTGACGGTGGACGAGAACCTGCGCGTGCCGCTGGAGCGACCCGGTCCGTGGACGATGGAGCGGGTCTACCAGTTGTTCCCGCGTCTGGCGTCGCGCAAGACGAACCGCGGCCGGCAGCTCTCCGGCGGCGAGCAGGAGATGCTTTCGATCGCTCGCGCGCTGCTGATCAATCCGCGCCTGCTGATCCTGGATGAACCCTCGCAGGGGCTGGCCCCGCTGATCGTGCGCGAGGTGTTCCGCATCGTTTCGCAGATGCGTGCCGACGGCATCTCCGTGCTGCTGGTCGAGCAGAATGTGCGCGCCAGCCTGGAAATCGCCGACGACGCCTACGTGCTGGAAAATGGCGAGATGGTTTATTCCGGGCCCGCTGCCGAGCTCGCGGCCGACGAGGAGCGCATCCAGGCATTGGCCGGCGCGTCCGCCGAGGAGTGGTCGCTGGACGACGCGCCGGCGTAACGCGCCGGCATTAGCGCGCCAGCGAAGGGCGGAAACGCATTGGCCCGGACTTGATCCGAGGGCTAGCCCTTCCGCCGTCGCTCTAGCGCCTCCGCGGCGATCCCACCAGGTCGGATCGCCCGACCAGATCGGAGCGTCCCACCAGATCGGACCGGCCGACCAGATCGGATCGACCGACCAGGTCCGACCTTCCCACCAGGTCGGAGCGGCCGGTGATGTTGTTGTCGCCGCCCATCTCCGGGCTCAGGAAAATATCGCGCATCCAGCCGATCGTTACGTCGATGCGCACGCTCATGTCCAACTGGTCGACCGACCACATGCGGATTTCCTGGACGAAGCTTTCGTCCTGGAATTCCACGCCGCTCTGATCCATCGACAGTGGGGTTGCGATCCCCGCCGGCATCGGATTGCCCGGGCCCCACACAAGCAGCACCGTCGGGGCGGTCAGCTTGAAGTAATTGCCCAAGTAGCTGAACCCGTAGATCCGCGCGAGACCAAACACGTCCGCATCGGGGATCTTGGTTTTTGCCTTCTCGGCAGCCGCCTTGCTGGCGGTCGCTTGGGCCAGCCTGATGACCAGCGGATTTGTCGAGGATGCACCGAGCCCGAGATCGTTGATCTCAAGGCCGGAAAATGGCCGCCCGAACAGCCGGATGGTAGACGGCGCCAGTAGCGCCTCGGTCAGTGTCGCCCCCATCGTCGCCTCCCTGTCACTTGATGTTCCGCGGCCAGTCTAGCATCGTGTCCGTTGCATTTGAAGCGGCATTTCGTCCTTGAAATGGTGGATCGACATGTCACCACCTTCATGAGGTGGCGCCTATCCCGGCCGGGCTCGGTGCGAATGCGGCATCAGTCGATGCGCCGCGATAAAGGCGAACGCATCGCAGCAGGCGCGATCGGGGCCGGGGTTCGGTACCTCCGCCACATATAGCCGCCCGCGCTGCTCGCCCGAAGCGGACTGACGAGGACTGCCCCGGCCGGGCGCCACGGCGATCCCCAGTGCCGGGCGCGGATCGATGCCACGCCACAGAAAATGGTCGAGCAGCGCTGGCAGATGCCGCGTCTGCCCCAGCGCGGCGGCCGCCTCGAGGAAGCGCGCGGCAACGATTGGGAAGCTCAGCGTCTCCGGCCGCACGGTCAGGATGACATGCGCCATGCAGCGCGCCACGATGTGCCTTGCGTCGTCCAATGCGGTGTGAAAACCCTGCGCGAACCGCGCCCACGCGGCGGCGGAGGTGCTGTGCACCGCGTCCATCGTTCGTTCCACTTCCGCACGCGACCAGCCCCGTGCATCCGCCTCCGGCGGAATCAGCCCTCGTTCGGCCAATCCGTCTTGGTAGAGCTCGACCAGGCCATCGAAGATCGCCCCGGTCAGCGGCTCGGCGATCGCGTGCTGGTTGCGATGTTGGCCGGTCGGGTCGATCCAGCTTCCGTCCGGCGCCATGTGCAGACCGACGACATCCGCCAGCGTCCTGGTGTTGGACGCGAGCCGCACCTGCTCGGTGTCGGAGATCGCGCCGATCCGATTGACGATGTTGAGCACATAGAGATTGCCCGCGGTCTGCGTCAGCAACCGGCGCGTCACCGAAGGGATCTCCATCACCCCGATCAGCGCGATAAGGTCGGAGAACGATTCATGAAATGCCAGGAATGGCTCCGATACATCGCCTTCCGCCGGCACGCCGATCATCGAGAACATGATGGCATGGCCCGTCTCGTGTGCGATCACGTCGAAATTCAGGCAGAACGGCTGCTCGCGCCCGGAATGACTCGGCTTCTCGCCCATCTCGATGAAGCCGGGACCGGAATGGGCGTTTTGCCATTGCACGAACGGAATAAGCTCCAGGCGCGGGATGCGCGGCGCGTGCCACCACACCACCTTGCGTCCCAGGTAGAATTCCCAGATATCGAGTGTGTGGCGCACCGTCCCATACAGATGCGCGGCCAGGAATTCGGGTGCATCCGTCGGGATATGGTCGAAATGGCCCTGCGGTCCCGGCAACGCCGGCGGATAGGTCGGACCGCGGAACGGTGGCATGCTCGACGGCGGCTCGTACGGATCGGCCTTGCGAAGCGGGTGCACCGCGTACATCCAGGGATCCGATGGTCCCGGGCCGATGGTGCCCGGCGGCAGCGATAGCTCGACGGTTTCCGGCTCGGCGTAGCCCGCCGCGTAGGCGGGGAACAGCCGGAAGCGCGTGCCGCCCATCGATGCTGTCATCGCGTGGCCTCCGCGAACAGATAATCGCGCCAGACCGCATGCGTAAAGACCTGATGGTTGGCCCAGCCCTGTTCGCGTGCCCAGACCGGGATCGAGTGGGGCAGGGGCTCCCCCAAGCGCCGGGCGAAATACCAGTCGAGCACCGCCGCCATCGCCGGGCCGGTTGGCGGCGTCGCGGCCCGATCGGCCAGCGCTGCCTGCTTTGCCCGCGCCCGCTCCAGCAGCGGCGCGAATTGCCCGGCCAGCCGCAGGTGCTCCAGCATCGCGGTCTGCAGTTCCGGCCCCGACCGTTGTGCCGCCGCGTCCAGCGCCGCCTCGCGCCCCAACAGTTGCTCCAGCGCCGCCGCGTCGAGCGCGTTCCGTTGCATCCACGCGTCGAGATCGGCGCGGCTCCACAGGCCCTGCCGCGCGCGGAACCGATCGAGTGTCACGGGGATGTCCGCAGGTTCGATCGGTGCCATCATCCGCCCCAGCACGGCCCGCTCCGCAGCCAGCCGCGCGGGCGGATTGAGTCGCAACTCTTGCAGTACTAAGTCATGCGCTCCGTCCGGGACCGCCGCCGCGCGGACGAACTGCTCCCATACCAGCGCGCGCTCGAAACGGAACGGCGCGCGGAAGGGCGGCGGATCGCGCGCCAGCAGCCGCCCGAGGTCTTCCAGCATGGCCATCGCATCCAGGCGCTTCTGCGCCACGCGATTGCCGGCTAGCCAGTCAATCAGCCGCGTCGCCGAGGCTTCGCCCAGGGTCGCGCGCACCTCCTGGTTCAATCGGATGAAGCTGCGCGCGGGGAAGTGCAGGGACTTCATCGCCGCGACAAGTGTCCTGCGGCTGTCGCGATCGATCACGCCGGCGACCTCAGCCGCCCCCAGGCTCGCGCGCAGGTCGACCATCGCGTCGGACATCGCCGCGCCGCCGGCCTCCGTCGGTGCGTGGATCACCGCCACCTCGTCGTCGTCCTCGAAGAGCGTGTCGTCGCCCGGCCAGCATCCCGCGCGATACGCCTCGAAGATCGCACCGACGCCGCGCATGCCGAACGGGACCAGCTCGGCCGCGCGCAACGCGCCCATCGACGCGGCGCCGAACACGTGAACCCCTTCGCTGAGCGCCCACAATATCTCGCGGTGCCACACCGCCGGCACATCGAGGAACACGCCGTCGATCAGCCCGATCGCGCGCGGCCGATGCGTTCGCACCGCGCGGAACACGTCGCCCTGCCGCGCCGGTGGCAGGAAGTTCGCGTCCAGCACTGCAACGGCGTCCAGTCGCGGAATGATCGCGTCCAGCGCCGCAGCGGCGTCAGCTCGCGGCAAGGTCGGGCCGAGAAAGACGACAGCGTTCACCACATCACCGCCCGCGCCCTGGCGCCCGGCGTGTAGGCGCCGCCCTCCGGCGTCCACGGTCCTTCCATCCCCGGCACAATCACACGCGCGACGGGAATGCCGAATTCGTCCTGGCTCAGATCGACATAGGCGACCTGGCGCAGCCCGGCGGCGTCGAGCCGCGCCAGCACGGTATCCAGATCGTACCGCAGCGTCGGGCCGGCACAGCTTGGCGCATACTGGAACGACCACCGTGCCGGCGTGCGCATCCATTGACCCGCCATGTCCAGCCGATCCGCCCGCGCAACATCGCCATAGCCATCCGGCGCGAAGTCGTCCCGCGCCCCGGAAATCCGCGTCAGCCGTGCCTGCGCCGCCTCGCTCAGCGCGCGCGACAACGCGATATCACGATCGGCGTGACAGCCGGACCCGAGTTCCGGTTCCACGCCATCAGTCCCGCCCGGCGCCATCGCCAGCGCAACAAAGCAAGGCAGCCCGATGTCCGACGTGACGTCCCAGACCCCCACCGCGACCCGGGCCGCCCGATAGTGCGCCAGCAGCCCCGCACTTTCCTCGCCGTCGATGCTGTCCAACGCCACCGCGCGCCCATCGCGCGCCCGCCCGCCGCCAGCGCGCCACAGCGCGATCGCGTCGCGTTCCACCACCTCATACAGCCCGTGCAGCACCGCTTCCAGCCAATGGTTGCCCGACGCTAAACCGTTAGTCGTGGCCTGGAAAAATCCGCTCCCCGCCGGCGCCGGATGGGTGTAGTCGGCGGTTACCAGCTCGTGCGGCACAAACAACGTTCCGCGACCCATCAGTTCGCGCGCTTGGACCCACAGGATGCGCGCATGGCCCAACGTGCGGCCATCAGCGCGCGGCAGCGTTGCCGGATCGGCCGCGTCCGCCAGTTCGTCATGTGCGGCCAGCCGCAGCGGCAGCGTCATCGTTTCGGCATGAAATGTTTCCACTGCTTCCATCACCGCCGACGCCTTGGCCGCATCCAGCGTGACGCCCTTGCCCTGGTGCACTGCGATGGAGCGCGAGTTCGGTCGCGTCGCCGCCACCACTGGAATCCCGAGGACATCCAGACCGGTCAGCACGGCCACGCGCGTGATGCCCATGCGCGGTGCCAACGGTAGCACGCGTGCCAGCGTCGTTGCCGGATCGACGACGCGATGGGTGCCGGCGCGGTAGTGCTTCGTGCCGTCCCCGGTCGTCGCATCGGGTTCGGTCATTGCGTGCAGGATCGTTTCGCGACGTCGCGGGCGGTCATGATCCCTGTCGGATGCCTCGTTCGTTTCTCGGCGTCTTCTCAGGCTACCATCACGCGCCCCGCCAATGCACGCGCCGCAGCCAGGTCGGGACCAGCGTCATCCTCGCCGATGCGTGCCAGCGCCAGCCGAAGCCGTTCGCCCGCCGGTCGCGCGCCGTCTTCCCGCAACGCGAGCCGTGCGGCTGTCGTGGCAATGCGCAGCCCGAGCATCGGTACGTCCTGCCCCTGGGCAAGCCGCTCGGCCTCCTGCAAAATCGATGCGGCCTCGTCCGTCGCCTGCGGATCCGCCGCCAGCGTAACGTCCGCCAGCACGCGCACCAGTTCCGGCATCCAGAAGCCGAAGCCGCGCTCGGCGAAAGCCAGACGCTCGCGTCGCAGCATCTCCGCCGCCTGCTCAGCCTGTCCGGCCGCCGTCATCGCCTCCGCGCGCAGGCACAGATACAGCGAGAAATCCTCCATCGTTCCGATATCCTGCTGGCGGGCAAAGCCATCCTCCAGGATGCGCAAGCCACCGATCGGATCGCCGAGCATTGCCGCGCTCCAGCCGCGGAAGATCAGCCCCTTGGCGCGATGATCCCGCAGATCGAGCTCGGACGTCAGGGTGACCAGCTCGCCGGCGAGCGTGAACACCGTATCGAACTCGCGTCGATACACGCGGTGCAGCAGACGCATATCCATCGCGTGCAGCCGCGTGCCGAGATGATCCAGCGTGTCAGCCCACGCCAGCGCGCGGCGCTCGCTCTCCAGCGCACTGACCGGCCGGCCTTGCATCCAGCGGACCTGCGCCAGCTCGCCATGGGCGCAGACGCAGGCGTCATGATTGCCATACAGCCCCGCGTGCTGGCGAAAATCGCCGGTGCCATAGATCGCCAGGCCCGCTTCGATGTGGTCACAACAGCGGGCGAAGTCGCCGGCGGCGTAGTCCGTCGCCCAGTTGCAATGATGCGCCTGCAGCAACAGCTCGGCGTCGGCGCGCACCACCGCGCGATCGAGCAACGCCGCGGCACGCTGCCGCTTTTCGCGAAAGTCGTGCGACAGCCGCCACCAGCCCCAGTAGATCGGGAAATGCGACGGGTCTTCCGCCATATCGTTGCACAATGCATAGGCGTTGGCGTACAGTTCCTGTGTTTCCGTCGCGCCCGGACCGCGCAGCGCGATCAGCGCGGGGCCGAGCAGTGCCATCAGTGCCACCCGCAGGTCGAGCACGTTGCGACTCGCCGGCAGCCGCTCGAGCCCCGACAGGCCGCGACGCAGCATGCGCGTCGCCTCGGTCAGCGCCGAGCGCGCCAAGCTGCGCCGTGCCGCCTCCAGCCACAGCGAGGCGGCTTCCTCCGCCTGCCCGGCCTCGGTCAGGTGCAGCGCCAGCAGTTCGGGCTGTTGCGTCGCTAGCGATGGATCACGCCGCTGCAAGGCCCGGGCGACGCGCAGATGCAGCAACTGGCGGTCGTCGCGCAGCAGGCTGTCATAAGCGGCATCGCGCAGCAGCGCATGGGTGAAGCTGTAGCCGTCTTCGCCGCCCACGGTGTCAGGATACAGAACGCCGGCCTCCACCAACGTCGCCAACGGCTGGTTCAGCGCCTCGGGCGGCATCGCGGCGACGGCGGAAAGCACGTCGCGTCGCACGCTGCGCCCGACCACCGCGGCAATCTGCGCCACGTCCTTGGCGATACCGGAACGATCGAGTCGCGCCATCAGCGATTCATGCAACGACGCCGGAATCGCCTGCTCGGAAATCTCGAACAGCGCGCCGTCGGAACCGGCTTCCGCCTCTGCCAGCAGCACCAGGCGGCCGACCTCCTCGATGAACAGCGGCACGCCGTCGGTCTTGCGCGCGATCATCCGGGCGAGCGGCGGCGGCACGGTCCGGCCACCGAACAGACTTTGCACCATGACATCGACATCGGCCGGCGACAGCGACTTGAGCTGCAGCACCATCGTGTCGCGACCGCGGATCCATGGCGCCTCGAAACCATCGCGCGCAGTCAGCACCAGCAACAGTTTGCTTTCGACGATGTCGGCGATCAGCCGGTCGAGCAGCTCGCGCGAGGTCGGATCGAACCAGTGCAGATCCTCGATCACCAGACACAGTGGCCGCGACTCGGCCATCAGGCGGAACTGGGCGTGCAGAATTGACAGCAGCCGTTCGCGCAGCACCGCGGGCGGCAGCAGTGGCGCCGGAAATTCCGACGGGATCCCCAGCAGCTCGGCCAGCAGCGGCAGCGCGTCCGCGTTGTCCGCCTCGCTGCCGGCAAGCGTCGCGGCAAGCTTGCGCTGCTGCACCGCAGTCGACTCGGCCGCGTCGATCTTTGCGAGGTGACGCAACAGCAGGATAACCGGATAGAGCGGGCTGTCCTCGTCGAAGGCCGAGCCGGAGATCCTCTCCGCGCGAATATTCGGCCGCTCGGTCAGGAAATGTTCGACGAGGCGGGACTTGCCGATGCCGCCACCACCCACCAGCAGCACAACATTGCCTTCACCGCTCTGTGCGCGCGCCCAACGTTCGGTCAGCACCGCGGACTCGGCCTGACGATCGAAGAACGGAGTGAGCCGCGCCGGGCGGCGCGATGATGGGGCGCGCTGACCGTCGGTGATGTCGTCGCGCACAAGCCACGCGCGGTGGTGCTGAACAAACCCGCGCACCTCGTTGCTGCCAAGGTCCTCGCACTGGAACAGCCCGCGCACCCGGGCCTCGGTCTCCTCGGCGATGACGACGCCACCAGGTGGTGCGAGGCCCTGCAGCCGCGCCGCGAGATTTGGCGTCGAGCCGATGATCGAGCGGCGATCGGCTTCGCCGCCGGCGAACAGGTCGGAGACGATCACGCGCCCCGTGGCGATGCCAATGCGCACCGCGAGCGGCACACCGGCCGGTGTGGCAACCGTTCCGATTCCGCGCACGATGTCGAGCGCCGCCCGTACCGCGCGCTCCGGATCGTTCTCGTTGGCGACCGGATAGCAGAAATAGGCGAGAATGCCGTCGCCCACCAGGCGTGCAATCAAGCCGCCATAGCGCATGATCGCCGCGCCGCAGAATTCCCGGTAGCGGCGGATCACCTCCAGCAGATCCTCCGGCTCCAGCCGTTCGCCAAGCGAGGAGGAGTTCACCACGTCGACGAACATCATCGTCAGCGGTCGGCGTTCGGCGCGCGTGGTGGCGATCACGCCGGGTTGGTGCTCGGGTTGGCGTTGTTCCCGCGCGCGGCGGAACCGCTTGCGCTCGCCGATGGTCAGGCCGAGTTCGCGCAGATCGTCGTCGGTCAGGTCGTCGAACTGGTCGGCGGTGATGCCGTGATCGCGAAATGCCGCGACGCGCGCGCCAAGGCCGTTCGCCGTCAGCCACTCCTCCACCGCGTGCCCCTTCGCGTTTCCGAGATTCACCGCCAATAGAGCACAGGGCGCCGTAGGTTGAGAAGGGTCTCAGCTTTGCAACCGACATGCAATGAACGCCGATGGCCGGGTAAGCTGCTCGGTATCTTTGCGACTTAACCCGACCTTCGCAACTCCGCCTCGGTTCCGGGCGTTATTCGACCGCGGGGCGTCGGGAAATTATTGCCAAGCGTGGGATCATTGCGCGCGCCGTTACGAAAACCGCTTGCGGTGCCGATCAAGAGCCTTGTGAAACGGCTGGCGGCTTTGGAAGTCTGGCGTCATGTTTCTGCGCCACGAGCTTCACCGGAAGAGCCTGCCCCTGCGGAGGCCGGGGACGGCAAGGAGCACGGCTATTGAAGCATCGTGGAAAACCGCCGGGTGTCCGGTGGCAGAACGGTGCAGCGGCACGTGCTTTATCTGGGCGAGATCAACAGCCCGCCCCGGCCCGCGCGCGAAACCAGGCACCCGAAATGATGGAAGAGTCATCATTTCGAATGCCTGGTATCAAACGCTGACAAACCCCACCCGATCGCCCTCCAACACCGCGCAGGTCAGCCGTCCGCCGAACCCGGCACCGGTATCGATACAGATGCGGTTCTGCCGAAGCACCGGCGCCGGCCCGGGCGTATGGCCATGCACCACCACGGCAGCAAACGCCGCCTCCGAGTACAGGAACGGCTGGCGGATGCGCAACAGATCCTCGGCGGTCTGTCGCCGCAACGGAACATCCGGCCGGATGCCGGCATGCACGAACAGATAGTCATCAGCGCGATGACTGAGCACCAACCCCCGAAGAAACCCGAGATGCGCAGCCGGAACCTTCTCGCGCCAACTGCCGCGCGACGAAGCCGGATCGATTCCCCAGCCGCGCAGTGTCGCCGCGCCGTCGGCATGCAGCCAGTCGGTCGCCGACGGCGCGTCGCCATCCAGCGCATCGAGCGCGGTGCGCTCATGATCGCCGAGCAGATTGATCGTCGGCAGACCCGCGATCGGCGGCCCGGCGGCCAGCAGCGCGATCACGCCGGCGCTGTCGGGTCCCGCATCGATATAATCCCCAAGATGAATCAACAGCCCGCCACCGATCGGCCGCCGCGTCACATCATCGGCGATGGCGGCATGCAGCGCACGGAGCGACTCCAGACAGCCATGGATGTCACCGACCGCATAGACACGCCTGTCAGGACGCAGCAGCCCGGGCGAGCGGACGAACGCAAGCGTCGTCCCGTCGGAGTGCGGCGTGGGTGGTCCCGTCCAGGTCGGTACCGCGGTGGCAGCCAGCGCGCCGCGCAGACCCGCGCGACGGTGCGACGAGCGCCTCATCCCAGCCGTGGCCCCAGCCGTCGCCGTAGATCCTCGACCACAGCGGCGAACATCGCCTCGCTCAGCCGCCCGGTGTTCGTATTGAGCCGCGACACGTGATAGCTATCAACCAGCAGCAACCCACCGGGCAGGAGATGCGCCGCGCCATGGGCGAATGCTGCGTCCTTTGCCTTCAGACCACGGCCGCGTAACACGGCCCTGTGCGCGACACCACCCAGCGCCAGCACCGCGCGCAGCTGCGGCATCGCCGCGAGCTCGGCGGCGAGGAACACATTGCACGCAGAAATTTCAGCCGGCACCGGCAGGTTCCCCGGCGGCACGCAGCGCACCCCGTTGGTCACCCGGCAGTCGACCAGGCGAAGACCATCGGCCGCGTCCGCGCCGTAGCGCCCCTCGGCAAAGCCGAACCGCAGCAAGGTCTGATATAGCAGCACGCCGGCAAAGTCGCCCGTGAAGGGCCGTCCGGTGCGATTGGCGCCACGCACGCCAGGCGCCAGGCCGACCACTAGCAGTCGCGCGTCCAGCCCGCCGAAGCTGGGGACCGGCGCGTTGAACCAGTCGGGGTGCGCCGCCCGATTGGCCGTCCGGTAAGCCACCAGCCGCGGACACAGTCCGCAATCGCGCCCAGGTGTATCGCGCTCGGGCGTATCGCGCGGGGCTGCATCACTCGCTGCTGCATCGCGCCCGCTTGTATGGCCCCCGCCTGTATCGCGCTCCGGGGGATGCTCGCCTGGCAGGACGGCCGGCGCCTCAGACTGGGTCCGGCGCATCCGGGAACGGCTCGGCCGGAGTCTGCCGCGCCGACGTCGGCCTCGCCCGAGGTTCGGTCTGCCGGCGGGTGAACTCCGGCGCGATGTCGGCAAGCTCCAGGAACTGGTCCGCCTGGCGGCGCAGTTCGTCCGCGACCATCGGTGGCGAGGTGCGAATCGACGACACCACCGAAACGCGAACTCCTTTGCGCTGCATCGCCTCGACCAACCGACGAAAATCCGAATCGCCGCTGAACAGCACCGCGTGGTCGATGCGCGGCGACAGCTCCAGCATGTCGACCGCCACCTCGATGTCCATGCTGCCCTTCACCCGGCGGCGGCCCGACGCGTCGGTGAACTCCTTCGCCGGCTTGGTGACCAACGTGTAGCCGTTGTAGGCCAGCCAGTCGGTCAGCGGCTTCAGCGGCGAGTAATCCTCGGTCTCCAGCACCGCGGAGTAGTAGTACGCCCGGATGACGTGTGCCTGCTTGCGGAAATACTCCAGAAGGTTGCGGTAATCCACGTCGAAGCCGAGATTGCGCGAGGCCGAATAGAGGTTGGCGCCGTCGATAAACAGAGCGACCCGCTCGGTTGGCAGAAAATGCATGCGATGGACCTTTCGATGAACGATACAAGCCGCCCCGAAGCTTCGCTGGCCGGACAAACGTCGCGCTCCGGGGCGATAGACTGGAACATCATCCCATCGTTTCCGGCAAGAGGGCAACCGGCGTGATCCGAGGGATGATCCTCGTGGCGGTCGGCGCCAACCTGCCCGGACCGGATGGCACCCCGCCGATTACGACCTGCCGCGCCGCCGTCGCCGCCCTCGACGCACTGCCCGGTCTGCGCCTGCGCGGCCTGTCCCGCTGGTACCGAACGCCGCCGATGCCCCCATCCGGCCAGCCCGACTATATCAACGGCGTGGCGCACCTGACCGGCCCAACCGAGCCCGCCGCGCTGCTGGCCGCATTGCAGGCGCTCGAGACGCGGGCAGGACGCACGCGCGGCACACCGAACGCGCCCCGCACCCTCGACCTCGATATCATCGCCATGGACACGCTGGTGCGCGAGGCACCCGACCCCATCCTGCCCCACCCGCGCGCCCACGAACGCCGCTTCGTGCTGATGCCACTTGCCGACGTCGCACCAGACTGGGTCCACCCCGTGCTCGCCCAGACAGTCGCGGCCCTGATCGCCGCACTCCCCGACCAAGGCGTGCGTCTGGCGTGAAGCAAGGTCAGGGCTCCGCCCT
>PLXO01000167.1 GCA_003151425.1 Acetobacteraceae bacterium
GGGCGTCCCTACCGCGATCTGCCACCGCGGCTTCCCGATCGTGGTTGGCGCCCGCGCCGCCTGCAACCCTTCGCGTGCAGGTGCGACTCGCCGAAGGTGGTCATGGTGGCCATGACGGTGGGAACAGCAGGCGCCGAGGGTACGTCGATACTTTCGGCGGCTGGCATGACAAGTCAACGCTTCCGCCGGTTGGATCAGCCGCCCTGCAACATATCCATGAACGGCGGGAAGGTCAGCAGCAAGCCGCCCGCCAGCATCGCGAGCGCCGCGGCGGTGACCCAGGTCAGGCCCACCTCGCGCGCGGACCACCGCCTCGCGAGCAGGTACCAGGCGACCAGCCACACCAGAACCGCCGCCGTGGTGACCCCGGACAACGGTCCACTGGGGTTCCAGATGTTGAAGGCCTGCCGGATTGGCGGCACGGCGTCGCCGGCCAAGGCGAAGACACCGAGCGCCAGCGAACCGATGCCCGCCGCCAGCACGGCCGCGGCACCCGGGCCGCTCGGCACGGCGCCGGGCGTCGTGGCATTCGGCGCTGTGCCAGCCGGGTTGGTATTATGCTCCGTGTGCATCGCATGTACCCGCTGGTTACTTGACCTGAAGCAGAACGATCTCGGCGCCGCCGCGCACCGGGGCGAACTTGCCCAGGAAGGCGCCGCACAGGCCGGCCACGGCGGTGGCGAAGAACGCAACCAAGGTGAACCCCAACACCGCGGTCCGCAGTTGGCGGAACCGCACGAGGCGCGGCCCGTACTTGATGAAGACATAGGCCACCATGGTCATCGCGATCGGGGTGAGCCAGGCGATGTGCTCCTTCCACTCCATGCCGTAGGCGTGCCACCCGGCGGTGAGCGGGCTGGATTGCAGCAGGTGCTGCGGATAGGCGCTCAGATCGGTGGTGCCGGGCGGCGGCACGGCGCGATACCAGGGATAGACGACGTAGGCGCCGGAGATCACGGTCAGCCAGGCGAGCACCGCCATGCTGATCAGGTAGAAGCGGAACATCCGGCTGGCGCCGGCGCTCGGCTGCCAGTGCGTATCCGCGATCGAGGTCGCGTAGATCACGCCGATGGCGCCTGAGAAGGCGAGCATGAACAGCGCGCCGAAGCCGATGCCATGCAGCACGGTCAGCAGATCGCGAACGCTGATTTCCACTGCGTAGCCTCCTCGGGGGTCGAACGTCACCTCAAACGGCGCAGCCCCGGCCTGGCGTGGCGGGGCGGCGCCGACCGGTCAGAACGCCATCCAGGCGAAGGCAAGCAGCGTGTTGTTGTCCCCGGCGTTGCGACCGGTGCCGTCATAGTTGCTGGTGCCGCCGTTGAACTGGGTATAGAGGGTCAATTGCAGGCCAAGCTTCAGGTTGACCCAGGGACCCGCCCAGGAGCTATCCTTGCCGAACGGCACCCAGTCGCCCTCGATGATGAACGCGTTGCTGTTCGGCTTGCTGTTGTTGCTGCCAGTCAGCTCGGCCGGCTGATACAACACCGGGTTCGCCGGCCCCCAGGTCCGCTGCCAGCCAAGCGTCGCCCCGTAGGTGTTCTGATACCAATAGGCGGCGTTCAGCCGGATCTGGTTCAGGCTGGAGCCGGACCCGAAGGTCGTGCCGTTGCCGGCGTTGAAGAACGCTGTCGTGCCTTTCAGGTTCTGGTCTTCGTGGGTGTAAATGCCTTGCACCGTAACGATATGCGTGCCGTCGCCGAGATACTGGTAGCTGGCGTCCAGCGCGTAGTCGGTGTAGTGGTCGACCCCCATCGATCCGTCGGTCTGGAAGGCGATGCCGTTGGGCGGATTGACGTCGGCGTGCATGAAGATGGCCCCGACATGCGCTGCCTGACTGTTCCAGTTCCACTCATACGCGGCGCGCAGATAGGGCGCCGGGCTGGTGGTTGCACCAATGCCGTAATCGTCGCCGAATCGCGCGAGCATCCACGGACTGAACGTATTATAGGCGCCGGCCTCCAAATAGAGCGACTTGTCGTACCAAGCATAGACCGTGTAGCCGATGGCATTGTTGCCAAAGCCCGAGGCCAGCATCGGGCTTGCCGCCGGGCTCGGTGCGATGGCCGACGAGATGAACGGGAAGCCCCAGGCGAATGTGGAGTTGTAGGGGTCCTGCACCGTCGGATTGTTGTTCAGCGTGATGCCGACCCGCAGCGAATGATCGCCAAGCGAATAGACCGAGGTGAACGGCCGCAGATCCGTGTTGTCGACATGCGAGGTGTTGTCGACCGGCGAATAGGTGAACTGCATGAAGCCGCCAGTGTACGGCCCCAGGCCACCGGCGATGAAGCCGCTGACCTGATCGATCGAGAAATTGTTGTTGGCCGCGTAGTGGTGCGGGATCTGATCGGCCTCCAGGTCGGTGCTGGTGCGGTTGAACGAGGTCTGCACCATCAGCGACAATGGGATCTTGGCGGCCACGCCCTCGCCGCCGGTCTGGGTATAGCCGCCGATCTTGAAGGCGCGGCCGAACGGGGTGAGCTGCGGACCGTAGCCGCCGATGTGGCACATCACGCACGGCTGGCCGGTCTGCCTCGCGAGGTCTGGCACGGCCTGCGCCGCTGGGCTCAGCAGCAGGACGAACAGTGGGGTCAGCAGCGCGGCAAAGGCGAGTCGCAGTGTCGGCTTGGTCATCGGGTTCCTCCCTATTGGGAGTGGATCAAATCGGCTGCCTGACCGCGGAGCATTGATATGAATCAATCGAGGCCGGCGATCGATCCGGGAACTGCGATGGCAACCCGGTCCGAGCCACCCGTGCTCCGGACCCGGATCATTTGAGGGTCGCCAGATAGGCGATCAGGTTGGCCCGCTTAGGGTCGTCCTTCAGGCCCGCATAGGTCATCTTGGTTCCCGGCACCATGGCCCTGGGACCGGCGAGATACTTGTCCAGCGTTGCCTCGTCCCAGGTGACGCCCAAGGCCTTGAAGGGCGGCGAATAGGTGTAACCCGCCACGGCAGCGCTCTGGCGTCCGACGACCCCGAACAACGACGGCCCGATCGAGTTGCGCCCCTGCTGCGCCGAATGGCAGATGCTGCACGCCGTCTCGAATACCTGCTTGCCCGCCGCGGGATCGCCTGCCGCGGCGGCCGGACTGATCAAAACGGGCAACACGGCGCCACAGGCCGCGGCCAGCAGCCACGCCAGTGTGACAATGGAACGATGGAGCTGCATGCGTCGGACTCCTGTTCAGCGCGCTAATGCGCGGCGTCTAGCTTGCTGTGCAGATATTCGCCGATCAGCAGAACCGTCGGTTCTTCCAGCTCGGTGTCGACCAGCACGTCGGCCGCCATGTCTTGGGCGAAAGCGATGGCCTCGTTATCATGTACGGGTAATGCGGCTGCAACGATCCCGTTGAGGGCGTCGGTCATCCGGGCGCGTTCCTCGAAAATCTCCTCGCGCGTGGCCTTGGTCCGATCCGTCATCGCCATCGCCCAGGCCATATCGGGCGTTATCTTGCCCTCGGCCAACTCCGGCAGCAGGGTCAGCGGCGGCAGGATGTATTCCACTTCGCGGGACAGATGTTGCTTGTACTCCGCCGCCGCCTTGCTTGCCGCAACCCCGACCGGTCCCTTCCGCTTCATGAGAATTGCCAGTCGGCGGAGGGTGTCCTCATGCCCGAGTTGAATCGAAGCCGGAAGTTCATGGTGATTTGCCGCATTCTGTGCCGGCGCGGTCGCCGTCTGCGCCGGCTGGGACCGGGCTACCCCCGCGGCGCCGATCCACGCCGTGGCAGTGCACGCCAGCAAGACCAGTTCCATCCGTGACCTTTGACGCATGGCTTTCCTCCCGTCATCGCCCGAACATTGGGCCATAGTTTCATTTGCACATATATCACCGATGCGTCGGTACCACCGAGCAACTGCCAAGGCAAGCCCGTGATCGTGCCGGCCACGACTTGCGACCGCTTCGCATTGCGTCAGCGCGTACGGAATGAGCACGGTGGCATCGTTCCGGAGTTACTATAACGTAACATACCACCCGAGGTCTGCCAAGGCGAACACACAACGCTCACGCCACCACAGGCCAACATCCTTCACAAAATCGCGACTATCTCGGGCGGGACGCTAACCCTGCGCATACTCGAACAGCGCCATGAACCCGAAATCCATGTGCAACTGCTGGTGACAGTGGAACAGCGTCGGCCCGGGATTGTCGGCCACGAAGTCGAACTCGGCTTCCTGGAATCCGCCCAGCATCACCACGTCCTTGACCACGCCCGCGGTCGGCTTGCCGCCCATGCGCGTCAGTTCGAAACTGTGCCGGTGCAGGTGCAGCGGGTGAATGTCGTCACTGGCGTTGCGGAGTTTCAGCCGGTAGCGGCGTCCCGCATGCACCGTATACCGCGGTTTCATGGTCTCCATCGAGAAGGCCTCGCCGTTGAGCGTCCACTGGTTGAACCCATGCAGCGCGGCATTGTGCTTGACGATCGTCATCTCGATCGTTTCGTCGGGTGCGGCCGGCGCGGGATTTGCGCTGCCGAACCGCGTGTAATCCCAGTGGAACGGTTTCGGCTTGGTCCATTGCGGCTTGCCCTTGCGGCCCGCGTATTCGACGACAATCCCCATCCCGTGGCCGCGGTCGTCATCGGCGAGATCGCCCATCACCCACACGCCGGGATGATTCATTTCGACGAGCGCGGAAATCCGCTCGGCCGTGCCGAGCCAGAGCACGGGCACATCCGCCTGCGTCGGGACCGGATTGCCGTCGAGTGCCACGACGCGGAACACGTGGCCGGGCAGTGCGAGACTGCGGATCTCGGTCGCGCTCGCGTTGAGCACGTGGAACAGCACGCGTTCACCCGGCTTGACGCGGATGGGTTCGCCCCGGCCCAGCATCCGCCCGTTGATGGCGAACAGGTCGTAGCCGACCTCGAAGCCCTTGGTCTTCTCGGCCGCGGCCGCATCCGCCGCGGCGCCCATCTGTTGCAGCGCCTTGACGGGAGCGCCGGCCAGCACGTCCATGTCCATATCGCCGCCGCGGCTGAAGGTCGGCGCGAATTCCTTCAGCACCAGAAAGACCTCGCGGTCATAGGCGCCGGGATTGGCCGCCGGCTCGATGTACACCGGCCCGGCCTGACCGGTGTAGGTGCCGCGGTTAAGGTCGTCCCCGGCCGCAACATGCGTGTGGTAGAATCGCAAGCCCGAGGGTTTCGGCACGAAGGCGATCCGACGCATCCCGTGCGCCGGCACGAGCGGCGAGCCTTCCTCGGCCGCGCCGTCAACGTCGGCCGGGATCATCTGCCCGTGCCAGTGGACCAGCTCCGGCGTGTCGGTGTCGTTGTGGATGTCGACGACGACGCGTTGCCCCTGCTTGAAGCGCAGCAGCGGGCCGGGAAACTGACCGTTGTAGAGGGTGGTCGAGACGATGTGGTCCGGCGCCAGCTCGACCAGGCCCGTTGCGATGCGCAGCGTGTAGTCCGCCTTCTCGGCAGCGACATCGCTGGCAGCAGGTGCGAGACGTGGGAGCGTACCGATCGCGGCCACCAGTCCGGCCTGCTTGAGCAGGGAGCGGCGATCGATCATCACGGCAATCCTCCGGCACCGATGCAGGCCCGCTGTCGCGGTCAACCCCGGCGTCCACCGCGACCAGGCGCGGGGGCGCCCTCGATCAGGAGGTAGAGCGCACCCAGCCGCATGTCAAAACCGCCAGGGGCGTTGCCCCCTTCCCTCACCACAACCAACGGAAGGGTTCCAAGGGCCGCTGCCCTTGGCGGGAGTCCAGAGGGCAGCGCCCTCTGGTGGGGTCCGGGGCGAAGCCCCGGCTTGCCTTACTTGGCCTTTGCCTCGCGCCGGCGGGCATGCAGGATGAACTCGGTGTAGCCGTTCGGCTGTGCGCGCCCCTTGAACACCAGGTCGCAAGCCGCCGCGAACGCCGGGCCGCCGAACCCCGGCGCCATCGGCCGGTAGAGCGGATCGCCGGCATTCTGCCGATCCACCACCGCGGCCATGCGCCGCAGCGTCTCCATCACCTGCACCTCGGTGGTGATGCCGTGATGCAGCCAGTTGGCGACGTGCTGCGAGGAGATGCGCAGCGTCGCGCGGTCCTCCATCAGCCCGACATCGTGGATGTCCGGTACCTTGGAGCAGCCGACGCCCTGGTCGATCCAGCGCACCACGTAGCCCAGGATGCTCTGGCAGTTGTTGTCCAGCTCCTGCTGGATGTCGTCCGCCGACCAGTTTTGTCCATCCGCCAGCGGAATGGTCAGCAGGTCGGCCAGCGGCGCCCGCGCGCGGTCGGCCAGCGCCGTCTGCCGGGCGGCGACATCGACCGCGTGATAGTGCAGCGCGTGGAGCGTCGCGGCGGTGGGGGAGGGGACCCAGGCGGTATTTGCACCGGCCTGCGGCTGGGCGATCTTCTGCGCCAGCATGTCCGCCATCCGGTCGGGCGCCGCCCACATGCCCTTGCCGATCTGCGCCTTGCCGCGCAGGCCGCATTGCAGGCCGATATCGACGTTCTGATCCTCGTACGCCTTGATCCAGGCGGTGCTACGCATGTCGCCCTTGCGCACCATCGGCCCGGCCTCCATCGAGGTGTGGATCTCGTCGCCGGTGCGATCCAGGAAGCCGGTGTTGATGAACACCAAGCGATGCCGCGCCGCCGCGATGCACGCCTTGAGGTTGGCCGAGGTGCGCCGCTCCTCGTCCATGATACCCAGCTTCAGCGTGTTGTGCGGCAGGCCGAGCAGCGCCTCGACCCGGCCGAACAGCGTGTCGGTGAACGCCACCTCCTCCGGCCCGTGCAGCTTCGGCTTGACGATGTAGACCGACCCGGTGCGGGAGTTGCGCAGCGGTCCGTCGTTGCACAGATCATGCATCGCGATCAGCGACGTGACCACGGCGTCCAGAATGCCCTCGGGGATCGCCGCCCCATCGGCGTCGAGCACGGCGTCGGTGTACATGTGCAGACCGACGTTACGGATCAACATCAGGCTGCGCCCGGACACGTGCAGCCGGGTCCGGTGGGAGCCGGCGCCGGGCGTGGTGTAGAAGCGGTCCGTGTGCAGCCGGCGGGTCAATACCCTGCCGCCCTTCTCGAAGGTCTCGCTCAGCGTGCCCTGCATCAGCCCGAGCCAGTTGCGGTAGGCGGCGACCTTGTCACCGGCGTCCACCGCGGAGATCGAGTCCTCACAGTCCTGAATGGTGGTTATCGCGGATTCCAGCACGACGTCGGCGATGCCGGCGGGATCGTCGCGGCCAATCGGATGGGTGCGGTCGATATGCAGCTCGATATGCAGGCCGTGGTGGCGGAACAGCAGCACCGATAGCGCGGTGACGTCGCCGCGGTAGCCGACAAACGCCGCCTCATGCGCCAGCGCAACGCGCGCGCCGCCGGTCAGCGTCACAATCAGCCGCCCATCGGTGAGCTGGTAGGACACCGCGTCGGCGTGACTGCCGGTGAACAACGGCACCGCCTCGTCGAGGAATTTTCGCGCCCGCGCGACCACCAGTGCGGCCCGTCGCTTGTCGAGGCCGGGGCCGGGGGCCGCGCCGTCCTGTCGCGGGATGGCATCGGTGCCGTAGAGCGCATCATACAGGCTGCCCCAGCGCGCGTTGGCCGCGTTCAACGCATAGCGGGCGTTGGTCACCGGCACGACAAGCTGCGGCCCGGCGATCGAGGCGATCTCGGGATCGACATTTTCGGTCGCGATGGTGACCGCATCCGGCTCGGCGACCAGATAGCCGATCTCGCGAAGGAAGGTCTGATAGGCGGCCTGATCGAATGGCGTGCGGGGACGCGTCAGATGCCAGGCATCGATGGCCACCTGCATCTCGTCACGCTTTTCCAGCAGCGCCTTGTTACGCGGCGCAAGGTCGCGCAACAGCGCGGCGAAACCGTCCCAGAACGCGGCCGGGTCCAGCCCCGTGCCGGGGATCGCCTGGGTGATGATGAAGTTGTGCACCACCCGCGAGACCCTCAGTTCGCCGGTATTGACGTACTCCAACCCGCGGGCCTCCCCGCCAGCCTCGGCATGATCCCGGCCTCTGGCCTCGGTGTGAACCAGCTCGGCGGCCTCGACGTGATCCATCCACCTGATCTCCATGACGATCGCGGCACGGCAGCATGAGTGGCGGTCGCTGCATTGCAGCATAGCAGCTTGCGGGTGCGCGGGATATGGTTATTGCTGCGCCGCAACACAGCGCGATTGCCGCAACGCAGCATCGCACGATACCGTCAACGCGATCACCAGCCGGTGATGACCGGCATGGATGGGCCTCGCTGGAGCGGGGTGGGGCGGGCAACAAACAGCGTTGGGCGTTCCGGGCGGCAATTTCCGTGCCATGAGCGATGCCGTGTTGTGGGCCGGGGGTGCCCAGGCGTGATTAGGGGTTCCTGCTTCGTGGCAGCCGGTCTAGAGTGCCGATCTCCCGTCGTGCCGCGCGCTTGTGACGCGGCCGCATCGCCCAGCAAGAGGCCTCCAATGACCCCACCCCTCGCCAATTCCGTCGCCGCGCGTGACATCGCCAACGTGATCCACCCCTACACCGACCTGAAGACGCACCAGGAGGTCGGTCCCGTGGTGATAACCCGCGGCAAGGGCGTGCGCGTGTGGGATGACTCGGGCAAGGACTACATCGAGAGCATCGCCGGCCTGTGGTGCGCCTCGCTTGGCTTCGACAACGAACGGCTGGTGCAGGCGGCCGTCACGCAAATGCGCAAGCTGCCATTCTACCACGGCTTCACCGCCAAGTCGCACGAGCCGATGATCGACCTGGCGGAGATGCTGATCGCCCGCGCGCCGGTGCCGATGAGCAAGGTGTTCTTCGCCAACTCGGGCTCCGAGGCGAACGACAGCGCGATCAAGATGGTCTGGTATTTCAACAACGCGCTGGGCCGCACGGCGAAGAAGAAGATCATCGGCCGCATCAAGGGCTACCACGGCATCACGCTGGCCGCGGCGTCGCTGACCGGGCTGCCGGCCAACCACCGCAGCTTCGACGTGCCGCTGGCCGGCTTCGTGCACACGATGACGCCGCATTTCTACCATGGCGCCACGCCGGGCGAGACCGAGGACCAGTTCGCCTCGCGCTGCGCCGATGAGCTGGAAAAGCTGATCCTGGCGGAAGGCCCGGACACCGTCGCTGCGATGTGGGCCGAGCCGATCATGGGCGCCGGCGGCGTGATCGTGCCTCCGCGCGGCTACTTCGAGAAGATCCAGGCGGTGCTGACGAAATACGACGTGCTGTTCGTCGCCGATGAGGTGATCTGCGGCTTCTGGCGCACCGGCAACTACTGGGGCTGCCAGACGCTGAACATCAAGCCCGACATCCTGACCTGCGCCAAGGCGCTGTCGTCGTCCTATCTGCCGATCAGCGCGGTGATGGTGAACGACCGCGTGTTCCAGGGCCTGTCCGACGAGAGCAACAAGATCGGAACGTTTGGTCACGGCTTCACCTACTCCGGCCATCCGGTGCCGGCGGCGGTGGCGATCGAGACGTTGAAGATCTACGACGAGACCGATATCGGCGGGCATGTCCGCGAGGTCGGGCCGTACCTGCAGGCCGAACTGCGCCGCCGCTTCGCCGGCCACGAGCTGGTGGGCGAGGTGCGCGGCGTTGGCCTGATCGCGGCGGTGGAACTGGTGGCCGACAAGGCGGCGCACAAGAATTTCGAGCCCGCCATGAAAGTCGGTCCGCGCCTGACGAAGCTGATGGAGGAGCACGGCGTGATCGGCCGCACCGTGATCAACGACGCGCTGTGCTTCAGCCCGCCGCTGATCATCAGCAAGGTCGAGATCGACGAGATGCTGGATCGCACTGAGAAGGCGCTGGACGAGCTGACGGTGCAGTTGCGGCGCGAGCAGATGGCGGTGGTGCGCTGAGGTAACGTTCCGGTTGCGCGTCGCGGCGGCATGGGTCGGCGCGGCGCGCAGGCGGTGGGGGGTTGATGCAGTGGGCCTGGCGGCACGTCGTTGCGAGGCGGGGTGCCTGGGGCCTGATCCGCTTCTGCCGGACGATATCGCGGCCGGCGAGAGGCGCGCGTAGGCGGGCCGGTCGGCGCGCGTTACTGCGCGGCGGGGATGTGACCTCTGAACGTCGCTTCCCGACCCACTGCGGACATACCCTTTAAGGGTCTGCCGATAGGTTCTCGGACCACCATCAACGCGCGGAATTGAGTGTCTGTATCGGAGGATTGGCCTTGGCGATGGCGGCGCGGGGCCGCGTGAAGGGCTGCCCAAGCCATCCGCGACCGTGGTGATGCTTTCCGTCCGCACGGCGCGGACCAGCCGGAAGCTCTCCGTCATGCAGGGCGCACCGCCTGGTGCGGCACCTGTCACCTCAACGGTCGAGCAGACGTGCGACCAGCGTTTCGATTTCACGCGCGATGCCGTGTGCCAAGAGCGCATCGCGGATCGCACGGCGCTGCCGGGTGAAATAGGCGCCTTGCGGCAAGGGTACGGCGGCGGCGACGCGTTCCGGCCGCTGGGCGAGCGCTCGGCGTATCTCAGGCAGGTCCTTGCGGCGTCAGGGCGTGTTCACGGCCGGCACGATGCCCATGCGTGGCGCGCTGGTGCAAGCCCTTGCGGCGCGATGCCGGTCTTGTAGAATCCGGGCATGCCGCGCCGATTCGCTGACCAACCGGGCCTGTTCGACAGTCCCTCCAACTCGCCCACCGGAAGCCTGGTGGATCAGCTCGATGAGCACCCGGGGGAGGATTTCATCCAGGGCATCCGGGATGAGCTGCAAGCGACGCTGGCGCTTGCGCGGGCCTCGGCGACGTTCCCCTGGGCGGACCTGACCCAGACCTACATGGTGGAGATGCGCGTCAACTCGATGTCCAACTGGCTGCCACGCCAGGAGGCGGTCGAGCTGCGCAGGGAGTTCGCGGCGGAGATGGACCGTCTGTACGAGGCAGCCGACGAAATGCGCCCGGAAGTGGCAGGCGCCGACTTCTGAACAGACGCCAGCCGAAAGTACTGCCCGCTTGGCGCGCCCGGCCGTCGGTGCTGCGGCTCCAAAGGTCCGGAATCCACCCATTGCGGCCATTCAGACCGGCGCACTCCGCCGCTGCCCGCTCAGCGGGATGCAGGACCATCGCATTTGGAATGGGCAGTCGTGATCCGCTGATTGCGACGATCGCGAACCGCCACGACGCCGAGGTTTTGTCGGCTCGATCAAGGCGCGCGGCACCGGAGCGGCCGCCCATGTCCTGGCATCTTGGCGGTTCAACTGTCCACCCGCATCCGGATCGCCGACCATGCCCGCTCCGCCGCATTGCCGCATGCGATTGCCCTGCCGCGGGGTCAATGTTAGCTAGCATTGAACGAGAAGTTAGTATATATGACCGTTTGTGTCAATCAATTTCAGCAGGAACCTCCCCTTATGACCCTCCCATCCAACGGCATCCCGGCGGGCGTCATCCGCGAGATCATGCCGCCGTACCACCTCAGCGCCGACCTGGTGGCGGCCACGTTCGCCGCGCTGGCGCCTCCGCCGCACGATGCGCTCCCGGCCTGGCGGCACGCGCGCGTCACGCGGCTGATCCGGGAGATCACCACGCTCCTGCCCGCCGATGCGGCGCAGACGCGGCTCGCCTCGCAGATCCTGATCGTGCGGGAGCTGGCCGATACGGTCTCGACCCGGGCCTACGCGCCTGATGTGTCGGTGGAGCAGATGTGCCGGCTGAGCCGCACCTCGGCCGAGCTGGTGCGGACGGCCGCGTTGCTGGTGCGCGCGTTGGAGCGGTGCCAGCAGACGCCGGTGCCGTTCTACGGGACCGTGGTGGAGGATGAGGTCGATATCGCGGCGGTGGACGCGGCCTGGTGCAACGATGACATACACCGTGAGGCGGCGCCGAACGTGACGCCGGCGTCGGCGGGTGCGGCGGCGCCGGCCGGGGCGATCGAACCGGAGCCGATGGCCGGTCAGCCAAACACCGCACCATTTGCGGCGAATGCCGAACCGTCCCCGACGGCGACGCCGGTGCCGGGGGCCACTGCGGTGCGGTCGCAGCCGGATCGGTCTGCCGGCGCGGCGGCGTGCCTCGGTCGGGAGGCCGTCACGACGTCGGCGTCCGTTGTGACGCGGCTGGACCGGGGGCGGGGCTGGACGCTCGATGTGGTGCGTCCTCGGACAGGCGGTGAAGCGGGCGGCGGCGCGGCACCGGAGGCAGGTGCGTGATTTCGGGTGCCAACCACCCGACTCGTGCGACGGCGTGTCCGGAGGCGAAGCGCGAGATCGCGCGGATGGAGGCGGGCTCTCGGCGTCGTGGCTGGCCTGGATGGCGCGGGTGTGGATCGCCAAGCGGGCGGCGTGGTGCGGGGGCACGATCCGCAAAATCAGGACCCGACCCTATGATGAGCCTGCCACCGGGCGCTTGTCCCGGTGGTGAGACGGAGCGGTCGGGAGGGGCGGCTGCCGAGTCGGGGACTGCCCCGGGCAAGCGGCACGATTCGCAAAATCAGGACCCGACCCTATGAACCGTGAGACGGGGCGGTCGGGAGGGGCGGCTGCCGAGTCGGGGACTGTCCCCGGGCAAGCGGCACGATTCGCAAAATCAGGACAAGACCCTATGAACCGTGAGACGGGGCGGTCGGGAGGGGCGGCTGCCGAGTTGGGGACTGTCCCCGGGCAAGCGGCACGATCCGCAAAATCAGAACCCGACCCTTTGAACCGTGAGACGGAGCGGTCGGG
>PLXO01000173.1 GCA_003151425.1 Acetobacteraceae bacterium
GGTAGTCTTTGGGCATTGCCTAAGTCTGCCGATGGCGTTTGGGACCGAGGTGGACAGCATCCCGGCCGCCGTGCCCTATCGGCGTGCGCCGGCGGAACGGTTGGCGATCTGGCGGGCGCGGCTGGGGCCACGTTCTCGGCCCCGGGTTGGCCTGGCATGGTGGGGTTCCCCGACCAGTCGCCCGAGTTCGATACCGATCGCCGAGCTGGATCCTCTGCTGCGTCGGCCTGGTATCGAATTCCATGTGCTGCACAAAGAAGTTCCGGACGACCAACGCGACTGGCTCGGGCAGCATTCCTCGGCGATCATGCACACCGATGAGCTGGCTGATTTTGCCGACACCGCAGCCCTGATCAGCGAGATGGACCTGGTCATCACCATCGATACGTCGGTGGCCCATCTTGCCGGCGCGCTTGGGCGACCGGTATGGATCATGCTGCGGCGCGGCGGCGACTGGCGTTGGCTGCGGGATCGCATCGATAGCCCGTGGTATCCAACGGCGCGGCTGTTCCGACGCGGGGCGGAGCGCGACTGGGCTGCGGTGGTGGACGCGGTGGTGCGGGCGCTGCCCGACGCGCTCACGCCTTCGCGCGTGCCTTGACCGGCTTCGTTGCGTTTTATGTTAGGCGTCGAAAGGAACGACTCTCCGGTGGCGCCGCCCGTTGTGCGCCGTCATGGCCGGCTCACGGGCGGCCCAAAGGGCCGCCCGCACGAAGGAAAGTCGTGGATGGCCGGCCCACCGGGTCAAGCGCCCGGTGGCAGGCTCCGCCTGTTCTCGGTCTTGACGCGTGGGCCGGCCATGACGGGGGGAGCGGTCAGGCGCCTGTGGGCTGCAGCAGCTTGTAGTAGAACAGGCCGCGGACCGGCTTGCCGTGCACCCGTGCGTACATCGGATGCTCGCCCCAGCGCAGATAGCCGAGCGTCTCGTACAGCCGGATCGCCGCCTGTTGCGTCTCGCGCACATCCAGGTTCAGCACCTGGAACTTCATCGCCCGCGCCGCTTCCTCGACCTTCAGCGTCAGCAGCGTCGCCAGGCCATGCCCGCGCGCATAGGGCGCGATGAACGCGTGCATGAGGTGCGCGCCGAACGCCTGGGCCTCGTTGTTGCGCGGTGGGCGGACGAGCTGCGCGGACCCGACGATCGTGCCGTTGAGCCGGGCGACGAAGACCTGCCGCTCGGGCACCAGCAGCAGGCCGCGGAAATACGCCTCCAGCGCGCGGCGCTCGGGCGGGCGCACCCAGCCGAAGCCGCCGCCCTCGATGATCGCGGCGTGTGTCGCCTCGCACAGCGCGTGCAGGTCTTCGTCGCTGAACGCTTCGATGCGCTCGACCGAGAGTTGTGGCTCGGTTTGGCTGCTGGCTTCGGCCGGCGGGGCGGATGGGTCGGCCATCGTCTTACGGCGTCCAGCGCAGGAAATTGGCCAGAATGCGCAGACCGACCTCCTGGCTCTTTTCGACATGGAACTGAGTGCCGGCGCGGTTGCCGGACGCAACCATCGCCACCACCGGGCCGCCGTAGTCGGTGGTCGCGATGACCTGGTCCGGCGCGGCGCCGGTGAGGGCGTAGCTGTGCACGAAGTAAGTGTGGTCGCCCGGCGCCAGTCCGTCCAGCAATGGATGCGCGCCCGGCGTGAAGTCCAGCGCGTTCCAGCCCATCTGCGGCAGGCGCAGCCCGGGCGGGTCCATCACCGTGATGTCGCCTTGCAGCCAGCCGAAGCCGGGCGTCTCTGTGTGTTCCAGACCGCGCTCGGCCATCAGTTGCATGCCGACACATATGCCGAGGAACGGCGTGCCGGCTGCGGTCGCGGCCTCGATCGCGTCGCGCATGCCGCGCACCGCCGCCAGGCCGGAGGCGCAGTCGGCGAAGGCGCCCTGGCCGGGCAGCACGATCCGCTGGGCTTGGGCGACGGTGGCGGGATCGGCGGTGACGGCGACCTCGGCCGCGATGCCGGCGCGCTCGGCGGCCAGCGCCAGCGCGCGGGAGGCGGAGGCAAGGTTGCCGCTGCCGTAATCGACCACCGCGATTTTCATCATGTCGCGCATGGGCGCGCGGGCATCATCGCGCATGGGCGCGCGGGCATCATCGCGCACCGGCGCGCGGGGATCATCGCGCACGCGCGCCCGGGCATCATGCCACCTCCGTGCGCAGCAGCCGGTCGCCCAGGTCGCGGCGACGGTCCAGCAGGCGCGCGAACGCGGTCTCGGCGTTGCGCGCCGCGACCACCTCGACCAACGTGAAGCCGCGGCGTGCCAGCGACCAGCGGCGCAGATCGTGACCGGACAGACCCTGCAGCACCATCAGGCCGGCATCGAGCACCAGGCGCGCGTCGCCCGAGGCCAGGGCGTTGACCGCCATCCCGGCGGCGAGCACGAGGACCGCCGGCAGCCAGGCCCGATGCAGCGCCAGCCATAACGGACCGAACAGCGCGGCACCGAGGCTGAACCCCTCGCGCACCAGCACCGGCGCCGCATCATCGCGCAGGTGGACGGTCCAGACCCTCACAGCGCCCCCTTGGTCGACGGCACCGCATCGCCGAGGCGCGGATCGATCGCGACCGCCGCGCGCAACGCCCGGGCGGTGGCTTTGAAGCAGGCCTCCGCCACGTGGTGCGCGTTGTGTCCGGCGCGGCGGACCACGTGCAGGGTGAGCAGCGCGTTGAACGCGAAGGCACGGAAGAATTCCTCGAACAGCTCGGTGTCCATCTCGCCGATCTTCGGCTGCGCGAACGTTACATCCCAGGCCAGGAACGGACGGCCGGAGAGGTCGATCGCGACCTCGGCCAAGGCCTCGTCCATCGGCACCAGCGCGTGGCCGAAGCGGGTGATGCCGCGCTTGTCGGCCAGCGCCTGCGCAACGGCCTGGCCGAGCACGATGCCGATGTCCTCAGTGGTGTGGTGGAAGTCGATGTGCAGATCGCCGGCGGCGCGCAGCGTCAGGTCGAGCAGCGCGTGGCGGGTCAGGGCGGTCAGCATGTGGTCGAGGAAGCCGATCCCGGTGACGATGTCCGCGTTGCCCGACCCGTCGAGCGACAGGGTCAGGGTGATGTCGGTCTCCAGGGTCTTGCGCGCCAGGGTTGCGGTGCGAGCCATGTGGCAGGACTAGCGCGGCGCCGGGGGGAGGCCAAGGGGCGACGTGCCGAGGCAGCAATTCTCGTTTTGGTCGTGCGGTACCGCCTTTCACCGTCATGGCCGGGCTTGTCCCGGCCATCCCCGCGGCACGGTGCCGCGATGGATGG
>PLXO01000033.1 GCA_003151425.1 Acetobacteraceae bacterium
GGGTTTCAGGGCGGAGCCCTGACCTCACCGCCGGTGCCGCTCCCACGGCAGCAGCAGCCGCTCCAACTG
Source organism: Acetobacteraceae bacterium (assembly GCA_003151425.1). GTDB lineage: Bacteria > Pseudomonadota > Alphaproteobacteria > Acetobacterales > Acetobacteraceae > Palsa-883. The sequence continues at coordinate 70 of PLXO01000033.1, forward strand.
CCCCGCCACCGCATCGGCCAGCAGCACGGTGATCGAGATGCCGACCATGCCCACCAGCACCAGCGGCAGGTTGCCCCAGTCCTTGCCCTGCCAGATCAGCGCGCCGAGGCCGCTTTGTGCCGCCACCATCTCGGCCGTCAGCACGCAGGACCAGGAGATCGCCAGGGTGATCTTCAACCCGGCGAGGATCCCCGGCAGCGCCGCGGGCAGGATCACCTGCGTCATCACCGCCAGATCCTTGGCGCCGAGATTGCGCGCGGCACGCACCAGCAGCGGATCGACCCGCTGCACCGCGGCCAGCGTGTAGACCAGGATGTAGATCCACGACCCCAGGAAGACGATCGCCACCTTCTGCTGCTCGCCGATCCCCAGCCACAGGATGGTCAGCGGGATCCAGGTGATCGAGGGCAGCGGCCGCAGCAGGGAGACGAACGGATCGACGATCGCCTTGGCCGGCCACCACACTGCCATCACGATGCCGAGCGGCACCGCCACCAGCCCGGCAACGGCGAAGCCGGCGAACACGCGCTCGGACGAGATCAGCACCGAGGACCAGAGTTCGCCGTCGCGGATCAGTGCCGCGGCCTGCGCGACGACCTGGCCCGGAGACGGCAGGAACACACCCGACACCCAGCCCCGCGTGGTCGCCAAATGCCACAGCAGCAGGAAGCACGCGACCGAGGCGATGCGCAGGGCCACGCGTGCCGCCACGGTCGTTATTTCCCCGGATTATTGCGCTGGATTATTGCCCGTGGTCATTGCGCCGGGATGAAGCTGGTGTTCTCCCACTTCGCGGCGTCGGGCAGACTGGCGATCTTCTTGTTGTCATAGAGCCATTGCGCGAGAAACTGCATCTGTGCGGTGTGCAGCTTCATGTGCTCCTGCCAGTCCTTGGTGCCGTAGAAGCGGAACGATTTCATCCCGGCCAGCACCTGCTCCGGCGACTGGTGGAAGTAGTGCGCCACGGTGTCGGCGGCCTCATCCGGGTGCTGCAGGGTGAAGTCCACGCCCTGGAAGATCGCGATCGCCAGCTTGCGCGCCTGGTCCGGGTGCTCGTCGACCAGCTTGCGCGCGATCACCATGATGTCGGGCGAGGCCTGCGACTTGAACTTCTGGTAGTTGGGAGTGTCCATGTCGGTGCCAAGCAGTTTTCCGCCCGGCGCCGCTTTTTTCAGCCCGTCGAGCAGCGGCTGCCAGACGCAGGCGGCGTCGACATCGCCGTTGGCCAGCGCCGGCGCCATCTCGTTCGGCGGCAGGTTGGCGAACTGGATGTCCTTCTCGGTCATGCCCTGGGTCTCGAGCAGCCCGTTCATGGTGATCTGCGCCGAGGTGTTCGCCGCCACCTTGTGGCCGCGCAGGTCCTTGAAGCCGGCGAATCCGGGGCGGGCCCAGCAGCCCTCGTTGCCCGGCGAGTCGTCGATGTTGGCGAAGTAATAGAAACTGGTGTCGCCGCGCGCCATCGCGGGGATCACCGCGGTGCGGCCGAGATTGGAGAAGGCGCTGGAGCCGGCGGTGACGGAGGCCAGGCGGTCGCCGGAGGCCAGGATGACCTGGTAGGTCACGTCGAGGCCCTGGGCCTTGAAGAAGCCCTTGTCGAGGGCGACCATGATCGGCACCTGGCCGTACCAGGTGACCGAGCCGGCGAAGCCGAGCTGCGGCATCGGCTGCGCGGCAGCGGTGCGTGCGCCGGACAGCGCGAAGCCGCACAGCAGCACGGCCAGCGTGAAGCTGCGCAGCGGTGCGGCGGCCAGACGCCATGCGCCCCCGGCCGAGCCATCGCGGTGTTGTCCCATCGTATCCCCCCTCGTTGCGCTGGCGCCCTGGTTGCCTTGCGCCTGTTGCTTGCCGCGACCATGGCCGCGCCGCACGCTAGGGGCAAAGGCGAACCTGCGTCCAACACATAAGATGCATGGGCCTGATAAGGGAAACGTCTGGTCGGACGCGGGCGCCAAGTTGGTCACTGGTCGGTCGCTCGGGGGACCGCGCTGGTGGTGGGGTGCGGGAGACGCATGGCGGGGGTGGAAAAATTCAGCTTTTTTTCGCCATGAATCTGCGCGACTATGCTCCGCGAAATAATCAGCGTGGCGGGCCGTGAAGCCTCTCGTCGGGATCAGTTGCTGTACCAAGCAGTTCGGCGTCTTCGGCATGCCGAACCACGCCGCCTCCAACACCTATGTCCGCGCGACCGACCGGGTGGTGGGCGCCGTGCCGATCCTGATCCCGGCCAATGGCGACCAGGCGGACGTGGCAACCCTGCTCGACCGGCTGGACGGCATCATCCTGACCGGCAGCCGGTCGAACGTGCAGCCCAGCCTGTATGGCGGGCCGCCGCACCCTGAAGGCATCCCGGAGGACCCGGCGCGGGACGGCGCCATCCTGCCGCTGATCCGCGCCGCGATCACCCTCGGGGTGCCGCTGCTGGCGATCTGCCGCGGATTCCAGGAGCTGAACGTGGCGCTCGGCGGCTCGCTGCACCAGCGGCTGCAGGACCTGCCCGACCGGATCGACCACTCGACGCCAATGCATCCGTCCGCCCGGGTGCGCCAGGGCAAGGCGCACAGCATGCGGGTGATCCCGGGGACGTGGCTGCACCGGATCGCGCGGGCGACGGAGATCGCGGTGAGCTCGCTGCACAACCAGGGGATCGACCAGCTCGCCCCGGGCCTGGTGGCGGAGGGGTTCGCGCCGGACGGGCAGATCGAGGCGGTGCGCGTGGTCAATGCGCCGGGTTTTGCGGTGGGGGTGCAGTGGCACCCGGAGTATGACTGGGAGACGGACGCGGTGTCTCGCCGGATATTCGAGGCGTTTGGGCAGGCGGTGCACGCGCGTACCGGGCTGGCGGCTGCGGCGGCGGATTAGGCAACGCCCAAGAATAAGCGAATCAGCCGCGGTTGCGCAGTTCAGTGCAGCCGCTGGGCAAGTCGGCGCATCTGGTCCTTATCGCGGCTCGCCTTTGCCTCAAGCAATTGAACAAGCCAGCAAGCAAGGACTCAACACAGACGCGCAGAGATCTCAGGGATCCCCCGGGTCAAGCGCCTACGGGAGTCCCAGAAGTGCGGAATGAATTTTGGCTTTCGTGCCAATGGTTTACGGTAAATTCCCCGGCAGACCTGGAGATTTCCGTTGCGAATGAGGGTCGTTTTCCCGCTTCCGGAAAGACGTCGTCGGGATCGCCAATCCTCAATAGGTCCAGATGGGGGCAGCACCGAGCACTTTCCGTTCCGCAGCACGACTGTCGCGGCTGGGCAACCCAGGCGATTGCAGTTCCTGACTCGACCCCCGATAAACCGCGCGACCCAGACTCGCAAAAATCGATTCGCACTTGTGGCACCGCCGTAGGTCAAGCGCCCGGGGGCAGGCTCCGAGAAGGAATTGGTGCGCTTCGCACGGTGCCTCGACATGTAGCCGCGCGAAGCGCCCATAAATCCTTGCTTCTCTGTGATCCCTGAGATCTCTGCGCCTCTGTGTTGAGTCCTTGCTTGCTGGCTTGCTTTCGTCGCTGACGGTCCCGGACCTCCTCCCCGTGGCCGGCACCAGGATCGTGACGCATAGTCCCGCGGCCTGCCCATCGCGCCACCTCGAAGCGGCAATTGTTGGGCGTCGCCTTAGGGTAGGTCTGGGCCGCGCGGTGTCGATTGCGCGACGACGGGCCGTGAGCGTGCCGGGATCAGCCATGCGTCTCCCCGGAAGGTAGTTCGCCGCCAAGCCTAGGCTGTGTCTTGCACCGATGGGCGGCGATTTCCGCGTCGATCTCGTCTTGCGTCAGCGTATCGACCCCGCGCTGCCTGGCTCCTGCCCAGGCTTTCTTCAGCCAGTCGGGTATAGGTGCCGCGGTGCCGATGTCTGCCATGCGCATCCGCCGTCAGCCAGTCGTATGCTTGCGGCTCTCGACGAAAGCCCGCAGCACGTTGTTGATCCGCGTCTGATAGCCCTTGCCCGTGTTTTTGAACCAGCCCAGCACGTCGGCGTCCAGGCGGATATGAATGTCCTGTTTGCGGGGCGGCATGCCGAGCGCTGCCTGCGTCCAATCCACCTCATGCGCCTCGTCGGGATCGGCGGCGATCGAGGCTTCGAGCTGCGCCTCGGTCGTGGCGTTGACCTTCGCCCACTCCGTGCGGCTCTCGCCGCGGCGGCGCATCGCTGCCAGTTCATCAGCCGTATAGCGCCTGGTATCGTCTTTTTTCGCCATCTCGTGCCTTCCTCATGGTGATGATCCGGACTGCCTCGCCGCGCCACATCCACACGACCGCGATCAGGGCGCCGTTGAGTTCGCCGACGCTGAGCCATCGCTCTTCCTCGCCTTGGGGCGAGGGGGCGGTGACCAGCGGCCGGCCGTCAAAGAAAACTTCGGCATCGATGAAATCGAGATCCCTGTCCGCCAGGACGATCTGGCGCTTGGCCCCTGACCACTCGAACTCCGGACAGACTGTATCTACAAATTGTAGATACAATCAAGTTTGCCCGTCGGCAGGCAGCGATTCGCATTTTGGGCGGGTGACATAAGCTGATCGATCGCCGGGCCACGGTGGGCAGCACGCCGGCAACTGTCCGAGATCTGCACCGTCCGTAAGAAAGCAAGGTTCCACGCGGAGATCGCGGAGAACCGCGGAGGGCCGCGAAGAAGGGAAGTCATGGCGCTTCGCGCGACGCGCCATTCTGCCTTCTCCGCGGTCCTCCGCGCCAACTCCGTTGTTCTCCGCGTGGAACCTTGCTTGCTTTGCCCCGAACCGAACTGGCCCATCCAGAATGAGAATTGCTGGTCGGCAGGCGATAAACTGGATCATGACGTGCAGGGCGGGCGAGCCAGACCGGGGCGTGGAAGTTGCCGGGGCCTCGGACGGTGCCAGCGACTCGGATATGATGCGGCTGCCAAAGTTAAGGACCGCACGCCGCCCATGATCGACAACCCAAAACAGGTCACCGATCTGCTCGCAAAGCTGCAAGCCGCGCTGCCATTGCCAGCGATCGTGACCCCGCGTCTGGCCGCGGTCATGCGCCAGCAGTCACCAGGAGCCTCGATTCCAAAAGTGTGTCAGGTGACCTGGGTATCGAACGCCGGGGACGAAGGCGGCATCGTTTGCAAGCTCTCAGCCGAGGCAAAAGCCGACAATAAAGAAGCTGCAGTTCTTCACGTCCATCACCCACCTGGATTTCGACCGCCGACTGCCGCTGGCGCGTGAGATCACCGCTTATCAAAAGCACCGGGTTAAGAAGTTGCGCTATCAGACTGGCTGAGATTGGCCAACGTGGCACCAATGCCCGGCCATCATTCATCGGCCGATACGCCCTGATATGCGTTAGAATGGAGCCTGACCTGGACCCATAGGGTCGACAGCGCAGCCAATTGGCGCCAGCTTATTCGAAAGTAATACCCCGCGATAACGGCGTCTTCCTCATGGCAACCTCGATCACGATCGATGACGCGCTGAAAGCCCGCGTGCAGCGCCTGGCCGGCCTGCGGCAGCGCTCGGCCCATTGGATCATGCGCGAGGCGATCACGCAGTACGGCGCGCGCGAGGAAGCTCGCGAGAGCTTCAAACAGGAAGCGATGGCCTCCTGGACCGCGTATCAGGAAACCGGCCGGCACCTGACCAGACCTGAGGTGCGGACCTGGCTGAACACCTGGGGAACTGACGCGGAGACGGCGCTGCCTGAGTGCCACGCGTAATCGTCACCGAAGCGGCAGGGCTCGGCCTGGAACGCTGTCGCCGGCTCCCCGGCCGCAAGGAACAAGCAGGCCGCCAGGCGCGCCGGCCAAGTCATCGCACGGCACTTCACGTTGCTGGTAACGACTCCCGACACCGGCCGGCCGTTCCCTGAACTGCCGGAGCTGCGTGAGCCGGTGATCGGCTTCCGGGCCTCCGGATATGTCGCGCTGTGCCGCCACGAGCCGGCGGATGATGCGCTATACGTGTTGACCTTCCGGCACCAGAAGGAGGCGGGGGTACTGACCCTCCCTGGGTGATCGGCGCGCCACCAGTGGCCTCGGTGCCGAGTCGCATCTATTCCGATCGCGGTGCAACAGCGTCCGCCAGCGGCAGCCCGCCGCGGGCGATGGCCCCCGCCACGATCATGCCCAGCAGCCCCGCGACAAGCACCGCCGAATACCCCAGTTCGCGCACCACCGGCCCCGCAACGACAGTGCCGATTACTGTCGCCAGCGCGCCGATTGCGCTGAGCAGGCCGATCGCCGCGCCCTCCCCGATCGGCGTCAGGCGCGCCGCAAGCCCGGTGCCGGCCACACTCAGCAGCGGCCAAGCCAGGGTGATCAGGCCGAAGCCCAACAACGCCAGCTCCGTCCTGCCCGGCACCGCCAGCAGCAGCATCAGACCCAGCAGGGCAAACCCCATCAGCCGCACCGCCACCGCCACGAGATACAAGAATCGGTCGCCGAAGCGCCCGGCCCAGTCTCCGGCCAGCACGAACAGCGCCGTGCCCAGCGTCGCGGACACCGCGTAGGACGTGGCGGTCAGGCTGGGGTCGATGCCGAAGCTGCGCCGCATCAGCAGCGGGAAATAGGCGAAGAGCGCGGCGCTCCCGAGATTGCAGGCGAACCACGACAGCAGGAATCGGCCGAACGGATGGCGCAGCACCTCGGGCAGGCGGCTAAGGGCAGCCCAACTCAGCCGGTGCGCCTGGTGCGGCAGCGTGCCGAGGCCGGGGCTCGCGTGCGGCTTCACCGTGGGTTGGCCGACCGGCAGGCCGATGCGCCCGATCACCAGCGCGGGCAGCGTCGTCGCCGCGGCCAGCCAGATACCGAGCGCCATCTGGCCGGAGGTGAATGCAGCCGCCAGCAGCAGCCCCGCCACCTGCCCTGCCCCGCTGAAACCTTGCAGCCAGCCGAGCCGCGGTTCCCACTCCACTGCCGGAACGAAGTCGACGATCAGCAGGTTGCCGACCACCGTCACGGCGGCGGTGCCAACGCCGAGCGCGATGCCCATCGCGAGCCACGGCGCCAGGTCGGACACCGCCGGGATGCCGGCAGTGGCAAGTCCGATCACCACGAGGCCGCCCAGAAATAGCGTGCGGTAGGCCTGGCTGCGCTCCGCCAGGGCGCCGATCAGGGGCGCGGCGAGCAGGCCCAGATTGTAGGCGCCCGTCACGTAGGCGACGAAGTCCAGCCGGTGCGACACCTGCGCGACCAGCAGCGGCAGCAGCACCGGCAGCAGGCCGGATGCGACCAACCCCATGCTGGCGCTGGCCGCATACCACGGCGCGACGCGCCCCTGACGGGGCGACGGCACGATGCGCTTCAGTGTCCGATCCCCTTGGGTCCGATCCCCGTAGGTCCGCTCCCCTTCGGTCCGATCTTCTCGGGTTTGATCCCCTCGGGTTTGATCCCCTTGGGTCTGATCCCTTGGGCCTTGTCCATGCGGGGGGTCATGGCAGCCGGGGGCGGGCCTGCGGCAGGCCGCCGCACGCCCGGTCTACGGGACCAACGGGGTCGGCCAGTTGGGGCGATCGAGCGGGTCCGGCGGCGTCCAGATCTCCATATGGTCCTCGACCCGCCGGACGCCGGCGGTGGATTCCGCAACGACAACGCGGGCCTGCCGCGCGGACGCGGAGTCGACGTAGCCCCACAGATGCACCACGCCGTCCTGCACGATGACGTTGCCCTCCGTCGGGCGGCCGCCCCACGGCTGCGCGCTCAGCTCGGCGAGGACGGCCTCGCGGATGCGGCGATCATCGACGGCGCCAGGCCGGGCGATGCGGGCGGCCAGCGCGCGCAACAGGTCGGCGCGGCTGACGATGCCGAGCAGCTTGCCCTCGCGCAGCACCGGCACGCTCTTGATGTGCTTTGTGTCCAGCAGATCGGCGATCTCTGCCAGCGGCGCTGAGTCGGCGACGGTGATGACAGGCGCCGTCATCACCGCCTTCGCCGTGCGGCCATGCGTGTGGACATACTCGGCGGCGAGATGGGCGGCCGACCGAGTCAACACATGCCAATAAGACGGCCCGCTTTCGGTGCCGAGCTCCGCGCGACGGATCAGATCGCCCTCGCTGACAATGCCGGCCAGCGTGTCACGCTCCACGATGGGGATGGCGCTGACATGGTGCGACAGCATCAGGCGGATCACCTCGGCGATCGGCGTGTCCGGGGTGGCGATGATGACGCCGGGCGTCATGATGTCGATGGCAAGCACCGTGGGAGCCTCCTGTTGGACGCGCGCCCGCGGAGGGGCGTGATGCAAGTGAGGATGCCAGATCGGCACCGCAAGCACGTTGACGCAGGTCAATTGCCGCGCGCTGGTTTCCAACCCGGCCCCGCTTTCCAACCACGCCGGGGCGCGCGATGGTCTGGGCCGGATGACTGAGGCTCATTGTGGAACGGCTGGGAAGGGATTCGGATGACCACGAACGACTGGCGGGCACGCGCGGGCGCCACTTTCGTCTGCGAGAAAAATCCGGTACACGGCGCGCGCGGCATGGTGGTGACCAACCATCCGCTGGCCTCGGCCGCGGGCGCCGAGATGCTGGCCGCCGGCGGCAACGCGATCGATGCCGCGATCGCCGCGTTCTTCATGCTCAGCGTGGTGGAGCCGATGATGGTCGGCATCCTGGGCGGCGGCCTGGCGCATATCCGCCTGGCCGACGGCACGCACACGGTGATCGACGGCCAGAGCACGGCGCCGCTTGCCACCGGGCCGACGATCTACACTCGGGATCCGAAGGCGCCGGCCGGCACGATGGAAACGATCGGACGGAAGAATGCCATCGGACCCACCTCGGTCGCGGCGCCGGGCAACCTGGCGGGTTGGTGCGAGGCGCTGGCGCGCTTCGGCACGTTCCCGCTGGCCGACGTGATGGAGCCGGCGATCCGTCATGCCTCGCGCGGGTTTCGGGTGACGCAGTATCTGTGCGAATGCGTGGCCGACAGCGCGGCGGACATGGTGCATGACGCCGAGATCGCGGCGCTGTATCTGCCCGGAGGCGCACCGATCGCGCCGGGGGCGCGGCTGGTCACCGGCGCGTATGCCGACACGCTGCGCTCGATCGCCGAGGAAGGCCCGGGGCTGCTGTATGGCGGCGCGCTGGGGCGGATTTACGCCGCGCACATGGCGCAGAGCGGCGGGTATCTGGCGATGGCGGATCTGACCGGCTACCGCACGGTGACGCGCGAGGCGCTGCGCGGGACTTATCGAGGATTCGAGATTGTCGGTCCGCCGCCGCCCTCGTCCGGCCCGCTGCACATCATCCAGATGCTGAACATTTTGGAGGACTTCGACGTCGGCGCGCTGGGCTTTGCCACCGCGCCGACGCTGCATCTGCTGGCCGAGGTGCTGAAGATTGCCTTCGCCGACCGCGCCGCGGCCGTTGGAGATCCGGAATTCGTGCATGTTCCGGTGGCGAAACTGGTGTCGAAATCCTATGCTGCCGAGCGGCGTGCGCGCATCGATCGGGGGCGGGCGCAATCGTGGAGCGCCGGGGTCGCGGCAGACGAATCCGCGCACACCACGCATTTGACCGTCGCCGATGCGATGGGCAACGTCGTCGCCAGCACGCAGACGATCAACTCGCTGTTCGGCGCGCGCTATATCGTGCCGGGAACGGGGATGATTCCGAACAATTACATGTTCGTGTTCGATCCGCGGCCGGGACGTGCGAGCTCCGTGCAGCCGGGCAAGCGGGTGACCTCATCGATGGCGCCGGTGATCGTGCTGCGGGACGGCAAGCCGGCCTATGCGCTGGGGCTGCCCGGCGGGCTGCGTATCTTTCCGTCGGTGATGCAGGCGCTGTCGAATCTGATCGATCACGGCATGAAATTGCAGGAGGCGGTGGAGGCGCCGCGCGTCTGGACGCAAGGTTACGCGCTTGAGGTGGAAGCGTCGGTCCCCGGCAACGTGGTGCAGGCGCTGCGCGACATGGGCCACGAGGTCGCCACGGTTGGCAACGTCGCCGGCGGCATGTGCGCGATCCAGTTCCATGACGACGGCGGCATGACCGGCGCCGCGTGCTGGCGCGCCGACGGCACGCCGATCGGGCTGGGCGGCGGCTATGCGCGCAAGGGTGTCCGGTTCCGGCCGGAGGCGGGCCGCTAGAGCGCAACTACACCTCTCCCGCGTTGTGGGAGAGGTCAAGGCGCGCAGCGACGAGGGTGAGGGCCGGCCACGCGGGACCCTGTTTCATGGGCGACGGCGACGCTCCATAAATGCCGCCATCAACCTGCGCGCTTCCTCTTTGCCATGTGCCGCGGCGACCACGCTGATGCCGGTCTGCACGGCGTCGTCAATCGACATGCGTTCCCAGTCGCGCAGCAGCGCCTTCTGCGCACGGATCGCATTCGGCCCGGCGGACAGGATGGCAGCGACCCAGTCTTCCACCGCCGCATCGAGCTGATCCGGTGGCGCGATGCGCTCGATCAGTCCGCACGACGCAGCTTCGGCCGCGTCGATGTGCCGCCCGGTGAACACCAGCTCGCGCGTCTTGCCCCAGCCAATCAACAGCGGCAGCAGACAGGCCTCCATGCCCGAGGGCAGGCCGAACAGCACCTCCGGCATGCCGAACTTCGCGGTGTCGGACGCGGCGCGCATATCGCAGGAGGCGGCGATCTCCAGGCCGGCACCGAAACAATGCCCATTGATCCGCGCGATCACCGGCACCGGCGCCGCGCGGATCGCCGCGCAGGCGCGATGCGTCAGCGTGGGCCCCTCGGTCGCGTGGCCGGCAGCGAAGCCCGACATCTCCGCGAGATCGGCGCCGCTGATGAAGGATTTTTCCCCCGCGCCGGTTAGCACGATGACGCGCAGCACGGGGTCGGTGCTGATGCGTTCGATCGCCTCGGCCAACGCGCGTTTGCCGTCGTTGCCCAGGGCGTTGCGACGCGCCGCGTTGTTCACCGTCACGCGGGCCACGCCGCGCGCGTCCAGCGCGATCAGAACGAGATCGGATCGGGTGGTCACCGGTGCGCGGACCGGCGTTGCAACGCGGTGCGCACCAGCCCCAGCCGGTCGTTGCCGAAATACATGTCGGTGCCCCCGACGAAGATGGTGGGCGAACCAAAGCCGCCGCGATCCATCAGCTCCTGCGTGCTGGCGCGCAGTCCGTCCTTGATCGAAGGCGCTTCGATGGCAGCGAGAAGATGATCCGGATCGACACCGATTTGACGGCAGATCCCGGCCAGCACGTCGGGGTGTGAGATATCCCGGTCCTCGGTCCAATAGGCCTCAAATACCGCGCGGGCGAATGGCAACAACTTGCCCTCCGCCGCCAGCACCAGGCAGCCACGCATCGCCTTTACGCTGTTCACCGGGAACACGGAGGGCGGGAAAATGATCCGCAGTCCCGCTTGATCCGCCCAGTCCTGCAGGTCTTTTTTCATGTACTCTGCCTTGGCGGGTACGGGATGATCGCGTGCCGTCTGCACGCTGGGATTGATCGCGTTGAACACGCCGCCGACCAGGAACGGGCGCCAGGCAATCTTGGCGTCGAACTCGCGCGCCACCGCCGGCAGGTTGTGGAATGCCAGATAGGTCCAGGGGCTGGCACAGTCGAAGAAGCATTCGATCTCAGCCACAACATTCTCCTCAGGCGGCGCATGATTTGCCAGATCGCGGTAGGGACGCCCATT
>PLXO01000141.1 GCA_003151425.1 Acetobacteraceae bacterium
GGGGGGTTGCGTGCGGTACATGGTCACGCCGCCCGTGCTTCCGGCCGGCCATCGTGGATCGGCGCGCCTGAGCCACCCGACAGGCCCGCCATCGGGTGGACAGTCGGGTCCGGCAGCGGCGTCGCTCGTGGTGCGCTCTCGCTCTCGGGACGTAGCCCCGCCGGGGCAAACCCTGCGGGGGCGCGCGCCGCCGGCACAAGCCCCACCGGCACAAGCCCCACCGGGGCAATCCCGGCACCACGCTCTGGAGCGGCAGGCTCTGAAGCGGCAGCCTCGGGTGCGGCAGACTCGGACGCGGCAGGCTCTGGTGCGGCAGGCTCTGGTGCGGCAGGCTGTGGCACGGCAGCCGTCCCCACCGAAGCCGCCCCGGGCCGATCGGCCCCTGCGTCCTTGCACCAAACCGCATCCAGCGCCGCGATATCGACCTGGTCCGCCAGCACGGTCCCGAAGAACGCCGCCGGCTGCTCCTGCCGCCGTGACAGCGCGCGCTCCAGCGTCGTGGACGTGCGCGTCAGGTCGGCCGCGGCCCGGCGTACCCGGCAGACCTGCTCCACCGTCAACCCGGGCACGTTGGCCCGATCCAACGTGTCATCCGCCGTCTCGCGGTAGACGACGATCTGCGCCGCCAGCTTCGCCTGTGCCGCGTCGGCCGGCATAAGCACGCTGATCTCACGCACCAGCCGCGTGAGGCGCGCCTGCCGCCAGGACGCCGAGGCGTCGGGCGGCGGCGGCGGCAGGATGGTCACCGCGCCCGCCAGCAGATCGGCGTCGAGGCTATAGGGCGGCATCATCTCGCGGATGACGTCCCTGGTGATACCGGCGGTGAGAAGCGTCATGGTGGTGGGCTCTAGCTAAAATCGGGATTGGTTATGAGGTGATATATGTTAACTAACATACTCAAAGCCCGGTAACATTTTCGGGGCCGCCGCTCGCGGTGCTGCGAGCCGTTCCCGCCGCAACGGCGGCGTGGGCCGGTATTAGCCGGCCGCCGCGCTCCTTCCGTGACCGGGCTGCGCCCAAGGCCCGGCCATGCGGCGCGTCGAGGCATTCATGAGACCCGCCACAAGACTGTCGTGCAAGTTGGGGTCACCACACGATTTGTCCAAAATCGTACGCCAACCGAGCGTGCTGGTCAGCAAGGCCCTTCGGCGGCAGGTCGAGGGCGGTCTGGGCCAAGGAATTTCGGGGATGTGTCGCCGGAAGCCGGATCTGGGAGCGACTAACCGGGTTTGCAACTGACTGACTTTCAACGCTTTTTGGCTTAGAGTACGATTTTGGACAAATCGTGTGATGACCCCAAATTCGCAAGTTTGGTGCCACGCCCGGCGAAAGACCGGATAAGAACGCGGGGCGACCGCAAGTACTCTGCCGTAGTCCGGATGCGCACCTACAGAGTCCGCCTAGCCGAATCGTCGGTCCTGGAAATGCCGCCCCGTTCTGGCGACCTTGTGGCTGTCAACAACGATGGAGTTCACGCCCGTGACTGACCTTGGCAGCGTCTTTGGTGCCTTTACCAACCCATCCCTCCCGGAGCGGCTCACACTCGACGACACGGCCTTGAAGACCGCCTTTGAGGTGTTCCGGCGCCGCGAGGAAGAGGCCGGCCGCAAGCTCACTTTCGAAACGTTCAGCGACCAAGTGGCATTAACGAACGGGTGCTCCGGAGGGCGCGCGCCGGGCACGGCACCCTTCCCCGACACCAGGTGCTCAAGATAGCCGAACGGCTGGGCTGTGCGCCCTGGACCATCGTTGAGCATCCGGGGCCGCCGGGCTTGAAGGCGCAGGATGAACGAGACCGGAAGGACCGAACCGCTTGGCCGGTCCCGCTCCGGGAGGTAGCTTCGTGGGTAGAGTTTGTGGAGCACCTGGGAAGGGCGAATGCGGTCCGTCCGGGTTGGAAAGACGACGTTCTCAGTCTCGCCGCCGCACCCGCCATAGACGCCTTCAAGGCGGCGCTCCGCTATTCCTCTCAGGTTGCGAAGGACAACCCGGCAATTGCCGCCGCCGCGCTCAAGGATGCCGCCGATGATCTCCGAGCGTATGATCTGCATGTGTTGGCGGGCCGCTACCTTGCCCGACGCCATTCGACAGAAACCGATAATCCCTACTCGACGGCGCAGTTGGTCTACGTGCTGGAGGTATGGATCCGCCGGGAGACCGAGGACCTCGCCCACGTGGTGGACCGAAGCAGCGAGCCGATGTGGACCTCCGAGGAAGAGGATTGGAACTCAGACGACGACGACGTGACTGAGGGGTGGCTGGCGTGGGAGGGCAAGCGGCGGCTCTTCCTGTGGCGGGGCGACGACACCGAATGAGTAGTCCCGGCGTAGGCCGCCTGTCATCCCGGCTCATTGCTCGTCAGACTGGAACCGCTTGCTGCCGTAGAGGAGCATGACATGACCGATGCTGGTGGACACAACTGGGACATCGACGCTCACCTCGCTGCGCTTCGTGCCAATATGTTTCGAAAGGATATCGAGACTCAACGCGCATATGACCAAGCCTGGGAGGCGATATCGGTTGAACTGAAACAGGTCGACTGGAACCTATCGGAGCAAGAACTCTGCTTTCCGCTGCGTGCGATTGGCTTGAAGCACGGGTTTTTCCTGACCATCACCTCGGCCACTCTGGACGATTCCAGCGGTACTTTTGTGGGTCGGCTCCAACACACCAGTGGTCATGCCCGATTGCTACAGCTGACCTTGCCCGTCGATAACAAAGGCGGTCGTCTTCACCGGTTCGACGCCTGGGATTTGACTCAAGCTAGGGCGCAGCGGCGGCTGATGATTGAAATGATGAAAGGCGGCGGAGCCGCCTTTCACGAGAAACTGGAAAAGGCACCCTGACGCAATGGCGGTTTTCGGGGGCCGAAGACGCCTCTGATAAGCCAGCACCTATCGAAGGTTTGAGCGACGACGAGCGCGCGCTGCTGGGCGCCGCGCTGCGCGCATTGCGCCGGGAACGCGGGCAGGCCTGGAATGCCGCCTACGAGGGGTCACCACACGATTTGTCCAAAATCGTACGCCAACCGAGCGTGCTGGTCAGCAAGGCCCTTCGGCGGCAGGTCGAGGGCGGTCTGGGCCAAGGAATTTCGGGGATGTGTCGCCAGAAGCCGGATCAGGGAGCAACTAGCCGGTTCTGTAACTCACTGACTTTCACCACTTTTTGGCTTAGAGTACGATTTTGGACAAATCGTGTGATGACCCCAACACGGCTTAGGGTGTTCACCTTCTTCGCCGCACGCACAGCGGGAAGGTTCACCAGAATATCCGCCACGTTCTGCTGCTCGTGGTCTTGCGGCTTATCGTTCACCGACTCGGTCATGCCTCACACGTTGCCAGAGTCGGCCTCCGATCTCCACGGCTCGATTTCTGCCGCCATGCCATGCGAGGGGCTTTGCGCCCCTTTCGCTCCCGGCAGGATATTTGTCCAAGGAAATTTCACTGTGCTATAATGCCTCCACGGTGCAGCCTGGGAAGGCGATGACCGTCAAGGAAATGGCTGGCGGGGCTTCGGCTCCGTCAGCTTCCACGAGGAACACATGACTATGCCACCGTCTACAGTCATCGAAGTCGCCGCCAGAGAAGTCGCGGCGGAACTACAGCGCCAGGGTATCGATCCTGACGAACGGGTGACGCTGACAATCGAGCCAGAACTGATTCCGGGTCGCCGCGAGTCACGCAAGCTGGTCATCGCCGCCGGTCTGACCGATGACGATATCGACCGGCTCATCAAACAAGCGCAACGCGAGGTCGAGCCATTGCTGCCTCGATGAGGGCTGTTGTCGATACCAACATTTTCGTCAGCGCTGCTCTTAAGCAAAGGTCACTGCCCAACCTCGCCCTGTATCGGGCTTCGCAACGTTGCGTGTTGCTTAAATCCATCGTGACCGATGCGCAGTTTTTCGAGGTCATCGCGCGGCCCTATCTTGCGCCACTGATCAGACAGGAAACGCGTGACTGGCTGACTCAGCTGATGAGATCGGCGGAGCTTGTATCAATCACCGAGCGGATCGCGGTGTGCCGTGATCCCACGGACGACAAGTTTCTCGAACTGGCTGTCAATGGCCATGCCGATCTCATCCTGACCGGTGACAAAGACTTGCTGGTGCTCGACCCCTTCCGGGGAATTCAGATTGTCGCACCCGTCACCTTCGTGCTGTCGGCGCGCGGCACGATGAATATGCAAACTCTGATGGTTGCCGCTCTACCGCTCATTGGTGTTCTGTTGGGGCAGCACTTCAATACGCATTCGGACAACGCTTAGAGTCTCGCAAGCAGCTTGGTGTCCAGAAAGCGTAGGCTTACATCGATTTTTTTCGCGCCGTTTCCGCATTGGCACAGAACCGGTCCAAAGAGCAGTTGGCGCTTGCGGCTGACGCCAAGACACGCATCTGCATCTACGGCTCCATGGCAGTCGTGCTGAGGCTCGGCGATATTGAAAGGGCAGATGCAACCGCTGCCACTGCGGCAGGCCAGGCCGCTCTGATAGAGCTAATGGGTGCTATGCGTAAGGATGTGACCAACAGCGGAATACCACTCCGACAGGAGGATTTGATGCACATCATGTTTCAGCAAGGCCCTTCGGCGCGAAGTCGAGGGCGGTCTGGGCCAAGGAATTCCGTGGATTTGCCGCCAGAAGCCGGATCAGGGAGCGACTAGCCGGTTTTGTAACGCACTGACTTTCACCACTTTTTGGCTTAGAGTACGATTTTGGACAAATCGTGTGAGGACCCCAAGTCGTTGGAAAGCTGCCACTGCCGCCCGACGAAGCGCCTTGCACCCCTCGCACTCGAAAAGGATATTCGAACAGTACAGCGCTTCCACGAAACCACACGTATGCGCGGGGTCCGAAGATGAGTCGCTCCGGGGGCGGGATACGCCCGATTAGAGTCATTCCGCGCAAACGATGAACTGGTGCCCCTGCACAGTGATCCTGGCCGATTGAGCATGTCCCGGCCGTGGCTCGGAGAGGTTGCGATCGCCTACGGTCTCGGCCCGCGTTGCGAACTTTGTGGCATTGCAGAAGCAAGCAAGGTTTTAACGCAGATAAGGACAGACGATGCACGCGGAACACGCAGATGGTTCGGTGTGGCTTGCCGTCCACGAACACTTGCCGACCACCGCGTCTTTGTAAGGCACCCTGACGCCACAGCGTTGCGCAACCGATAGGCCCCCGGCCTTCGCCGAGGCAGGCTCCGGCGCGGTTCATGTGCCAACGCGTTCTCATGGACCTTTTCCACGCATCCGATCCCCAGCGTGTTGAGCACGGTGAACGCGTGCCAGCACATGTCCCGACAGATCATTCAGCCTGTTGCTATCTGCGTGTTCCGCGTGCATCTGCTGCCCTTATCTGCGTTAAAAACCTTCCTTTACTATGCTGCCGACAGATTGTGGCAGGCTCCAGATGGGCATGCCTTGGTCCGCTCTTCGCGGTCCAAGCTCGCGAAGAGCGGGCGAGGTGCAAGCAATTGCGGTCCGGGTGAAAATGCGGGAAATACCAACACCGACGCCCTCACGGAGCCGGCAGCCTGACGAAACTCATGGCAAATCGAGGGGTTTGCATGGTGAGCAGCACAGGGAGAAGGTGAATGACCGGACAGCCCACGCGCAACATCGTTCCGGCCGGCGAGACGCGCATCGAGGTGATCGCGGAAGGCGACGGACCCCTCCTGGTGCTGCTGCCCTCGTCGTCGCGCGACTCGGAAGACTTCGATGGCATCGCCGCCGCCTTCGCCGCCGCCGGGCTGCGCGTGCTGCGCCCGCAGCCGCGCGGCATGGGCGCCAGCGCCGGCTTGCTGGAGGGACTGACGCTGCACGACTTCGCCGCCGATGTCGCCGCGGTAATCGAGGCGGAGGGCGGCGAACCCGCCGTGGTGCTCGGCCATGCCTTTGGCCAATGGGTCGCCCGCACCCTTGCCGCCGACCGGCCGGATCTGGTGCGCGGCGTCGTGCTGGCCGCCGCCGCGTCAAAGAACGCGCCGCCGGAGCTGCGCGGGCATCTCGCCCGCTGCACCGACACCGACTTGCCTGACGCCACCAGGCTGGCCGCCCTCCGCGTTGCCTTCTTTGCGCCCGGGCACGATCCCTCGGAGTGGCTGAGTGGCTGGCACAAGGCAGCCGGCGCGGCGCAGCGCGCGGCCAGCACGGCGACTCCGCAGGCGGAATGGTGGACGGCGGGTTCGGCGCCGGTGCTGGACGTGCAGGCCGCGCAGGATCCCTGGCGGCCGCGCGACACATTGAACCAGATGCGCGACGATCTTGGCGCTGGTCGGGTGACGGTGGTGGTCATTCCCGACGCCAGCCACGCGCTGATCCCGGAACAACCGGGCAGACTGGTGGAAGCGGTGCTGGACTGGATTCGCGGCCTGTCAGACCGACCAACTTAGGCGACGCCGAGGGACGGTTGGCACCCCGGCCGATCAGGATCAGGCCAGCGTTAGTGCGATCCCGGCGAGCGCTCCTAGCCCCACCACCAGCAGCGGCGGCGCGCGCCACACCGTCAGCAGCACGAACCCCGCCAGCGCCAGGGCGAAATCGGCCGGGGTCAACACCGTGGTCGTCCACACCGGGTTGTACAGCGCGGCACCAAGCACGCCGACCACCGCCGCGTTGATCCCGCGCATCGCCGCCTGCGCCGCCGGCCGCGTGCGCAGCGCATCCCAGAACGGCAGCGTCCCGGTCATCAGCAGCATGCCCGGCAGGAAGATCGCGACCAGCGCCAGAATGGCGCCCGGCACGCCGTGCATGATCGCGCCCAGATAGGCCGCGAAGGTGAACACCGGCCCAGGCACAGCCTGCGCCGCGCCATAGCCCGCCAGGAATGCGTTGTCGGACACCCAGCCGGGGGTCACAATCGCGTCGCGCAGCAGCGGCAGCACCACGTGCCCGCCGCCAAACACGAGTGCGCCGGAGCGATAGAACGCGTCGAAGAATGCGACCCCGGCGCCGAGCGAGCCCAGCAGCGGCGGCAGCACCAGCAGCACCGCAAACAGCGCCAGGCACCCCGCGCCGGCGCGCCGCGACACCGGCATCCCCAGCGCCTCGGGCACCATCGCCGTGCCGAGATCGCGGCACAGCAGCAGTCCCGCGACCGCGCCCAGCATGATCGCCGCGAGCTGGCCCATCGCCACCGGGGCCGCCACGACGATCAGCACGGCGATGACGGCGATGGAGGCACGTGGCCGGTCCGGCGCCAAGGTCCGCGCCATGCCCCAGACCGCCTGCGCAACGATCGCCACCGCCACCAGCTTGAGCCCGTGCAGCAGCCCGGCCCCGACCACTGTGGCCGCCAGCGGCGCCGCGCCATAGGCGAACAACACCAGGAGCACCGCCGAGGGCAAGGTGAAGCCGGTCCACGCGGCCAGGCCGCCAAGATACCCGGCGCGTCGCAGACCGATCGCGAAGCCGGTCTGGCTGGACGCCGGACCCGGGAGGAATTGCGCGAGACCCACCAGGTCCGCAAAGGCGCGCTCGTCGAGCCAGCGGCGGCGCTCGACGAACTCTGCGCGGTAGTAGCCGAGATGCGCGATCGGCCCACCGAAACTGGTGCAGCCGAGACGCAGAAAGATTGCGAACACCTCGGCGACCGTGCCGGTGGTGCGGGCGATGGGCGAGGTTGCCGCGCTCATGGTCGATGGTCTCGACTGGTTCGTGTTCAAGGTTGCGGGCGAGATCGTACACCAGTTCGCGTGGGTCGGCAGTGGCGTCGCCCGATCGGCATAACGTCCGTAACATTCTCCCCCTCCCCTTGAGGGAGGGGGATGGGGGGAGGGGTCGGCGCGTCGGACGCTTCGATGCGACCCCGGCACCAACCCCTCCCCCCAACCCCCTCCCTCAAGGGGAGGGGGAGAATGTTACGCCTGCGCCATCGCGCCATCCCGATCTCGCCTTACGCGCACGCGTCACCCCGCCGCATATGCCTTACGCCTCCCGGCCCGACGACGATGACGTCATCCGCCAGGTCGAGGAAAAGCCCGTGACCGACGATCCCGGCGCGCGCCGACAGCCTGCCTGCAAGGCCGGCCGCGTCCGCGATCGGACCGAACGCGCAATCCAGGATCATGTTGTCCTGATCCGTCCTTGCATCCTGGCCGCCCGGCGTGCGGCGGACGCTGACGCTTGCACCCAATGCGGCCAGGAAGCGCGCCTGCGACCGCCAGCCGAACGGCAGGACCTCCACCGGCAGTGCCTGCCGCGTTCCCAACCGGTCGGACAGCTTGCTGTCATCCGCAACGATAATGACCCGGCGGCTCGCCTGCGCGGCGATCTTCTCGCGCAGCAAAGCGCCGCCGCCGCCCTTGATCAGATTCATCTCCGGATCGATCTCATCCGCGCCATCGATCGTGACATCGATCTCCCGCGGCATGTCCTCGGTCAGCATCGGGATGCCGAGGCGAGCCGCCTCCTGCCCCACCGCGCGCGAGGTCGCGAAGCCGACGACGTCGCGCAGCACGCCTTGCGCCAGCAGCGCGGCGATCCCGCGCACGGCATGGATCGCGGTGGAGCCGGTGCCGAGCCCCACGATCATCCCCGGCTGCACGAATTGGACCGCATACGCCGCCGCGCGCTGCTTGTGCCCATCCAGTGTATCGTCGCTCATTGGCTCCCGCGTGGATTCGGCATGTGCATCCATGGACGGCCGGGGGCGCCGGCTGATCGCCTCGCTGGCCGACCTGCCGACCCGCTAGATTGCGTCCTGCGGTACCAGCGCTGTGAGGCTGCGGCGAATCAGCGCGTCCCGCAGATCGGCGTCCTCGACCTGCTCCGCCGCGGCCAGCGCGTCGTCACCGGACAGCCTGTCGATGATTTCCGACCGCAGGCCAGGATCGCGAGCGAACGTGAGCATCTTCATCGCTTTATCCAGATCCAGACTCAGTTGCGGTTTCGCGACAGGGGTAGCGGACTGCTGGTGCGCGCGAACCCGCCGACCGACTTCCGCCCGACTGAGATCGGATTCGTCCGAGTATCTGCGCCTGTTGGCCTTGTACTGCTCATAAGGGATGTGGGGCGGCGGCAACCGCGTCACGTCCGCCGCTGCATGCGCCACCATGCGCAGCCGTACGTCAACGCTGACGGTGGCGATTTCTTCCCGCACTCGCCGTCGACGCTCCGATTTCATGAGCTTGTTGGTCGAACGGCCATAGTCGTAGACATCGGTTTCACAAAATTCCAGTTTCGGCAATATCTGTCGCCGTCGGACGGCGTTGATCTCATCGACAAAGCGGAACGCAACCCCGTTGCCGTGCTGATAAAAGTGGTTTTCAAATTCTACGGCCCAGGTCTGGTCGGGTGGGATGTAGGGCTTTATCTCTTCGTATCCAGCTACCAGAATGAGTTCCTCACACTCCTCGAAGTTCCATGCGTATTGGCCTGGAGCTATTTCCCACTTTCGTGCCATTTGCCACTCCGAACTATTTATAAAGCCGACTCCCTCCCTCATCGGGACATCGTCGGCAGGCCCGCGCCTATCGGGAAGCTTGGACGGCTGTCACAGCGTATGCAAGCAGCAGACGGCACGCCATTTCCTCGTACCCATAACACAAAAAGGTGAGCGAGCACGGCGCGGCCCCGGGCGCCCATTCGGACCATGCCCAAGGCGCTGCCCTGCCGCCGGTCGACTGGGCGATGGCCCGCGCCGTCCGGACGTTCAGGTCCAGGCAGAAGCCAAGCGGTCTCCCCGAAGCCGGCGTCCACGCCACTTGCTGGACCAGCCAGTCTCTCCCTCCCTTGAGAACTTGGGCCGCGAAGCGGACCGAGGGTGGGGGGAGGGGTTGGTGCCGGGATCGCACTGAGGCGCCCCGACGCCCGAACCCTTCCCCCAAGGGGAGGGGGAGAGTCTTGCCTTCCATGATCACCCCTTCGCCGCCATCAGCCGAGGCTCACGCCACGGTCCGTCCGGCCCGATCAGCGCTTCGGCCTCAGCCGGCCCCCAGCTCCCCGGCGCGTACCGATAAACCGGCGTCACGTCATCCAGCACCGGCTCGATGATGCGCCACTGCGCGTCAATGATATCGTCACGCCCGAACAGCTCGCCCAGTCCGCGCATCGCGTCCCACAGCAGGCGCTGGTAGGGCAGCATCAGGTCGGCGACCTGCTCGGTCAGGATCATCTCCACGTCCTCGCCGATCATGCGTTCGCCGTGCAGCTTGACCCGCACGCCCATCGCGATCGTGACGTCCGGGCTGATGCGGATACGCATGTGGCCGGAGTTCGCCGGGACAATCTCGTCGAACGTTTCCCGCGGCGGCCGCTTGAAGTGCACTGTGACCTCGGTCGCGGTCGCCGGCAGCTTCTTTCCGGCACGGATATAGATCGGCACGCCGGCCCAGCGCCATGTCTCGATGAACAACCGCAGCGCCACATAGGTCTCGACCGAGGACCCCGGCCGCACGCCCGCAACCGACTGGTAGCCCGCATACTGTCCGCGCACCACGTCCATCGGCGCGAGCGGGCGAACCGCCTTCAGCAGCGCGGCTTTCTGGTCGCGCATCGCCTCGTGTTCCTCGCCGGTGGGCGGATCCATCGTCAGATTGGCGAGCACCTGCAGCATGTGGTTCTGCACGACATCGCGGATCGCACCGGTCGCGTCATAGAACCGGCCGCGGTCCTGCACGCCGAAATCCTCCGCCATGGTGATCTGGATGCTGCCGATATTATCGCGATTCCATATCGGCTCGAACATCGAGTTGGCGAAGCGGGTATACAGAATGTTCTGCACCGGTTCCTTGCCGAGGTAGTGGTCGATGCGAAAGATGCTCGCCTCGGGAAAGGTCTGCGCCAGCAGGCGGCTGAGCGCGCGCGCGGTGTCGCGGTTGTGGCCGAACGGCTTCTCGATCACCAGGCGCGCATCCGCGGCACAGCCGGACCCGGCGAGCCCACCTGCCACGGCCGCGAACAGGCTTGGCGGCACCGCGAGATAGTGCAGCGGCCGCTTGGCGTCGCCGAGTGCGCTGCGCAGTTGCGTGAAGGTGGCGGCGTCGGTGTAGTCACCACCGACGAAGCGCAGCAAATCCATCAGCCGCTGCGTCGCGCCGGCGTCGCCATTGCCATGCTGGCGCGAAGCATGCTGGGACAGGCTATCGGCGGCGCGCGCCTTGAGCTGGTCCAGCGACCATCCGGCCTTCGCCACACCGATGATCGGGACGTGCAGCCCTTGGTCCCGCACCAGACCCAGCAGGGCCGGAAAGATCTGCTTGTACGCGAGGTCGCCGGTGGCACCGAAGAAGACGATCGCATCCGATGGCGCATCCGATGGCGCATCCGATGGCGCATCCGATGGCGCATCCGATGGCGGATTGGTCATGATTGCAAGACTCTCTCCCTCCCGCCAGCAATTCTCGTTTTGGTCGGGCGGTACGGCCTTTCAACGTCATGGCCGGACTTGTTCCGGCCATCCCCACAGCACGGTGCCGCGATGGATGGCCGGAACAAGTCCGGCCATGACAATGTGGCAACCAGATGGGCCAAAATGAGAATTGTTGCCCTCCCTTTAAGGCCCATTGACGCGGTTGGGGGAACGGTCGCCGCGAGTGTCGACGCGACGCCTTCCGGGCGGGACCCCTTCCCACCGACCTTGGTCCGCTCCCCGGCCAAGCCCTCAAGGAGAGGGAAGAATGTCACAACCCAGCCAAAACGGGAATTGCACACCCGTCACGCCGCGCTGGCCCGACGCGGTGGTTCCCGCGTAACGTTCGCCGGCGCGCCGTTGGCGCGATCACCGAACCGGCACGCACCCTCCGACCTCGACGACGGAACTGCCAGATGCGTCCCTCACGGCCGGCACGGCGGCCGATTGATCGTCGGCGCCACCCCACCCCGGGCGAGCCGGGTCGCGCGCCCTGTGTGTCATGCTGCTGCGATGGGATGAGTCTCAATTTCATCAGATCGTCGTTTGTTTCTTGCGAAGGGTTACGACATCGTTTATTTGTGGCCAATATGACGTAATTGGCCGGCCGGTTTTTGGCCGATTTCGTCCGATGCGCAACACGATTGGCGCGCCCGGGGGGCGTGGCCCCCGAAAGGGGGAATGGGAGACCACAGATGTTGACGAATGCCATGCAACTTCGGCGTGTCACCCTTTGCGATCGCGCAAATTTTTGCTCGGGCGCGCACGGCGTCCGTGCAGTCGGCTTGGCCGCCGCCGCTGGGGCCGCGACAGGCACATTCAACCTCTCGACGGCGTTCAGCGATCTTGGCGACCTGATCACGAAGACTACCTGACCCATGGCCACCGTAGCGGAGCCGACCGAGCCCCTGCCGCGGACCGCGCAGGCGCGGACTACCGGCCTGCGCCTGTTGGTCGTGGATGACGTGGCCGCGAACCGTGCGATGATCCACGCGCTGCTGGCGTTGGACGGACACTTGGTGACCGCAGCGGAGAACGGGGCCGAGGCGGTGGCGCTGACCGCCCGGGACAGTTTCGACGCCGTGCTGATGGATCTCCGCATGCCAGTGATGGACGGCATCGAGGCGACGCGGCGCATTCGCATGCTGCCCGGCGCGGCTGGCAGCACGCCGATCATCGCAATTTCGGCCGACCTGGCGACCGAAACCGTGCCGATCTGCCTCGCCGTCGGCATGAATGCCATGCTCGCCAAGCCGATCGATCTGGAGGCACTGACGGCCGCTCTGCAACGGCTGGAACTGCGCCGCTAGAGCATTTTCACGCTGACCGGAAACACCGCGTGTCATTGCGAGGAGCGCAGCGACGAAGCAATCCCCTGCGTCCCGGGCAGGGGATTGCTTCGTCGCTGCGCTCCTCGCAATGACAGGTGTGGCCGGAGATTCCAGTCAGCGCGAAAATGCTCTAACCGGCTGCTGGCCGACGAGATGGCGCCGATTGGCGGTACCTGAGCAACCGGGATGGGTGCACAACTATGGCTATACCGGGCGCGGCCCCAACGTCCGGGGGAAACCGGCATGGTTGGCGGCGCGCTGGCGGAGACCTCCGCTGCAGCGCCGCTGCCGTGGTTGCCTTGGCGGCCTTGGGGCTGACGTTCAGCTTGTCTGCGACACCCACTCGGGACACTGCTTCCGGTTCCCCGGCATTGAGCGGGGTGGACACCGTGTTCATGTGATCCGGTATCCACCGAGGTCCTCACGGACGGGTTCACCAAACTCGGCCAGCAATTCTCATTTTGGCCNNGACGTTGAAAGGCCGTACCGCCCGACCAAAACGAGAATTGCTGAAACTCGGCACTTTGATCTCGACCACCATTGGCGCAGTGGTCATAAGTTTGATCGCGCCGCTTTGCGCGTTCACCACACGGCAGGAGAACAGCGGGTCAACGGCCGGCGCCCTCAGGCACAGACGGCAGCTCGGACTGCGACTCCGGCAGCGTTCGCAGTCAGGACTGCGACTCCGGCGACAGCACCATGCAGGCGCCGTGGCCACGCAGCCGCTCGCAGGCCGTGATCGCCGCCTCACGCGACAGCCCGGCGAGCCGCGCACGATATAACGTGCCGTGACTTTCGTGCACGAGCGCAACCATCGGGTGCGCCGCGGCCAGTGTGTCGTGCGCGCGGGTCTTGGCGGTGTCGATCGCCTCGTGCGCCAGGCTCGGCTTGCTGAAGGCGCCGATCTGGATCGCCCAGTTGCCGGTCGTCGGGCCGCCGCGCCGTTCGGGCATCGGCTCGGCGTTGGCGACCGGAACCAGATGGAACCCGCCGCGCCGTGGCTGGGGCAGCGGCAAGGGGGGCGGCGGCAGTGCAAGTGCGACCTGGCGCTCCGGCGGCGCGGCGCGCGCGGGCGGCGGCGGCTCGAGCAGTTGCGCGGTCTGCACCGGCGCCCGCGGCGCCCGGCC
This sequence comes from Acetobacteraceae bacterium, assembly GCA_003151425.1. Classification (GTDB taxonomy): domain Bacteria; phylum Pseudomonadota; class Alphaproteobacteria; order Acetobacterales; family Acetobacteraceae; genus Palsa-883. The sequence continues at coordinate 13,805 of PLXO01000141.1, forward strand.
GACGGCGCCGACGGCGCCGCGGGCACTGGCACTGGCGAACTGGGTGGCGCGGCCATAGCGCGGGCCGGGTGGGATGTTGATCGGCAGCGTATTCATCGCGTACGCCTCGGCCGGCGAGCGGGTCCGCGGGTACACGCCCTCGATCGCCGGGCCGATCATCGCCACGTAGTGCCGCGTCTCATCCGGCAACGGGCGATTGTTGCTGAGGTAGTCGTCCAGCCGCGCCGGCCCCGCATTGTAGGCGGCGAGGAATCCCGGCGCCCCATAGATGTCGTACATCTCGCGCAGATACGCAGTCCCGGCCAGGACATTGCTGTGCGGATCGAACGGGTCGTCGCCCAGGACGTAGCGCGCGCGCAGCTCGTCATAGGTCGAGGGCATCACCTGCATCAGCCCCATCGCGCCGGCGCCCGAGGTGATGAGCTGGCCGTTCTGATACTGGTTGCCGCCGGACTCGACGTGCATGACCGCGCGGATCCAGATGGCCGGAACGTCAAAGCGCTGACTTGCCTCGTGGATATACGGACCCCATGGGTCGCCGGGCGGTCCGGGCGGGGTGTAGTCGCCGCGCGCATGGGCGACATAGCGAGCGGCTTCCTGGGTTGCGCTGGTGCGGGGCGTCTGCCCGGCGCAAGCGGCCAACAGTCCGAGCAAGGCGACGCAAGCGATCGCGCGCGCGCCAATGAGAGGCAGGGTGCGAGGCATCCGGTTGGGTCCTCCGTCGTGGCGCGCCAGCAGCGGCCGGTGGGTCACGACGGCCTGGAGGCCGTCGCTCAGTCAGGCGCTCAGGAACATCTCTTAACGCCTTAACCTATCTCGCTGTTCTGGGCAAGCCCGTCCCGTTGGCGAAAGCAGAAAATCCGGCTGGGTGGCTTCTGTGCCACTGGCGGCGTGTCGTCGGGCGTCCCGGCGCGTTCGCTCGCGACCATCGCCGGCGCGGCGGAGGGAGGATGGAACACGGGCGTGGGGGAGCACGGCCAGAGGACGACGGCCCGGGAACGCGGCCCGGGAACACGGCCTTGTCAGCTTTCCTCAATCGATCGGCGCGACGGTTGCTGCCTGACCTACAGAAGGCGGCACGAACGGTTCAGCGTCCGGTGAAGCGCGGCCTGCGACGCTCCTTGTAGGCGCGAATTCCCTCCTGCATGTCCTCGCTGGCCCGCACCCGGCCGACCGTCTGGCTGGTTGCCACCATCCGCTCGATGGGGCCCACCGGCAGCACCTCGCTGACCAGCCGCTTCAGCGCACCGATCACCAGCGGCGCCGAGTCGAGCAGTTCCTCCGCCATGGCAAGCGCCGCCGCCTCGTGCTGGCCGTTCGGCACGACGCGATTGACGAAGCCTACCTCATAGGCCCGACTGGCCGACACCTTTGATGCCAGCAGCATCATTTCCATTGCCAGCTTGTGCGGCATGCGGGTGACAAGGGAACTGATCATCCCGGCGGTCACGCCCAGCTTCGCCTCCGGATAGTAAAAAATGGTGTCCTCGCTCGACACCATCAAGTCGCACATCATTACCATTACGATCCCGCCGCCCACGCACCAGCCCGAGGTCGCGGCGATGATCGGCTTGTCGGTGCGGAAGCCGACGCCCGGGATCGCGCGCCACAACTCCGGCAGGTCGGTCACGTCGGCGCCCGAGGTGAAAGCGCGCTCGCCGACCGCGCTCAGGATCGCTACGCGCTGGGCGGAGGCGTCGAACGCCTCGAACGCACGCTGCAACTCGACTGCAACGCCGTTCGAGATGGCGTTGAGCTTCTCCGGGCGATTGATCCGGATGATCGAGACCAACCCCTTCTGTTCCACCGTCACAACGCTCATCGACGCGATCCTTTCTTCCGACCCGCATGAGACCGGACCGGTCAGGCCACGATCGCCTTGCGCGCCGCCGCGTTCACGCGGATGCCGAGATCGACATAGGTCTTGCCGAGGCCGGCGACGCTGGTGATCCCAAGCTTCTTCATGAAGTCGCAGGCATAGGCCCGGCGCTGCTCGTCCTGATCGACCGGCGCACCACCCTCGGGGGCCACCATCCACAGGTTGCCCTTGCGCGCCGCGATCAGCTCGCCCGACAGCTTGCTCTGGCGCGACAGCTCATCCAGCAGCTTGGTTTTGAGCGGACCGTCGGCGTCGAACATGTGCTTGTCGTTCATCAGCCCGATGGCATCCACCAGGCGCTCCAGATATTTCGACGACTGAATGATCGCCTTGCCCGGGTCCTTGTCGCCGTAATGCGCAAGGTCCTTGAGGAAGTCGCCAAGCTGCTCGTTGAACGATTGCAGGCTCTCGTCCTCGGTGAGCTCGGCGCGGCGCTCCGCCCGCTTCTTGTCGACGAGTTTTTTCTGCTCCGGCGCGGGAAGCAGATCCCAGGCGCCCGGGTCGGTCTTGTTGACCTCGGCCTTCACGTCCGTCTCCACCGCCTGGCCCGCCCAGACGACATGCTTGAACGGCCCGCCGCTCTGATACGCCTCGTTGGCGTAGAACATCGTCAGCGCCTGCTGGCGCGCCAGGTCGCTGAGCATGCCGGCGAGCTGGCCGTCGACCAGCTTCCCGGCACCCGCAACATCACCCTTCTTGATCAGCGCAACGGCATTGTCCTGCACGCCAAGACCCGCAAGCTGCTCGGCAAGCTTGGCGAAGTCGACATCCTTGCTGGTCAGCGCGGTCGAGATCAGCCCTTTGATCTGCGTCAGGTTATCCTTGAACGTGTTGACGGTGCCTTCCTGATCACGCGCCTTGCCGGTCGCCTCCGTATAGAGGTCGTTGGTGGCCATCGTGTTCAAGTCTTTCATGTGCTCGAGATGGCGCGCGAGCTGCTCCAGCGCCTCCTCGCCGGTGGCGATGGCGAGCCCCTCGGCACCTGACCCCTTCTTCCATTCCGCGATCAGGTGTTCCGATTCCTCGCGCTCATGCTTCAGCTCATCGGTGAGCTTGGCTTCGTCCACCGGCTGCTGCAGCAGCTTTTCCATCTTCTCGACGATGTCGAGCAGCGAGATCATGTAGTTCGCGTCGGCCAGGCGGAACTGCTTGTCGAGCGCCTTGGCCTGCGCCTTGGCCTTGGGCGCGGTGCCGCTGACGGCCGCCAGGGTGCGCACGCGGTAGTCCTCGAAATCGGCGGACGACATGTAGCGCCGCATCTTCATCAGCGCGCCCACGTCGGCGCTGGCGTTGACGTCGGCGATCGCGTCCTGCTCCGCCGGGGTCGCGTCCTCGCCCAGTTCGGGCACCTCGGCCTTGGCCGAGGCGTACAGGTTGGTGTCGAAGATGGTGCCCGACTCCACGCCGTACTTCGCGCGGAAATGATCGTTGAACATCTTCACGATCTGGTAGTCGTACAGCGTGTCGGTCTTCTCGCCGTTGGTCTTCTTACCGTGCTTGTTGACGCTGATGTCGTAATCCGAGGTCGGATCGGAGCTGCCGACCGACACCCAGCCCTTGTCGGGACCCGCCGTGAGGCCCCAGGGATTGAGCGTGTCATTGAGATATTTGTCGACCAGTTCCTTGCGCTTGTCCGCGAGCTTCTGCATCTCCTTCGGGTTGCTGCCGTATTTCTGCTTGGCCGCCGACCAGTCCTTCAGCTCGATGAGAACCGTTTCGGCGTCGCCCACGACTTCCCCGCCGCCCGGGCCACCCACGCCCTCCGGCTTCTTGCCCGGCGCGGACGTGAGCTTGGGCAGACATCTGCCGATCATCTCGTTCAGTTCGGTTTCGATCTCACCCAGCTTGCCGACGCCGATCTCCAGCGCGGTCGCGTCCTTGCCGAGATAGGCGACGCCCTCCTTGACCTGCGCCGCCCAGTCGGTGTGCTCGTGCGTCACCGTATCGAGCAGCGCGGAGATCGGCTTGTACAGCGTCTTCGGATCGGTGCGGGTCGAGCGCAGTTGCTCGGTGAACTTCGCCGTCTGATCGTTCAGCGATCGGATGACGGCGGTGAGCGTTTCGTTGGCAGACCGGATGCCCGCGGCCTTGGCGCCGACCAGCCCCTTGCGCAGGGCCTCCGACGTGGAGGCCAGCGTCGTCTTGCGTGCGGGCCGGTCCAGCTTGGCAGCGTCGAGCGTGGCGATGCCCTTGTCGAGCTGCTCCAGCTCCGAGGTGCAAAAGGCGATGCGTTCCTTGAGCGCAATGGGTTTCGTCGCGCGCGGGATCTCGGTCTGGATCTCCTTGCCGATGCGCAACGCGAGCGCCTCGAGATCGGTGGCGGCCTTGATCGCGAGCGGGTCGGAGCCCGGCGGCGCCGGCGTGCCTCCCGGGGTCGGGGTGCCTGACCCGGTCGGCGTCACGCCGAGCTTTTCCTTGACCCAAAGCACCTGAGCTTCCTGCACGCTTACGGACATGGCCTTCCCCTGACAAACGCGACCGCCTGAAAACGGCGACCGCCTGAGACTACGACCGCCCGGCAACGCCGAGCGAATGATGCCAAGCCTGCCATATCGCGCGCCGTTTCTGACGGCTGCGCGACGATCGGCCGACGATGCGGCTCGGGCGCGGGCCAAGTCTCGATCCGGATGCGCCGGATCGAGGGCGAGGCCAGCGCCAACGATCGAAGGGTAATGCCGATCGGGGGGCACGGCAACGATGATGCGGCTGGGGCAGCAATTCTCGTTTTGGTCGGGTGGTACGGCCTTTCAACGTCATGGCCGGACTTGTTNNATGGGCCAAAATGAGAATTGCTGCGGCTGGGGAATCGAGCTCGGACCACGCCCCCCTTCTCCCTCCCCCCCTTGAGGCGGCTTGGGCCGCGAAGCGGACCAAGCGGGGTGGGAGGAGGTGCAAAGACCAGACCAAGGCTTGCCCTTCTAGAGCCTGCCACCGGTAGGCCTTGCCCCACTAGAGCATTTTCACGCTGACCGGAAACACCACCTGTCATTGCGAGGAGCGTAGCGACGAAGCAATCTCACACCCCAACGCAGGGGATTGCTTCGTCGCTGCGCTCCTCGCAATGACAGGTGGAGCCGGCAATTCCAGTCAGACCGAAAATGCTCTAGAGCCTGCCACCGGGCTTGTCCCGGTTGGGGCGCTTGACCCGTGGGTCGGGTCGCGCGCCGGCCCGGGCGGGGGTCAGATAACATTCACCCCGGTGTGCGGGCGACTGGTGCACCGGGTCCCAGCGTCACACCGCGTACAACGGCGCGGGCACGTCCCTCGCCGGTGCGGACGCGGATCAGCACGCGCTCGAACGCCGCCAGCCCGCCCAGCACGGCGGCGGCCGTCCCGGCGATCATCGGCGGAACACGCAGACGCTTTCGAGCCGGGCGGACCACAGGAACTGGTCGATCGCGGTGGCCGCGACCAGCGCGTAGCCAGCGGCATGCAGCACCTTCGCGTCGCGGCCCAGGGTGGCGGGGTTGCAACTGACATAGACCACGGTCGGAACGCCGGCGGCGGCGATCTGGGCGATCTGCGCGGCGGCGCCGGCATGCGGCGGGTCCAGCACGATCGCGGCAAATCCGGACAGCTCCTTGGCCGACACCGGCTGGCGGGTCAGGTCGCGCTGCGTCGCCTCGACACGCCCGGCCAGGCCGCCCTGGTTGATGGCCTGCTTCAGCGCGCCGACCGAGGCCGCGTCGCCCTCCCACGCGGCGACCCGAAGCTGCCCTGCGTGGGCGGCGGCCAGCGCGAAGGTCAGGCTGCCGCTCCCGGCATAGAGCTCGGCGATCCGGGGCCGGGCGGGCCAGCGCGCCGGCAGGCCACGCAACACAGCGTCGACGATGGCGCGCTCGCCCGCCTCGGTCGCCTGGAGGAAGCCGCCGGGTGGTGGCCGCACCGCGATGCCCGACAGCGTCGTGGTTGCGGGACGCAGGATGCAGATGGTCTCGGGGCTGTCGCTGCCGGATCTGTCGCCGGCGGGGGCCCACGACACGCGGGGCAGCCCATGCGCGCAGGCGAACGCGGTCATCGCCGTGCGATCCTCCAGCGAGGGGGCTCCGTCGCCGCGCAGCAGCAGGTCGGGACCGGAGTCGAGCAGGTTGATGACGACTTCCCCCTGCCGGCGGATCGCGCGCAGCCCGTGCAGCAACACACGCAGCGGCGCCAGCAGCGCCAGCAGCGTCGGGTGCAGCACCAGGCAGTCGGTCAGGTCGATGACCTCGGCCGAGCGTGGGCCGTGCAGCCCGAGGATCATCCTGCCGCCGGCGCGCCGGGCCGCGAAATCGATCCGGCGCCGCTCGCCGGGCAGGCCAGGAACCAGGTCAAGCGGCTCCGGCGGGGTGAACCCGGCGCTGCGCAGCGCGCCGGCAAGCAGGGCGGACTTCCAGGTGCGATAGGCTGCGTCCTGCCAGTGCTGCAGGACGCAGCCGCCGCAACGGCCAAAATGGCGGCACGGCGGCGGGACGCGGGCCGGACTGGCGGCGTCAATCGCCTCGGCGGCGGCGTGCCAGCCCTCGCCGCGCGGGCGCAGCGGTCGGACGGTGACACGTTCGCCCGGGAGAGCCAGCGGCACATAGATCGTCGTGCCGTCCGCCAGGTGGGCAATGCCGTCGCCCTCCGCGCCGATGCGATCGATCGTAACGAGGGTGGGTGGCGGCGCGTTGCGCTGGGACAGCGATGGCATCGAGCGTGGTTAAAGCATGGATCATGCACCTCGGTCCTGGCCGTCGTGCTCACTCGGCTTGTTCTGCCGGTGGATCGAGCATCACCCCGTCAAGCTTGTAACGGTCAACATGGATCGCCTGCAGTTTGCGCCACCGCGGCATGCCGAAGGACTGGGCGGCGCCGCCCGCCACCAGGTCCGCCAGCCGTTGGCCCCGACCCCTTCGCCTGTCGGCAGCAATTCTCGTTTTGGTCGTGCGGTACCGCCTTTCACCGTCATGGCCGGGCTTGTCCCGGCCATCCCCGCGCCACGGTGCC
>PLXO01000281.1 GCA_003151425.1 Acetobacteraceae bacterium
GACCAAGTGGGCGGCGGGGGCAAAACGCGAATCTCCGGTTACGACCCTATGGAACAGTCGGCCCCGTTGGAGCCTGCCAGGGAGCATCGTGATCCGGTGGGGCATCTTCACCCGGTGGGGCTACGACCCGGTGGTGAGAACGCCGCGCGGGCGACCGGGTTGGGCGGTGGCGGAGACCGACCCGTCGTGGTGGCGGTTCCGGTGGCGCTGGCTGTGGCGGGGCGGCGGTCAGGGCCGAATTTCGCGTCGAACGGTTGCAACCCTCCACAACGTGAGATCGCCTTGCGGGCGGCCGGCTTGCGCGCCCGCGGCTACGGCCAGGATCCGGGGGAAGCGGTGCTGCAGCCGGAACCGCGTTCAACCCTACCGGAGAGCAACCCTCATGATGAGCCTGCCACCGGTAGGCTTGCCGCCGGGCTACGATCCGGTGGTGAGCGGGAGGCGACGCCGAGGCTTGCGCTTCCTGTCCCCAACCGATGAAATGTGAGCCGCGTTTGGTGCCAAGGCTGCCCCGCCTGAGCCGGACCAAGGTTGTGGCGCTGTGCGGCACGACGTTGGCCCGGACGCGGGAGCCGAGCCTTCAGTCGGGGGGGCCGACCCGGGGGCCGGCCATGACGGGGAGCGAGACAAAGCCCAGCCCTGACGGAGAGAGGCGCCTAATCCGCCGACACCGGCACCAGGCTCGGGGCGAGGGCAGGGGATTGATCCGCGTCGGTCAGCATGCGCCAGGCGCCGCCCATCAGGATCTCGGCGGGGCGAAACCGCGCCTTGTAGGCCATCTTGCGGCTCTCGGGCACCCAATAGCCGAGATACACGTGGGGCAGCCCAAGCGCGCGCGCACGCTCGATCAACCACAGGATGGTGAAGGTGCCCAGGCTGCGGCGTTCCAACCCCGGCGCGAAATAGCTGTAGACCGCCGACAGCCCGTCGCCCAGTCGGTCGGTCAGGCAGGCGGCGACCATGCGGTCGTCGGGGTCGCGCAGCTCGATGACGAAGGTCTCGATCGGCGTGTCCTCAACCATGGCGCGGTAGTCGTAGAAGCTCATGGTGGCCATGTCGCCGGCGCCGTGGCGGGCCTGCTGGTAGCGCTGGAACAACTGGTACTGCTCGGCGGTGGCGCGGGCAGGGACCTCGAAGCCCTCGATCCTCGCGTTGGCCTGGGCGATGCGGCGCAGCGTGCGGTCGGCCTGGAACGTGGCGACCGGGATGCGGATCGGAATGCAGGCCTGGCAGGACGGGCAGACCGGCGCGTAGGCGATGTTGTGGCTGCGCCGGAAGCCCGCGCGCGACAGCCGGTCGTGCAGCGTCTCGGCTTCAGGGCCGACGATCTCGGTTACCACCTTGCGCTCCGTGCGGCCGGCCACGTACGGGCAGGGCAGGGGCGCGGTGGTGTAAAAGAACTGCGGCCGGCGTGGTGACTTGTAGCTCATGCGTAAGGATGTCCGGCACCCATGTTCCAGGACCCGGCGCCCTCGGTCAACGCCCCTGTGGTCACCGCCCAGTTGTGCCAGGCGCCGCGGCGCACGACGACAAGGCCGGACACCAGATCGTGCAGCGTGCGCTTGTGCGGGGTGAACAGCGCGACCAGCAGCAGCAGGCCGGTGGTTGCCAGTGTCAGGTAGAAGATCAGGGTGGAGATCCCCGCCTGCGCCAGCGTTGGTGGGCCGAGATCGTCGTCGCGCCGCACGATCAGGCCGCACAGCGCCTGGCCAGGGGTGGCGGACAGCGTGCTGCTCAGGAACAGGCAGTGGTAGGCGAACGGCGCCAGCGGGAGAAGGCCGAGCAACCACCAGCCCAGGCCGAAGGTGATCAGGCCCAGCAGCAACAGCGATCCGAAGAGCGTGGCGACCAGTCCGGCCACCAGCAGGAGGTCGACCAGCCAGCCGAAACAGCGGCGTCGCCGCACGCCGGCGAGCAGCGGCGCTTCCCACGACGGACTGGAGGCGGTGGACGCGGTGTAGATCATGGCAGCAGCCGGATCCTCGCGGTGATGCTGGTGTCGGTCGGGGAGCCCGTTGGGGCGCCGGTCGATCCCAGCCTGCCCGATCCTAGCATGATCATCTGGCCGTCCCGCCAGCGGCGCAGGAAATCGTCCGCATGCGAACTGAGCGGATTGCCCGACTGCCCCGGGGCGACGGCGAACAGACTGCGATCAAGGTCGGCGAGATCATACACGGCACGAAATTCCGGGCCATGCACCGACTCGAAGCTGCCGCGCGCGGGCACGCCGCGGTCGAGCGTGGTGTCGCCGCCGGGGCTTTCGATCTGGAACCTGGTCCAGCGCCCGAGCAGCGGGATTTGGCTCAGGAACGGGTTGGCAAACACCGCCTGGTGCGGCTGGCCCCAACGCCACGTCGCTGGGTCCGGCCCGAAGCGCGCCGCAAGGTCGGTGACCGCGGCCTCCAAAGAGGCGCGCAGCGGCACGTTGCAGTCGCCGCCGCACCAGCGCGCGCCGGGTGGTGTCCCTGAGGGTGCGCCGACCGGGGGTGCCCCAGGGACTGAGGGTCCGGCTGATGACAGCACGTATGCGGCGAACTCGCTGTGCGGACCGGCGTTGGCAAGCGGGATGCCGGCGCCGCGCAGCACCAGGTCGGTGAACCGCTCCAGCCAGGCGGTGAAGATCAGCGGCTGCGGCAGGTCGCGCGCCATGCTGGCGTCCCAGTGGCGCAGCAGGTCAAGCGCCGCAGCCGCGCGGGCGTCGTCGGTGTGGACGGCGAGCAGACGCGGCAGCAGGTCGCGCGCGAACGGGCTGACCACGTCGAGCTGCATCGCGACGAAATCCGCCGGCGTGGGGCGGGCGGTGGTGGCGAGCAGCTCGTGGATGCGTCGGGCGCGCCAGTCGCCGAACCAGTCGCGCGCGAGGAACACCGGGAAGTCGGGCGGCGCGATACGCTCGTTGGCGTTCAGCAGGTGGCCGCTGGCGGGGGCGACGTAGTGCGGAAGCTGGTCGCCCGAGGCCCAGCCGATCCAGTCATGCGCGCCGTCGGCGCCCTGAACCGGGGCGCTGCCGTCGCCGGCCCGGCGGATCGGCACCCGGCCGGTGACGAACAGCCCGATTCCGGCGCGGTCGGCGACCATCAGGTTTTGCACCGGCGCGGTGATCGCGGCGCCGGCCTGTCCGGCCTCGGCGACGCTGCGCGCCAGGTTCAGCGCGCGCAGCCCGGACGCCGCGGTGTTGCCCGGCTGGAGGCTGGCCATGCTGACCGCCAGGATCGGGCCGGTGCCGCCGTCGAGATCGCTGATGACAGGGCCGTGGCGGGTCTCGCGCACGGTCAGAAGTTGGTCCGGCTGGCCCTTGATCTTGATGATTTCATGCCGGACGAAAAAAGGGCGTGGGCCGTCCGGCGTGGCATAGGCGTCGGCGCCCACCGGGGTTTCGATGAACACGTCCTCGGTGTCTGCGCCGGTGGTGGTGAAGGTCCAGGCGATGGCGCGGTTGCGGCCCAGCACGATGAACGGCACCCCGGGGGCGGTGGCGCCGACCAGGGTGGTGTCCGCCGTGTCGATCCGCGCCAGATACCAGATGCCGGGGAAGCCGAACGCGAGATGCGGGTCGCCGGCGAGCAGCGGCGCGCCGGTGGCGCTGTGTGCGCCGTCCACCGCCCAGGCGTTGGAGGCAGTGCCGGGTTGGGTGAACGGGCCCGGGAAGCGCGGCAGCAGCGCCAGCACGCGCTCGGCGATCCGGCTGGGAGCGGTCAGGTTGGGGGCGATCGAACCGGGGGCGGCCAAACCAGGCGCGAACGCGGCGAGGCGCGGGGAGGGGAGGCTGGCCTCGGGATGGCCCGCCGCGCTGTCGGGCGGCCACAGCGTATCGATCATCCATTGCGGGGTCTTGCCGGCCAACGCCAAGCGCTGCAGTTCGGTGCGCCAGTTGGTCGACAGCCACAGCCCCATGGTCTCGCCCCAGAGCAGGCTGTCGACCGGGGTCCATGGCTCCGGCGCCCCGAGCAGCAGGAACTCCGGCGCCGTCCACCGGCCGCGCGACGCGATCCAGGCATTCACGCCGCGCGCGTAGGCGTCCAGCGGGGCGCGCGTGTCGGCGGGCAGCAGCGCCAGGCCGGCCTCGGCGCGGGACCGCAGGCCGAGTACGCGCATCATACGATCGATCGACAGCGTGGCCGGGCCGGCGATTTCCGACAGCCGGCCGGAGGCGGCGCGGCGCATCAGCTCCATCTGGAACATGCGGTCGCGGGCATGGACGAAGCCGAGGGCGGCAGCGGCATCGGTGTCGTTGGCGGCCTGGATGCGCGGGACGCCGTCGGCGTCGAAGCCGATCGCGACCGGGGCGCCGAGGCTGGGGATGTACGCCTCCTGCATTATGGGAGGCAGGGTGGACCACAGCAGGCCGGCCGCGCCGGCGGCGAGCAAAACCACGACCAGGAGCAGCAGGATCAGCACGTTGCGAAGCATGCGCCACATGGGGACCCCGTTCTGGCTGTGTGTCGGCACCCATGCGGGGACCCGGATGAAGTCGACGCTAGCAGATTGATTAAGCGTTTCGAATCAGCGAATTGTACCGGTGCTAGGCCGGTGTACCTGGCGAGGTCACAGCCCGGCCAGCGCGTCGGGCAACGCGGCCAGGTCGTGCAGCAGCAGATGCGCCGCGTCGACGTCGGGGCGCTCGGCGTGCATCCAGCCCCAGGGACCGCGGCGCAGCAGCACCGCCACCATGCCGGCGGCGCGGGCCGGCAGCACATCGTTGTCCATGCGGTCGCCGACATAGGCTATGGACTCAGGCGGTTCGCCGGCGGCCTCGATGACTCGCTGGAAGAACGCCGGGTCCGGTTTGGCGACGCCCCAACCGGCCGAGGAGGCGATCAGGTCGGTCGGCAACTGCAGCTTGGCCAGCGCCGCCTCGGCCTCGATCGGCTGGTTGCCGGCGATCAGCACCTTGAGGCCACGGGATTTCAGCGCCGCGAGGCACGGGATGGCGTCTGGATACAGGTCAGTGACGAGGAAGTCGTAGATATAGCCCTGGGCGGCGCGCATCTTGCGCACGTTGGCGAAGTCGAGGTCGGGGCGGAAGATCTCGAACACGCGGCGCAGCGACTGGCCGCGCGCCATGGTGACGCCGAGCGCGGTGAACAGCGTGAGCTTGGGCACACCGAGGAAGTCGGCCCATTCGCCCCAATGGCGGGTTTCGTCGATCAATGTCTCGCCGACGTCGAAGCAGACGGCACGGATGGGCATACGGGACTCGCTCGCAGGTCGGTGGCCGGCGCAGGATAGCGCTGTCTTTGCGGGCGGTCTGCATTGGTGGGGAAGAGGACGTCGGCGTGCTCTCCCGCTTGCGGGAGGTCGGGTCGCGCAGCGATGCCCGGTGAGGGTCGTGCCGCATGCACCACCCTCGCCCGCGTCGCGAGTGCGCCGCGACCTCCCGCGAGAAGCGGGAGAGGTGTGACAAGGTCGGAGGTGATCAAGCGCGGCGCGGATGCACGTCGCAAGATCGGCGAGATGGTAGGGTTGCAGCGGCAGGGGCACGACGGGGCGAGCGGTGCCGGGGCGGTCGATGTTGGCCTAACCCGACGTGGCCAGGGCCTTCAGGCCACCGCGCACGGCGCGCGCCTGGCTGATCAGTTCGAAGCCGTTCATCCCGCCAGGCATGACGATGTCGCTGATCCTCGGATCGCCGGCAGACATCGACGCCGTCGATGTCGAGCAGGCGCTGGCGGCAGCGTAGCTGAACCGTGGGCGGCCGCCGGCTTGGCTTGGCGGCGCGCGTATCCCAAACGGCCGTTTCTTTCCATAATATATCTTCTGCGGCACAGTGGTGACATTTCTATCTTGCGCCGAAAAACGGACATTCAGCATCGTCGCCCATGGTTTTCGCCCCTGGCTTCGTCCCCTGGCAAGGCCTCGACACGCCCTGCTCCTTCGCGGCACCATCGCCGAGATGGAATCCGGAAACGCCATCGGCGGCGAAGCGTTCGTCGCGTCGGGGACGCTGCATCCTTGGCAGGTGGTGACGGTCGGCAGCGGGTTGATGTTGCATGCCCCTTTGGCCCTGGCCACCGAGTTCGCACCACTGCAATCCGACCTTGCGGTCCTCGATACGACAATATGTCCGGACGGGCGCATCTCCCTGGCATCCGACGGCGGTTGGTCGGCCATCCCCCTGATAGAGCGGCTCTTATCCGTCACCGGTGGGCCTCCCTCGTCCGGCAGAGCCACTCCCGCCTTGGCACACGGCCCGGCTATCACTAGTCTGCTGACCCGAACGGACTGGACGGTGCTCGCCTGCTACGTTAGCCGCCAGCGGCCGCACGGCACGCTGGCCTGGCACTTCGACCCTAAGCGGTTCATTTGGCGGAAAGTCGCCTTCTCGTACCCATCCAGGCGTCGGAGGCCACCATGACATTGATTGGGCATGAAGCAGTCACCTACCCGACCGGCACTCTCTGGACGGGTGATTTCAGTTTCCCCCATCAGGTAGAAAGCCCAACGAATGGCAGCGCGTGGTGTTGGCCATTGATGTGCTGTCCGGGCCGGAGGTGCGTCGCCTGTTGCCGCTGGCACTGGCGGAAGCGGCGGCGATCCGTGTGGATTTGGCGCGCGAGGCACGGAACCGCCTGCTCAGGTGGCGTGCTGGATGGGGTAAACCGACCCCGACGCTCGTACCAGCAGCCGAAACAACAACAAAGTCTAGACCTTTTGGCGTGTGACGTGCCGCGGGTATGGGCGTCGCGTGAACCGACTCACCCCATCACCGACCAGCGGGAAAATCTGACGGTTCTTTATGGCGGGTTTTGTCCACAGGTGTCCCCAGTCCGCCGTTTGGTCACGGCAACGAACCTTGGAGCTGGGACACCAGGTGCGGCCGCGGTTGCACGCTGCGGCCAGATGCGCCGGCGTCGATCCGCCCTTTTCCGTCGATCCACGCCGGGGACTGGGCGCGGCGTGCGCAGCAGTGCCGATGCAGTTCTCCGCGGATGCCGACTGATGACCGCCGGTGCTGGTGCAAACCCCAGTCTAGTAGCCTGTCGGATTTAGGAAAAATCGAAAAATTTTGAGATCTTATGTCTCCTAGATGGCAGATATCAGAAGATTACGGTCGACTTTTGATCGATTTATTGACGATAATTTCATGATAAGTACGTTAAAGGCGCAAGCCCGACCGATTTCTACGACACCGTGATCGCTGACGAGACAAGGGCGCCGGTCGTGGTGGCGCCGGCGCCTTGCGCCAGCATCCAGAGGTAAAAGGTGCCGGCGGTGGCCGGTGCGCTGAAGTATGCCGCCCATCCGTTGGTTTGGCCGTCGGCGGCGGCTGCGATCAGGCCTGTCGTCGGGATTGCGGAATTGCTGGCCGACCACGCGAACGCTGCCCCGGTCACCGCGGTTGGTGCGGCGGTCACGGTCATCTGCACCCCGCCGTTCGGCGCAACGTTCGTGTTGTGAACTTGCGAGGCTGCGGCTGTCCAGCCGCCCGGCGCGACAGTGGTGCCCCAGGTCGTGGCCGTTGCGGCGGCTGACCATGCACCCGGGCTTGCCGCGGCGTTCGTGCCTTGAATTTCGACGTTGAGCGCGGTTGCACTGGTCAGGCCGGTGAGCGTGTACGGGCTGGTGACACCTGACACAGTCGTCCACGCGTTGACCCCGGCGGGGCTGGAGCGCACGTTGAACCCTGTGGCGGCACCGTGGGTGCTGTCGATCGCCGGAGCGGTCCAGGTGACGGTGAGCTTGGTGTTGGTGCCGTCCGCCGGCGGCGCGACGCCGGCGACCGCTGGGGCGTTCGGTGCGTACGGTCCGCCTGCGGCTGCGGCCGTGGTCAGCGTGCCGGTGGCTGACCATGGGCTCGCGCCGGTGGCGTTCGAGCTCTGGAGCTGAACGTCGATCGCTGCACCGGCTGCCAGGCCTGACAGGTCGTATGGGCTGGTGACACCTGACACAGTCGTCCAGGTACCAGCGCCGGAGGCGCTGGATCGCAGGTTGAACCCGGTGGCGGCGCCGTGCGTGCTGTCGATCGCCGGAGCGGTCCAGGTCACGGTAAGGTCGCTGCCGCTGCCTTGCGCCAGTGATGCGGCGCCTGGCGCGTTCGGTGCGTACGGTCCAGCTGCAACTCCGGCTGTGGTGAGCGTGCTGGTGGCTGACCACGCGCTCGTGCCGACGACGTTCGAGCTCTGGAGCTGAACGTCGATCGCCGCCCCGGCTGCCAGGCCCGACAGGTCGTATGGGCTGGTGACACCTGACACGGTCGTCCAGGCGCCAGCGCCGGCTGGGCTGGATCGCAGGGCGAACCCGGTGGCCGCGCCGTGTGTGCTGTCAATCGCCGGGGCGGTCCAAGTCACGGCAAGGTCGCTGCCGGTGCCTTGTGCCAGTGACACGCCGCTCAACGTGTTCGGTGCGGCGGTCGCTGTGGTGAGCGTGCTGGTGGCTGACCACGCGCTCGTGCCGGCGGCGTTCGAGCTCTGGAGTTGAACGTCAATCGCCGCGCCGGCTGCCAGGCCTGACAGATTGTATGGGCTGGTGACACCTGACACGGTCGTCCAGATGGTGGCGCCGGTCGGGCTTGATCGCAGGTTGAATCCGCTGGCGGCGCCGTGCGTGCTGTCGATCGCTGGCGCTGGCCAAGTCACGGCGAGGGCGCTGCCGGTGCCTTGTGCCATTGATGCGGCGCCCGGCGTGTTCGGTATCAGCGACGTGGGCGGTGGCGAGTTTTCGTGCACGAGGGCGTACATCGTGGCTTGGGGCCGGTTTGTCGCGCGTGCGGTGGGATAGTTCGGCATTCTTGGTCCGGTTCCTGTTGGCGTCACGTGCATGTGGTGATCCGGCTGCTGTTGTCCAGATGTTAGTAGGAATTTCATTTCTTATGGCACGAATCGTATAAGTGATTTAACTTTCATGATAGTATTTACCAGGATGGCGCCACAGACGCAGCGGGTCGCGGGCCATAGCAGTTATCGTAGCTTGCGCACCGGGTCCAGTTGCGTCCGTCCCGGCTCTCAGTTCTGCTAAGGTGGCAGTTGAATGATCCAAACCGCGTGCGAATGCCGAGCGCGCTCCACGGCAGCGGTTCGTGCGTTGTCGTCAGGCGTGCTGCGGCGCTGATCCTGTTCCTCGCCGGCCCTTCGAGCGACTTCCTCGTGGGCCAGGTAATCTGCTTCACCGACGGATGGGCGGGGTGACGCCGCGGCGGCGCTGGGGCGGTGCCTCAAGGCTGCATCGCTGAACACGAAAAGGGAGTGCCCGGGACACCGACGCGGCACTGATCTCATGCTGGGCGGCGAGCTCGCTTCAGTTCAGCGGCTGGAATTCGGCTCAGCTTAGGGAAACCGGCAGCGCCATGAACACCCGCAAGACTGCGGCGCCGCGTAACTCTCGAATCACCTGCTGACGAGCGTCGTCAAACTTGATGCACCACCTCTGTAACCTGGTGCGGAGCACGCTGCGGCTGGATACGCTGGCGCGGATCTGCCCGCCTCGGTAGATCCGCGCCAGCGGGCTGGGCACAGCGTGCGCAGCACTGCCGATGCCGTTCGCTGCGGATCCCGACTGATGACTGCCGCGCTGTTGCAAACCGCGGTCTACGACACCGTGATCGCTGACGTGACAAGGGCCCCGGTGGTGGTGGCGCCGGCGCCTTGCACCAGCATCCACAGGTAGAAGGTGCCGGCGGTGGCCGGTGCGTTGAAATATTGCGCCCACCCATTTGTTTGGCCGTCGGCGGCGGCTGCGATCAGGCCTGTCGTCGGGATTGCGGAATTGCTGGCCGACCACGCGAACGCTGCCCCGGTCACCGCGGTTGGTGCGGCGGTCACGGTCATCTGCACCCCGCCGTTCGGCGCAACGTTCGTGTTATGAACTTGCGCGGCTGCGGCTGTCCAACCGCCCGGCGCGACAGTGGTGCCCCAGGTCGTGGCCGTTGTGGCGGCTGACCACGCGCCCGGGCTTGCCGCGGCGTTCGTGCCTTGAACTTCGACGTTGAGCGCGGTTGCACCGGTCAAGCCGGTGAGCCGGTACGGACTGGTGACACCTGTCACTGTCGTCCAGGTGTTGGCCCCAGCGGGGCTGGAGCGCACGTTGAACCCTGTGGCGGCGCCGTGGGTGCTGTCGATCGCCGGAGCTGTCCAGGTGACGGTGAGCTTGGTGTTGGTGCCGTCCACCGGCGGCGCGACGCTGGCAATCGCCGGGGCGTTCGGTGCGTACGGTCCGGCTGCGGCTGTGGTGAGCGTGCTGATGGCTGACCATGGGCTCGTGCCGGTGGCGTTCGAGCTCTGGAGCTGAACGTCGATCGCCGCACCGGCTGCCAGGCCTGACAGGTCGTATGGGCTGGTGACGCCTGACACTGTCGTCCAGGTGCCGGCGCCGTAGGGGCTGGATCGCAGGTTGAACCCGGTGGCGGCGCCGTGCGTGCTGTCGATCGCCGGGGCGGTCCAGGTCACGGTAAGATCGCTGCCAGCGCCTTGTGCCAATGATGCGGAGCTCGGCGTGTTCGGGGTGCCCGGCGTTGGCGGTGACGGTGCGATTGTCGCCGGTGTGGATGGTTCGCCGGCCCGCCCGTGCGCCGGCTGGACCCATCTTGTCTGTGGCGGTGGGGAGGTTGGGTGGCCGAGGGCGTGCACCGCAGCCATGTGCGAGTTTCTCTGCCGTGCGGTGGTGTGGGATTTCGGCATTTTGGTGCGGTTCCTGGTAGCGCCGCTTACATGTTGGACTTCGGCTGTGCGCTAACAAGATGTTAGTTGTAGTTTCGCCACTTAGGCGACGCCCAAAGAC
>PLXO01000285.1 GCA_003151425.1 Acetobacteraceae bacterium
GCGCGGGGCAAGGGCGTGCGCAGCACGGGATCTCAGAGCGAGACGCACCCTTGCGGCGCGGCAGGCGCAAGCGGTAGCGCTGCTATTCGTATTTTCTCACTTGCTTGCGCGAGGGATCGTCACCGGCAGGCCAAGACCCGGCTTCGGGGCTTGGGGAGCCTGTCGCCCCTTCGCATGTGACAGGCGAGTAGAGCCTGACCCGCAGGGGCGCGCCCACACCCACGATGGATGTCGCGTCCGCATGATGTTAACCGAAGAGGGAAATGGGCGCCGCGGGAGCCGTTCCCTTGCGGCGGCCTTTCTCAAAAAACGATGAAAGTAAAAAATAGATGAATTCACGGGAAAGTATTATGTTATAAAAATTCCACGCAGGGAGTAAAAGCCCAATCTCTGCGGTTCATTCAATGAAGAGGCTGGGCTGTAACACGATTTTTAGAGGAGATGTTTTATGACGGCAGCATTGAAAGAGTACGCATCCCAATTGGTGGGGCAGAAGAAAGCAAAAGATTGCGCTGACCGTGCTGACCGCGCCAAACTCCGGGTCGCGACAGAACGGCTCGCAGGCATATTCAAGGAAGTTGGTTTAGTCCTCACAGAACGAGATCCAGACGAGACATTTGTGAATCATGAGCTTGGTCGTCCAGTGCTTTTTTTACAACTTCGTGCTTCTAGGAATGTGTTCAAACATTCAGATTGGGCCTACTATGCTGAAAAGTCGTTCCGTATTGGTTTTGAGAACAGAGCGGGCGACCAGGTGATTATCGACAACTCTGGTATTGGCCGCAGCAACCATAATCGTGCCCCAGATGAGGCGTTAGTCAAAGAAATAGTGGAGGACTTCGTGCAAAACGGTGCGTTTCGTGAAAGTGGCGGATTCGCAAAACGTGCTGGCAAAAGCCTCATGCGCTTACTTGCGCGTAGCCCCCAATACGTTTGATAGAGGCTCTGAATCCGGCGCATTGCCCCACATCCAGTCCGGAGTAGGATTCCAACGGAGCCGATTGACAGCTTAGCGTAAGCGGGGTCGGAGCGTCACATTGCTCGGCGCGGGCGGTTTAAGTGCCAGATGTCGTCGGTGACGGCAGAGGACGGCATGGCAACGCGCGCTTCGCAGGCGGGGGATGCTCGTACGACTGATCGTACGAGCGCTGGGCGCCTGGGCACCGAGTTGAGCACCTGCGGCAAGCGCCGTCGTTGGACGGCCGAGCAGAAGCACAAGATCGTGGCCGAAGGCATGGAGCCGGATGTGTCGACGGCGATGGTGGCTGGCAGGCATGGCATCAGCACAGGGCAGTTCTATGCCTGCCGGCAACAGCTGTTGCTGCGCGGAGCGCTCGATGCCGGAGCCGACTTTGCTCGGCCTGCAAATTCTATGACAACCACGGTTATTCCATCGGCCTCTGTCACGCCAACGCACCGACAGTAAATGAGGCGACCGGAGGGGCAGGCAGTCTGGCCGCAGGTGTTCTCAACCAACTTTTGCGGTCAATGGAAAGAATATGTCAGACAGACCTAAAACGACGAGCCCATCTAGCGATGATCCTGCTTACCGGGAACGGCTGCGCAAGAGCTGCTACATCCTCGATCATGGCTGGGAGTTTGTTGAAAATCCTGATGGCGGGAAAGCCGATAGCGTCCATCTATATAAAACCTGGCAGCGACCATTCATGACTGGCGTAGATTTAGAAACTGCCTATGCCATGCAGAAGGGCCAAGAGGACCGAATGGGCGACAAGTGCCGTCTCGAAGAGGCGAAGAAGATTGTCGCTGGGTGGCCTGACCCATGAAAACAGAGATGACCCACCTGATTGCGACATTTAGCCCTCCTCTCGCGTCCTCCCCTCTACGCCTCATTCAACCCGGCACCACGCTCGCTGAGAAACGCAGCGCCCTTGGCAGTGAGCTTAAAGGCGCGTCCCGAATGGCTCTCAGCCGGCTCCGCGTAACCCCCGGCGATAAGCCGTTCCATATCGCGTTTCTTGACCTCGGCGTGTTTTGACGGGTCAAACTCCCCGATGTCACAGAGCAGCGCGATTTGGTCGTTTGTCAGGTCGTCGGTCATTTCGTTGCCTCGGATTCCGCTGCTGGAACTATCCGCTCAATCGCCGCCGCCGGCAAGAACCCTCCGCGCTGCCACGCAGCGATGACCACCAAACACCTCGGTAAATCGGACACCCAAAAGGCGATGCTATCCGTTCATCCAGACGCCGCCAGGCGACGCCTGAAACGCGCTGTCTAATGGCATGAACAGGTCAAGAAAGAAGAACATCGATCCCTTGGCTAACCACTGGCCCTTCGGCCCTGGGATCGGGGCTGAACCCCGATTGGCGCTGCCCGCAAGGAGCCGCGCTGGGCGAGCCGCTGAACGTCTCGCTTGGATGGCGGGAAGCTCCCACGGGCTTCCCAAACCTATTCGATCGGCGTTACGGGGAATTGGGTACGCTTTTTCGGATAATTGGTGCGGGCGGCCGGACTTGAACCGGCACGGCCTTTCGGGCCAACGGATTTTCATACCCGCTACGGCTTTCGCCGCCCCATCCTGTGCGATTGCGCCCAGGGTGGGTTTGGGGTCTGGACTATCCCTTCACCTTAGCCGCCGGCTGGAACCAGCGGCCTTAGGTGCTACCCGTCTAGTCTCTACACCTTCCCGTTTTCGGGCTTGGCTCGGGATTGCCATCTGACAGGTTCCCCCGAATTTGGGCAGTTCTGCATCATCGGTTTCCCAATGAGCACTCAAGTTTGGTCTAAGTCCGTTGCGTCTACCAATTTCGCCACGCCCGCACATTGGCTCGATCTATACCAGCCCGGGCGCTCCGCGCCAAGCCGGAAGAGAGACACTTCTATTCCTTTTCGTCGTCGTCTTGCGTCTCGGCCTTCTTCCGCTTGCGCGGACGGCGCACATTGATTGCCGCCGCGTCGAGGCTGCTGGCGATATGCGAGGCGTAGTATTTCTCGATCATTTCGACCGAGGTGCGGCAGTTTTTGGCAATCTGATAGATGTCGGCGCCTTCCATGAGGCGGAGACAGATATAGGTGTGCCTGAGGCTGTAAGGCGTTCGGCGGTTGCCTTCGCGGTCGAACCGTAGGTTCTCTTCGTCGAGCACGGCGTTGAAGATCATGCGGATCGGTTTCGGAAACAGCCGGTCGGCCGGCTGCTTCATGTTGCGGCCTCTGAGACGATTGAAGGGAACCACCGCGCCGGTGGTGCTTTTGCAATAGCCGGTGCCGCGCTTGCCGCGCACCTTGATCTCAAGAATGGTCTGCTTGGTCGCATCGTCGTTGACGATGCTGACGTCGCGGAATTCGAGCCGGGCGGCCTCGTCAGGCCTGAGCCCGGTATTCGCCATGAAGAGCACATAGTCGTGCGCCTGCTCACACGACGATTTCCACCGCGGCTTGGGCGGATGTTCGACCCGGCGCCGGGTGGCCTCATAAAGCTGCTTGTATTCCTCCGGCGAAAACCACGCGCGGTGCGAGATTTTCTCGGAGGTCCGGTAAGGCTCGGAGAGGTCGGGCATGTGGTCGAGCCATCCGTTGCGGACGGCGGATTTGAGCACCTGGCGCAGCGTCACCATGTCCTTGTGCATCGTGCTGCGCGTGGGCAGCGTGTCGCGGCGTCCCTTCCCGTCCTCGTGTCGGTGGATTCGGTAGTCCTGCACGAGGGCGGACGTGATCTCCGACAGCCACTTCTTGCCGAAGAAGGGGAGCAGGTGAACGCGCAGCTTTGATTCGTAATTTTCCAACATGTGCGGGCTGCGTTGGCCGCGGGTGATGACGTCGTATTCGCGGAGAAACCGCTCGGCGGCCTCGCTGAAGGTCTTGCCTGAGTTGAGTTCGCCGCGCTTGAGCTTGCCGCGCAGCTCCAGATACCAGTCCTCGGCGAAGTCCTTGGCCTGCTCCAGGCTCTCCTGCTTGGTGGTGGTGCGGAGTTGCCGGCCGTTGATCGAGGCGGAGCAATGCCACTGGCGGGTCTGATCGCGCTTATAGACGTGAACCTTGCCTCCTAGGATTTCGTGTCGGGCCATATTGCGCTCGCTTTCCGGCCCCGAACCGGGCCTGTGTGCTAATCTGTGCTAGAACTGTGGTAGGTCATCAGCCTCCGTAGATTTCATTTAACATACTGATTTTGAATGACAATGTCAACGTAAATATGTTTAGATAAAAGCTTTTAAGTCCGCTGCGTCTGCCATTCCGCCAGGCGGGCAACACCCCGCTTATAGCACCGGAACCATCCCGCACCCGCCCCCGCTCACACCTCGGTTCTGGCCGCGGGGATATGCTCCAGCCGCCGGTCATGCCCGAGCATCAGCACGACCGAGGCGGACATGATCGGCCCCATCGCGATCGCGATCAGCGCGAACATGAAACTCCCGCCGGTCGCGTCCTTGATCAGCCCGAACAAGTAGGGCCCGAAGAATCCGCCCAGGTTCCCCAGTGCGTTGATCAGCGCGATGCCGCCCGCCGCGGCGGTGCCGGTCAACATCGCCGTCGGCAGCGTCCAGAAAGTCGGCCCGGTGGAGGACTGGCCCATCGCGGCGATCACCAGCATCGTCATGGTCATGATCGGATCGACCATCAGCGAGGTGGCGATCAGCCCGGCCGAACTGACGCAGTACGCAATCGCGACATGCCGCGACCGTTCGCCGGTCCGATCCGAATGCCGCCCCCACAGCACCATGGCCGTCGCGGCGAACACATACGGGATGGCATTGATCATCCCGGTCATGCCAAAGCCCGCGGCCAGCCGGTGCACGATCTGCGGCTGGAACAACACGATGCCGTAACCGGAGAACGTGCCGCCGAAATACACCAGGCTCAGCAGCAACACGCGCCGGTCCAGCAGCGCCTGGCGCAGCGTGTAGCTGCGGATCGCCTCGCGCCGCGACCGCTCGGCCTCCAGCCGCGCGATCAGCCAGTCGCGCTGCGCCGGCGCCAGCCAATGCGCCTGCGACGGCCAGTCGGTCATGTAGATCCAGAACACGATCCCCAGCACGACCGCCGGGATCGCCTCGATGATGAACAGCCATCGCCAGCCGGCCAGGCCCAGCCAGCCGTCCAGGTCCAGCAGCACGCCGGACACCAACGAGCCGACGATGTTGGAAATCGGGATTGCCGCCATGAACACGCCGACGATGCGCGAGCGGTAGTACGATGGGAACCACCAGGTCAGATAGAGGATGATGCCCGGGAAGAAGCCCGCCTCGGCAATGCCCAGCGCGAAGCGCACGCCGTAGAACGAGATCGGTCCGACAATGAACGCGGTGCAGGCGGAGATGATGCCCCAGGTGATCAGGATGCGGGCGATCCAGATGCGCGCACCAATCTTCGACAGCAGCACGTTGCTCGGCACCTCGAAGATGAAATAGCCGACGAAGAAGATACCGCTTCCGAAACCGTAGACCGCGGCGGTGAAGCCGAACGCGCGGTTCATCGTCAGTGCGGCGAAGCCGACGTTCACCCGATCGAGATAGGCAACGAAGTAGCACAGGATCAGCAGCGGCAGCAGGCGGCGCGCGACCCGGCGCATGGTCGCGCGCTCGAGCTCGGTCACCGCGCCCAAGGCAACGCTCCCCAAGGGAATGCCACCCTGCGTGGCGGTCGGTGCTTCTTCCATGGTCGTCCCCCCGTGCCTGGCCCAGGAGGCGGCTTCCTCCAGGCCGGCTTGGCAACGAGGCTAGAGCATTCCCAACCTGACTGGAATTGCCGCCGGGTGGTGCGACCCGATGATGGACTTGGGCCGGATGATGCTCGGCAAGAAGAAGATCCACCGCGGAGCGCGCGGAGAAGAAGTGAACGTGCCCTGCCTTCAGTGAACGTGCCCCTGACTTCGCGCGAAGCGCCGTGCTGCGGTCCTTCTCCGCGTGCTCCGCGTGCTCCGCGGTGGATCTTCTTCTTGCCGAGGGGCGTGTGTTTGCGGAATGGCATGCAGGGCGACTGCGGTATTTTTACTACATTATAGAATCTGACAGCGGCCCGTGGCCACGTCCCGTCATCGCGCCGCCACCGCGATCTCGTGGAACAACCGCGCCGGCAACGATCCGCCCTGCACCGCCTTCATCGGCGCGTCGTTGTCGTTGCCCAGCCACACCCCGATGATCGCGCCATCGATCCAACCGATGAACCAGGCATCGCGAAAATCCTGCGTCGTGCCGGTCTTGCCCGCCACCGTGTGCCCCGCCACCGCCGCCGCCCGCCCGGTCCCGCGCGAGACCACCGCGGCCAGCATCCGCGCCATCATCGCCGCCTTGTCGGGGTCGATCGCCGCCACCGGCTCGACCCGCGCCGCCGGGCTCCAGCGGCCATCGGCCTGCACCTGCTCGACCCCGTACGGCACGACGCGGTGCCCGCCGTTGAAGAACGCCGCATAGGCAGCCGACAGCTCCAATAACCCGACCTCTCCGGTGCCGAGCGCCAGCGATGCATTGTCCGGCAGCTTGTCGGCGATGCCGAGCCGTGCCGCGACCCCGGCCACCACGCGCGGCCCGCCGGCCAGCAGCAGCAGCCGCACGGACGCGGTGTTGATCGACTGCGCCAGCGCCTCCTCCAGCGAGATCTCGCCCAGGAAGCGGCGCTCGAAATCCTCCGGGCTCCAGTTGCCGATGTGGATCGGCGCGTCCAGCACCGTGGTGTCGGGCGTCTCGCCCTTCTCCAACGCGGCCAGCCAGACGAACGGCTTGAACGACGAACCCGGCTGGCGCCGCGCCACCACCGCGCGGTTGTAGGAGGACTGCCGGTAGTCGCGTCCGCCCACCATCGCGCGCACCGCACCGCTCGCCGCGTCCAGCACCACCACCGCGCCCTGGGTTGCCCCGGCGGCCGCCCCGGGGCCCGCCAACAGCGCGTCCAGCCGCGACTCCGCCGCCCCCTGCAAGCGCGAATCGAGTGTGGTGCGCAGCGTCGCGTCGGTGTCGGGCGGCACCAGCGCCTGCGCCTTGTCGGCGGTCCAGTCGGCGAACCAACCCGGCGCAATCGGCGGCGTCCGCGGGAAGGCGATCTCGGCGGCGGCCTGTTTCGCCTGCGCCTCGGTGATCGCGCCGGCGGCGACCATCGCGGCCAGCACCTCGCGTCCGCGCGCCGCCGCGGCGACCGAGTTGCTGCGCGGATTGAAGCGCGACGGCGCCCGCGGCAGCCCGGCCAGCACCGCCGCCTGCCACAGCGTCACGTGCCGCGCCGACACCCCGAAATAGATGTGCGCCGCCGCGTCCATCCCCCAGGCGCCGGAGCCCAGATAGACGCGGTTCAGCCAGATCTCGAGGATCTCGCGCTTGGTGAACTGATGCTCCAGCCAGAACGTCAGCATCAGTTCCTGCACCTTGCGCTTGAAGGTGCGGGCATTGGTCAGGAACAGATTCTTCGCCACCTGCTGGGTGATGGTCGAGCCGCCCTGCACGAGATGCAGGGCCAGCAGGTCCGTCAGCGCGGCGCGCGTCAGGCCGATCGGATCGACGCCGGGATGGTGCCAGAACCGATGGTCCTCCACCGAAACGGCAGCCGCGGTCAGATAGGGCGGCATGTCGGCCAGCCGCAGCGGCTCGCCGACCACGTCGCCGAACGTGGCGAAGACCTGCCCGGCGCGATCCTCCAGCGTCAGGCTCGGCCGGCGGAACGCGTCCAGCGCCGCTTCCGGCCGCGGCAGGTCGCGGGCGAACCACAGCAGCACCGCCGCCAGCGCCAGCGTGCCCCAGATCGCCAGGATGATCGCCCACCGGAACGGACGCAGCCAGCCTCGCCGGCGCGGGGCGGGCGGCGGGGCTGACGGCGCGACGGCCGGCACGCCGCGGCGCACCGACGGGAGCGGGCGGCGCGGCATGGACCGGTCGGCGGCGACAAGGCGAGGGGTGCGGGGCATCCCGATTCCAGATGCCGCAGTGATAGGGAATTGCCCTGACCGGCGAAAGGGAGGCGCTAGCACGCCGCCGGCCGTGTGGTCCCCCGGCGGAGTGCCTGTCGCCCGGAGCGTCTGTTGCCCCGACTATCCGTCGCACGGCCATCTGTCGCACGGCCATCTGCCGCCCGAGCCAACCGTCCCCCGGATCATCTGTCCCCCGGGGCCAACAGTCGCCCGCGCCATCTTGCCCGCACTGATCACGCCGCGCATGCTGCGGCGCCACAATAAGCAGGGGAGCGTGACGATGAAGGGCCTGTTCATGGATGCGGTCGACGATCTCGCCGCGATATTCCGCCAGGTGGTCCGCCCCGACGACCCGCACGTCGATGTCCAGGAACGCGGCCATATCGCACCCGACGAACTGCCCGGCCTGCTCGCAGGCTATGACTTCGTGCTTGACGATCACACGCAGATGCCGACCGAGGCGATGCGGGCCTGCCACGGCCTGCGCCACATCATCTTCCTCGGCACCGGCGCGCGCAGCTACATGCATCCGGACGAACTGGAAGCGATCGGCATCAAGGTCCACATCATCAAGGGCTACGGCGACATTGCGGTGGCGGAACACAGCATCGCGCTGATGTGGGCCGCGGCGCGCGGCATCGCGGCGATGGACGGCGGCATGCGGCGCGGCGAGTGGATCCGCTCGGAAGGCTCGCAACTGACCGGCAAGACGCTCGGGCTGCTCGGCTTCGGCGGCATCGCCGGCGAGGTGGCGCGCATTGCCGGCGGCTCCGGCATGCGGGTCATCGCCTGGAACCGCTCGCACAAATCGGCACCGGGCGTCACTTTCGTCGACCTTCACACGCTGCTCCAGGAAAGCCACGTCCTGTCATTGCACCTGCTGCTACACGACGAGACGCACGGCTTCCTGACCGCTGAACGGATCGCCCGGCTGCGTCCCGGCGTCATCCTGGTGAACACCGCCCGCGGCGCGCTGGTGGACGAGGCGGCGATGATCGCCGCGCTGAAATCAGGCCACATCCGCCACGCCGCCCTGGACGTGTTCGTCACCGAACCACTGCCGGCCGGCCACGAACTGACCACGCTGCCCAACGTCACCCTGTCCGCGCACAGCGCCTTCCGCACGCCCGAGGCCAGCGAGGCGTTGCTGCGCCGCGCCTTGGACATCGCCTGCAAGGTGGCGGGCAAGACCTGACAGCGACGGGTGTCCCCCCATCGTCATGGCCGTCCCCGGACTTGATCCGAGGATCAGACCCGGCCATCCGTCGCGGCACGGTGCTGACGGGGATGGCGCAGACAAGCCCGGTCATGACGGTGGGGCAACGTAGTCGTGCCGCACTGAGTATCGCTGGCGGAGTCGGGTCTCGCTTCCCCCAGACTTCCTAGGAGCGTAATAGGTTGGCAACGCGGCGCAACAGACCGCGGCGAAAGCACCCATGCTCCGTCGCATCCTGCGGCAGCGGCATGGAAGATACGTTCTTCAATCAACGATGGTTGGCGCCATGCCAGCCGCGATCGGGAGGTCATCCAATGAAGCCGACACGCGCGTTCACACGCCGTCACGTTCTGGCCGGCGCTGCCGGCGCTCTGCTCGCTCCGGCGATCGTCACGCGCGCTTCGGCGGCGACCCGCGGTGTCAGCGACACCGAGATCATCATCGGCACGATGACCGACCTGTCCGGCGTGACTGCCGTCCAGGGCACCAACAACGCCAATGCCATCCGCCTGATCTTCGACGAGGCCAACGCCAAGGGTGGCATCCACGGTCGCAAGATCCGATACGTCGTGGAGGACAACGAGTACCAGGTGCCCAAGGCAGTCCAGGCCATGAACAAACTGGTCAACCGCGACAATATCTTTTTCGCGTTGGCCAATGGCGGAACACCGATGAACGAAGCGGTGATGCCGATGATGTTCGAAAAGGGCGTGCCCAACGTCTTCCCGCTCACCTGCGCGCGCTCGATGTACGAGCCGCTCAATCGCCTCAAGTTCGGCCAATACGCGTCGTACTACGACCAGATGCGCGCCTGTGTGAAATACTTCGTCGAAAAGCACGGCAAGAAACATATCGGCTCGATGATCCAGGACACCGACTACGGACGCGATGTGCTGGCCGGCGCGGTGGCGCAGACCGAGGCGATGGCGATGAAGATGGCGGGCGGCACGGCACACAAGCCGACCGACACCGACTTCAACGGCGCGCTGGCCAAGCTGCGCGATGCCAATTGCGATCTGATCATCATGGGCACCATCGTGAAAGATACGACGATCATCCTGCAAACGGCGCGCAAGATGGGTTGGGAAGTCGATTTCTGCGGCAATTTCGCCACCTACTCGACGGCGGTTGCCGAGGCGCCCGGTGGCCCAGCCGAGGGATTTTATTCGATGGCGCCTGGCCTCTATGCCTATCCGGACGATCCCCGCCCGGCGGTGCACGCGATCGGAACGAAATACAAGCAGACCTATGGTTTCGACATCAACTACCTTGGCGAAACGGGCATCTCGGCCGCCAGCTTCGTCGTCGCCGTGCTGGAGAAGGCCGGCCGCGACCTGACACTGGACAGCCTCATCGGGACGATGGAGGGCATGAAGGACTGGCAGGACATCTTCGGCTCGCCGCCGCTGACGATCACGCCCACCAACCATCATGCGTCGAGCCAGTCGTTTCTGTCAGTGGTGAAGAACGCGCGCTGGACGCCGGTGGTGCAGCAGCCGCTGAGCTTCTGATCGCCGTCTTCGCCTGCGTACCGGCCGGCTGGAGTATTCACATTGCCCCGCGGGTGCGCACGGCGGTGGGTCGGTCGGAGCACTTTCATGATAAGTCTTGGGCCCCCGATCTACGGCAAACAAGGTTCACCACAGAGGCACAGAGGCACAGAGAAGATAGCAATTGCGCTTCGCGCGAAGCGCCGTTGTTTCCCTTTTCCGTGTCTCCGTGTCTCCGTGTCTCCGTGTCTCCGTGTCTCTGTGCCTCTGTGGTGAACCTTGCTGCCTTGCGGACCATACGAGGCCACAGACAGTTGGAGCGAGACCACAGCCAGTTGGGCGCTTCATCGAAGCGTCATCATGGCGTAATAGGACGGCAATGCGGTGCCGCTAGGCCGCGCTGTCGATAAGCCGCGAGGAAACCGCCCATGCATCGCCGCACCCTGTTGGCCGCCTCGGCCGCAGTCGCCGCCGCTCCACTGATCCGCCCCGCCCAGGCGCAGGCGGCGAAGGCCAGGATTGTCTGGTGGCACGCCATGACCGCCGCGCTCGACCAGGAGGTGCACCGCCTCGCCGACGCGTTCAACGCCAGCCAGACCGAGGTCGAGGTCACGCCGATCTACAAGGGTGGCTACGCCGATGTGTTGACCGCAACGATCGCCGCCTACCGCGCCGGACAGGCGCCGCACATCGCGCAGATCTTCGAGGTCGGCACCGGAACCATGCTGGCCGCCGGCAAGGCAACGAAGCAGATCTGGGAACTGGCGAAGGACACCGGGATCACCATCGACCCCAAGGTCTACATCGCCTCGGTGCGCGGCTATTACAGCCTGGCCGACGGACGCATGGCGTCGATGCCGTTCAATTCCTCGACCGCGGTGATGTGGATCAACCGCGACGCCTTCCGCAAGGCCGGCCTCGATCCCGCCAAGCCGCCGACCACCTGGCCGGAGGTGGTTGCCGCGGCGCAGGCGATCAAGGCGAAGAGCGCCGCCGAGATCCCGATGACAACGGCCTGGCCGATCTGGATCCAGCTCGAGCAATACAGCGCACTGCACGATCTGCCCTTCGCCACCAAGGCCGACGGGTTCGAGGGATTGGACGCGCAGTTGGCGTTCAACAGCCGCCCACACGTGAAGCACATCGCGCGCCTGCTGGAGATGGCGAAAGACGGCACGTTCAAATACGGCGGCCGCGACAATGCCGCCGATCCGCTGCTGTTGTCCGGCCAGGCCGGCATTCATTTCGACAGCTCCGGCATGCGCGGCGACCTGGTGAAGAACGCCAAGTACGACTGGGCCGCGGCGTTCCTGCCGTATGACCCGGAGATCATCAAGGCGCCGCTGAACTCGATCATCGGCGGCGCCAGCCTGTGGCCGATGACCGCACCGGGGCGCACGCCGGAGGTATACAAGGCGGTGGCACAGTTCCTGATGTTCCTCAGCACGCCGGAGAACGCCGCGGCGTGGCATCAGCACACCGGCTACGTGCCGGTCACCTTCGCGGGATTCGAACTGTCGAAGCAGCAGGGCTTTTACGAGAAGAACCCAGGTGCGGACCTGCCGGTATTGCAGCTCACCCGCGGCACGGTCACCAACAACTCGCGCGGGCTGCGGCTTGGCCGGTTGGTAGAGATTCGCAACATCATCGAGGAGGAGCTGGAGAAGGCGTTGCAGGGTGGTCAGACCGCGCAGCAGGCGCTGGACAGCGCCGTCACGCGCGGCAACAAGGTGCTGCGCGATTTCGAGAAGTCGGTGAAGGCGTAGGTGCGCGGCCACGCATCTGACGCACACCTCTCCCGCATTGCGGGCGAGGTCGCCACGCGAACGCGTGGCGGGTGAGGGTGGACCGGCGCACCACCTTCGACGGCTGGCTGCTTCCTGCCCTGCTGGTCCTGCCGCAGCTTCTGCTGACGATATTCTTCTTCCTTTGGCCCGCGGCTGAGGCGCTCTGGTCCAGCCTGACCACCACCGATCCGTTCGGCCAGGGCTGGGTGTTTGTCGGTCTCGACAACTTCAAGGATCTGTTCAGCGATCCGCTCTACATCCAAACGATCCTGCGCACCGTGGCGTTCTGCGCCGTGGTCAGCGTATTGGCGATGTCGGTGGCGCTGCTGCTCGCGGTATTCGCCGACCGCGAGATCCGCGGCCGCGCGATCTATCGCACGCTGCTGATATGGCCCTACGCGGTCGCCCCCGCGATGGCGGCGGTGCTGTGGCTGTTCCTGCTGCATCCGCAATTCGGCCTGCTCGGACGCTGGCTGAACCGACACGGAATCGACTGGGATTATCATGTGAACGGCGGCCAAGCCTTTGCCCTGGTGGCCCTTTCCAGCGCCTGGAAGCAGGTCAGCTACGACTTCATCTTCTTCCTGGCCGGGCTGCAATCCGTTCCACGCGCGGTGATCGAGGCGGCGCGGATGGACGGCGCGCGCGGCTGGTATCGATTCCGCACCATCACCTTTCCGCTGCTGGCGCCCACCACGTTCTTCCTGCTGGTGGTGAACCTGGTCTATGCCGCCTTCGATACGTTCGGCACGATCTGGGCGCTGACCCAGGGCGGCCCGGGCAAGGACACGGAAACGCTGGTAATCAAGGTCTATCGCGACGGCATGGTGAACCAGGACATCGGCGGCTCGGCGGCGCAATCGGTCGTTCTGATGCTGGGGGTGATCGCGTTGACGGCGTTGCAGTTCCGGTTCCTGGGACGGCGGAGGGAGGTGTAAGGCCCGGGTTAATCTTCGGCTGCGATGCTGCGTGCTCGGAAGGCAAGAAGAAGATCCACCGCGGAGCACGCGGAGCGCGCGGAGAAGAGAATGCAGCGGTCGTTCGGTACCCCATTGTCCAAGCTGGTAATCGGCGCGGCGATCGAGGTCCATCGCCAGCTTGGCCCGGGCCTGTTGGAGTCGACCTATGAGGAATGCCTGTGCTTCGAACTTGCGCAGCTTGGTGTGGCGCACGAACGCCAAGTAGCGTTGCCGATTGTCTACAAGGGTCATCGGCTGGACGCGGGCTATCGCATTGACCTGGTTGTGGAGCGCACATTGATCGTTGAAGTGAAGTCGGTAGACCAGCTCGCGCGCATTCATGAGGCGCAGGTCCTGACCTACTTGCGCCTGAGTGGGTTGGAAACGGCTCTCCTGATCAACTTCAATGCGGTCCTGTTGAAAAACGGCCTGCGGCGCTTCACACAATCCTCCTCCGCGCGCTCCGCGTGCTCCGCGGTGGATCTTCCTTAAGACCACCCACACACACGGCCCTCTCACCATGACCCAGCATGTCTGACAAACCCGACTGGCCAGCCCACGCCGTCCTCGCGCTCGGGGTCATCCTGTTCGCCCTCCCGGTCTGGCTGATCCTTGCCGGATCGACCCAAAGCTCCGACGCCATCGCCCGCGGCGAGCTGTCCCTGATTCCGCACGCATCCGGCCTCGCCACCTACTGGCACGTGCTGACCGAGGGCAGCATGGGCACCCAGCCGGTCTGGCACATGCTGCTGGTCTCGCTCGGCATGGCGCTGGCGATCGCGCTCGGCAAGATCGTCATCTCGCTCCTGTCCGCCTACGCCATCGTGTTCTTCCGCTTTCCGTTCCGCCGCACCGCGTTCTGGCTCATCTTCATTACGCTCATGCTGCCGGTCGAGGTGCGCATCATCCCGACCTACGCTGTCATGGCGGATTTCGGCCTGATCAACACCTTCACCGGCCTCACGATGCCGCTGATCGCGTCCGCCACCGCCACGCTGCTGTTCCGCCAGGTGTTCGCCGCCATCCCCGACGAACTGGTCGAGGCCGCGCGCATGGACGGCGCCGGACCGTTGCGCTTTCTGCGCGACATCCTGATCCCGGTCTCCGCCGCCAACATCGCGGCACTGTTCGTCATCCTGTTCGTCTACGGCTGGAACCAGTTCCTCTGGCCGCTGCTGGTCGCTACCGATCCGCGGCTCGACACCATCGTCATCGGCATCGTTCGCATGATCGGCGTCGAGACGCAGACCGACTGGAGCGCGGTGATGGCCACCGCCGTGCTGGCCCTGCTGCCGCCGGTGATCGTTGTCGTGCTGATGCAGCATTGGTTCGTCTCCGGTCTGACCGAGGGGGAAAAATAGGTGGCGACGCTCGAACTCGTCGGCCTGACCAAGAGCTTCGGCAACACTGCCGTGCTGCACGGCATCGACCTGACTCTGGCCGACGGCGAGCTGCTGGTGATCGTCGGCGCCTCCGGCTGCGGCAAGTCCACGTTGCTGCGACTCGTCGCGGGACTGGAACGGCCCAGCGCCGGGCGCGTGCTGCTGGATGGCCGCGACATCACCGCGCTGGACCCGGCTGCGCGCGACGCCGCGATGGTGTTCCAGAACTACGCGCTCTATCCGCACATGAGCGTGTTCGACAACATGGCCTACGGGCTGCGCATCCGCGGCCTGGCGCGCGCCGACATCAGCCGCCGCGTGGACGCAGCGGCCACATTGCTCGGCATCGAAACGTTGCTGGCGCGCAAACCGCGACAACTCTCGGGCGGCCAGCGTCAACGGGTCGCCATGGGCCGCGCCATCGTGCGTGAGCCAAAACTGTTCCTGTTCGACGAGCCGCTGTCCAACCTCGACGCCAAGCTGCGGGTGCAGATGCGCGCCGAGATCCGCCGGCTGCAACGCCGCCTGGGTGTCACCAGCCTGTATGTGACGCACGACCAGACCGAGGCGATGACGCTCGGCGACCGGCTGCTGGTGCTGCACCAGGGCCGCCCGGCCCAGCTCGCCACCCCGATGGAGGTGTTCGAGCGGCCAGCCGACACCTACGTCGCCGGCTTCATCGGCGCGCCGGCGATGAATTTTCTGCCCGGCGAACTGACCGGCGGCGGCACCGCCGTCCGCCTGCAGGCGGGTCCGGTGATCCCGCTTGCCACCGGCAAACCCGCCGGCCCGGACGGGTACGAAGTAACCATCGGGATCCGCCCGGAACATGTCACCGTCGCGGAAGCCGCCGTTGGGCAGCTCACGGGCGGGCCGGTCATGGGCGGGCAGGTCATGGGCGGGCAGCTCACGGGCGGGCAGCTCACGGATGGGCAGGTCGCGCCCGGCCAGGTCACGGGCGGGCACACAAGAGCCGCCGCCGACTCGCCCCAGCCGTCCCGGACGGACGGCCAATCGCTGACCCTGCGCGTGGACCTGGTCGAACCGCTCGGCTCGGAAACGCTCATCCATGGGCGCCTGGCCGACACCCCGGCCCAGGAGATGGTGGTGCGCGCGCCGGGCCACGCCCCGGCCGGCGAGCGTCTCCCACTCAGCCTGATGGCCGAACACCTGCACCTGTTCGACCGCGCCAGCGGTCGCCGGATGCCCAGCGTTTAGCCCACCGCCAGCGTCTCGGACGGGAAAAGCCGCCGCCCACGGCTTGAAGCGACGCGCCGCGGTGGATAGGGTCGCATCGCCGTAACAAAGGGTTGCCGGTTCGCATGTCCGGGTCATCGATCGCACCGCCACCGCCGCTCAGCCCCGCCGAAATGCAGGTTCTGGTCTCCCGCGCCGGCCTCACGCTCAATCCCGGCCAGATGGCGGACCTGGTGCTGGCGTGGCGTCAGGTGGTCGGCTTGTTGGCCCTGATTCCGCGGGATCGGCCGCTCGCCGACGATCAAGCCTTCGTGTTCCGGCTGCCGCCGCCTGCCGACTCCGCCAAGCCGACCCAAGCCAAGCCGACCCAAGCCAGGCGCGTCGCTGCAAAGCCGGCCACAGCCAGTCCCGCCGCCGCCAAGCCGGCGGGTGGCAAGCACGTCGCCGCCAACCCGGCACCCGCCAAGCGAGGCACCGCCAAGCCGACACCGGCCAAACGGGGCACCGCCAAGCCGGCCCCCGCCAAGCGAGTCGCCGCCAAATCGGCCCCCGCCAAGCCGGGCGCCTCGCGGACACGGGGAGTCGCGCCTCCCACCGGCAAGAAAGCGCCCCGCCAGACCGCCCGACGCCGCCGATGACCCCTGTCCCGTCATCGCTCACCATCGCCGAGGCCAGCCGCCTCATCGCCGCCAGAAAGCTGTCTCCCGTGGAGCTGGCCAAGGCGCTGCTGGCGCGGATCAAGGCGGTCGATCCCAAGATCAACGCCTTCCTGACGATCACCGAGAAATCGGCGCTGACCGCCGCGCGCGCCGCGGAGCGGGCGATGATGGCGGGCAACAAGCACCGGCTGCTCGGCATCCCGGTGGCCTACAAGGACATCTACGAGACCGCCGGCGTGGCCACCACGGCGCATTCCCGCATCCTCCAGCACAACGTGCCGCAGCACGACGCCGAGACGGTGCGCCGGCTGCGCGAGGCGGGCGTGGTCATGCTGGGCAAGCTGGCGACGCACGAGTTCGCCATCGGCGGCCCGGCCTTCGACCTGCCCTGGCCGCCGGCGCGCAATCCATGGGACACCCGCCGCTACACCGGCGGCTCCAGCTCGGGGTCCGCCGCCGCGGTGGCGGCCGGCCTGGCGCTGGGGGCGCTGGGCTCGGACACCGGCGGCTCGATTCGCCTGCCCGCTGCCTATTGCGGCATCGCGGGGCTGAAGCCGACCCCCGGGCTGGTGTCGCGCCGCGGCGTCATCCCGCTGGCCCCCAGCCTGGACACCGCCGGGCCGATGGCCTGGACAGCGCAGGACTGCGCGATCCTGCTGGATACGCTCGCCGGCTATGACCCGGCCGACCCGGCCTCGGTCCCCGGGCCGAAGCTCTCTTACGCCAACGCCATCGCCGCGCCGTTGAAGGGGCTGCGCGTCGGCCTGCTGCGCCATGTCTACGAGCACGACATGCCCGCCTCGCCGGAGGTGCTGCAGGCGATGAACCGTGCCGTCGGGGTCCTGAAATCGCTCGGCTGCCGGGTCGAGGACGCCACCCTGCCGGCCCTTCAGGAGTACAACGCCGTCGGGCGGGTGATCATCAGCGCCGAGGCCTATGCGCTGCACGAGGCGACGCTGCAGACCCGGCTGTCCGACTATTCGCGCAGCTTCCGCATCCGTGTGCTGTCCGGCGCACTGGTCCGCGCGGCCGAGTATATCGCCGCTCAACGCCGCCGCTCCGACCTGATCGCCACCACGGCGAAGGCGTTCCAGCGGTTCGACGTGCTGATCTCGACGCCAACCGGCGGCCCGGCGCCGCTGCTGACCGAGCAGCGCGCCGACGACGGGTTCGCCCGGCCGCTGTTGACCACGCTGGCGAACGTCGCGGCGGTGCCGTCGCTGGTGGTGTGCGCCGGCTTTACCGCCGGCGGCCTGCCGCTCGGGCTGGAGATCATCGGTCCGGCCTGGGGCGATGCGACCGTGCTGCGGGTGGGGCATCACTTCGAGCAGGAAACCGGCACCCGCGACCGGCGTCCCGAGATTTAGCAACGCCACCCCCTGCCGTCCCGGGGCCTTCTATCGGGGGACGCCTGCGGCACAGGCGGGGCGGAGGCGGCACCACGCGTCCGAACAAACAGGGCATCGAGCGTCGCGGGCACGCTCGGCTCCCACGTCCCGGCGAGCCCCCGCGTCGCCGCCAGGGTCGTGCCGCGCTGCACCACGGCCTTGGTCGGGTTCAGCCGCCTCAGCCCCGGCACACCGCCGGTCTCACGTTTCATGGCATTGGAACGCGCGGTGTGCAAAGTGCACCTCTCCGGCGCCTCGGGCTGGGGCCGCGCGAGTCGCAGACCAAGGCTCGACGCGTCAACGTCGGGCGGAAAAGCCTTGCCCCCGGACCCTTGATCCGGGGGGTAGCGCCTTCCGCCCCTTGCCTCGCTCCGCCATTCCCCAAGCCACTGCCACCGCGCCGATCCTCACGTTGCATGGCATCGGATCGCGAGATTCGCGCCGCACCCCCCGCCGCCCGCGCCCGCTCGGTCCGCCGCGCGGCCAAAACCTGTCCGCGCGCCTGCCGTGCCGCGCGCTTCGCCGCCCGCGCGAACGCGATGGCCTGCCGCCACGGGGCCTGGCCATTCGCCTCCGCCAACGCCGCCAGCCGCTCCACCTCGCGGACGCGCAACGCTAGGCGTGCCGCCCCGCCAGCCCTTCCGGAGGCAGCCGCGCGACCCGTGGCCCCGCCGCGGTTTCTCAGGTTGCATGGCATTGGATCGGCGTTCCTCGAAAACGCCACCTGGGTCGGATGGTCCGGCGCCTTCAACTCCGCCGGCAGGTGTGCCCGCAGGCGCAGCGCCGCGCCCAACAGCCGCATCCGTGCGGCCAGCGTGCTGACATACCGCTGCACCGCCCGCTTTGCCGCCGTGGACTGCCCGTGCGTCGTGTGCGCGGCGATCGTCCGCGCCTTGCCCTCCGGCGTTCGAGGCCCGGTGCATTTTCCCCCGTGCATCCTGCACCGCCCGTTCGCCATCCCCGGTGCGCGACAGGGGTTGCCCGAGCGCGCCCGCGCTCCGCACCGCGGCGCCAGGTTCGGATCGCCCCGAGGATTGCCGTTCCGCAGCGGGCCAGTCCCACCTCCGGGCCCACCCCCGGACCGCGCGGCCGGCGGGCCCACGGGCAGGCCCGGCATGGGGATGTCGCACGCAATCACGCCGCCGCCCCCACGTCCTGCGTCGCCGTCGCCTCGGGCGCGCTCTCACGGTTCATGAAATCGATGTCTGCCTTTTCTCCTGTCGTCCCGATCGTCATATCCGCCCCTTTTCCCGTCGTCATGGTCGCTCCCGCCCCTACCGTCACGGCAGTCCCCGCCCCTCCCGTCATGGCCGGTAGGCCTTGCCCCACTAGAGCCTGCCACCGGGCATCGTGACCCGGTGGGACGCTTGACCCGGGGGTTGACCCGGCCATCCCCGCAGCCGCCGTTCCGGCGGTCAGGTCCTCCGACGCCCCCACCGCAGTCTCCGCCTCCGGCCGCGCCGTCCCCTGGCCCCAACCCGCATCCACCGCCGCGATATCGACCCCATCCGCCAGCACGGTCCCAAAGAACGGCGCCGGCATCTGCTGCGACCGCTCCAGCGCGCGCACCATCCCCGTCGCCGTGCGCCCCAGCTCGGCCGAGGTGCGGCCCACCCGACACATCTGCGGCACCGTCAGGTCCGGTGCGTAGGCCCGCGCCGCGATGGCATCCGCCAGCTCCCGCACGATCCGGATCTCTGACGCGCGCCGCGCCTGCGCCGCATTGGCCGGCATCAGCGTGGAGACCTCCTGCATCAGCCGGGTGATCCGCGCCTGTCGCCAGGCCGCGGGCGCGTCGGGCGGCGGTGGGGGCAGCGCGGCGAGCGTGGCCTCCAGCAGGTCGGGGCTGAGGTGATACGGCGGCATCATCTCGCGGATGACGTTTGCGGTGATTCCGCTGGACGGGACGGACATAAGCGCAGGCTCCTGCTGAAATTGATTGACTTGCATAGTCATATATATTAACTCACTCATCAATGACAACTAACATCTGCTCCGGTGTGCGGGCGCCTGCGACGGCAGGCAGGGAAGCCAGCGGACACGGAGTTTCGCGGCGTGCCCACAGCGCCGCCCCGGGCCGCAACCAGACAAGAGCGAGGACCCGATCCCCGGTGGCGAACAGCGTCAGGCGGTGACCGAGGTTGGTGGTTTTGTCAGTCGGATGCTCTCTAGGCGATCCGGGTCGCTTCGTCGCGGGATCGCGATGGTGCCTCTGCGTCGGTTTCGCGCTTGCTCAGGCAACAGGAAGGGGAAACGCAAATGCACGCAAACAAGCAGGGATGAACGCAAATGGCGCGCTTGCACGGCTGGCGGGTTGAACCGACATTGGCTCACGTCCATGCGCGTCAGCCGCGCAAGCGTTCCACAGACCATCTGCACTGCTAACCCTGAAAATCACCGCAGTCCGCGACGAATTTCCGCTAACAAGGCGATAACATATTGGTTTACTTGGGCTTCTACCGAAACGTCACGTACGGAGATCGATGCCGTGACCGCGGTGATCGGTTTGGGTCTTTGGATTTCCCGGCTTTGCCTCGCCCTGCTGATCAACCTCGGCCATCGGCACTCCGGCAATTGAGTGCATGGCTCGGTGCCGGTTCGGCCGCAGGTCCATTTGCGTACATTTGCGTTAAAAACCTTCTTTGTCGGTGCCGTGCAGGGTCGCCGGTCAGCCGTCGAATCTGCGGAGCATGCCTGTCGCGAAGCGAAGAAGATTTTAACGCAAATGTACGCAAATGGGCCCGTACCAAACGCGCCTTCCGAGCTAAACTTCAGCTTCGGTTGGTCCCGGGGGTGTTCCCGACAAGCCGATGCGCGCGCAGCAGTGCGAGCAGGCTCGACAGCACACGCGGCGGTGTGGCGCTCAAGTCAGCTATGTTTGGTTGCGGCCGACGGCTGCGCTAAGTGCTCCGCGTGCATCTGCCTTCATCTGCGCTAAAACCTTCCTTTGCCGCGGGCGGCACACGCGCAAGGTTGGCGAGCGAATGCCAGGCCGACACGCGGCGCCGCCACGAAGCCGTGGTGAGCGCCGGATCGCTCCGCTGGCACGCATCGGCTGGTCGGGAAGGTTCCGTGCGTATCTTCCCATGTTTGGGTCAAGCGCTGATGCGAGCGGGTAGCGCGTCGGCTTGAATGTCAGCAATGGGTGGAAAGCCGACCTTCGATCGGCGTGATCCTTCACCTGTTCCGATCGCGCCAGGGCGACGGATTGCCTGACCGGCTTCGACCCAGAGCATTATTTGCGGCGGGGCCTCACTTGCATAGCTGATTAGCCGGTGAAGCGGGTGATGCCCGAGCTGCTACCATGGAATCTCGCCGACGTCAGGCCCCGCCTCGACCAGCGGGAGGCTGCCTGGTCGGGCGCTTACAGCCGGTCACAGGTGGAGAAATTTTGTATGCCAGGCGGAAACGGCCGGGACTCTCGCCCCGGCCGTGCCGTTACGGGCTATCCGAGCGTGAGTTCGGCCTCGATCACTTCCAGTTCGGCGGTCATGACCATACCCTTGGTTTCCGGCCCCAGATAGACTGCGATGACATACACGACCAGCGAACCGATCGTGCCGTACATCATCGGTTTGGCGAAACCCATGCCCTGGTTCACCGCGAAGTAAGTCAGGATCGGCGCGACGGCCGCACCCCAAACCGCGCCCTGATGATAGATGAAACCCGCGGCGGTGGCTCGTACCTCGGTCGGGAAGCGTTCCGACAGCCAGCCGGGGTTCAGGGCATCCTTGCCGCCGAAGAAACAGATGAACAGCAGGAAGAACCCGAGGAACAAGGTCGAGTCGACCTGCGTGATATACAGCGGAATGATGAACAAGGCGATGGTCAAGGGGATCATGAGCGCCCAGCGCCGTCCGACGCGTTCCGACAGGCCGCCCCAGAAACTGCAGGCGGCGAACGTGAGGATGTTGCCCCAGAACACCGGAACCGCCACCTGGGCCGGCGTCCAGCCCAGTTCTTTCGTCAGATAGGTGCCGAGCATGGCCCAGACCGCGTAGTAGGCGCAGAAGTTCGCAGCCATCCACAGGCAACCCGTGAGGGTGTTGTACAGATATTTGGGCTTGAAGATGGCGAACAGCGGCAGCGTGACCTGCTTTTTCGTCGCGTTCTGGATCTTCTTGTTTTCCGCCCAAACCTCGGGCTCTTTCACGTACATGCGGATCCAGACGC
Source organism: Acetobacteraceae bacterium (assembly GCA_003151425.1). Lineage (GTDB taxonomy): Bacteria > Pseudomonadota > Alphaproteobacteria > Acetobacterales > Acetobacteraceae > Palsa-883. The sequence continues at coordinate 22,104 of PLXO01000285.1, forward strand.
AGGCCAGGGCCGGTAGCACGCCCAGGATCAGCATCCCGCGCCACCCATAGCCCTTATGCCACGCTTCCAACGGTGCATACAGGAAGCCGTAGGCCAGGCCGGACAGTGCGAAGCCCAACCCCCAGGACCCCTGCAAGACGCCGGACATCAGCCCGCGAGACCGCGCCGGCCAGGATTCCATCGCCAGCGCCGCGCCGGCCGGCCATTCCGCTCCCATGCCGATGCCCAGCAGCGCCCGGACCACAAACAGGAAGGTAAAGCTGGGCGAGAAGCCCGCGAGGAAATTGCAGATGGAATACCAAAGAATGGAGATCATCAGAGGCGCTCGGCGCCCCAGCCGATCGGCCAGCCAGCCGGATGCCGTCGCTCCACCCAGGCGCATGACCAGCGTGACCGAGAAGATCGCCGTCACATCGATCAGCGGAACCCCGAACTCCTGCGCAATCGGCGCCATGATCAGAAGGAAGACGGTGAAGTCGAAGGCGTCGAGCGTCCAACCCATCCAGGCGGCGCAATAGGCGTACCATTGGTCCTTGGTGGGTTCTTTCCACCAGGGAACGTTTGTCGCGTTTCCAGCGTATCCGGACATCGATTTGAACTCCCTGCTTATGGCCTGCCTGCCGGATGGGCTTATGTTCGCCCATTCAGGGCGCAGACTATCAGTGAGTTCAAGCCTGATGCAACCAGCCCCCAGGGCAATCGCATTTGGCAGAATGCGTCGGCTCCTGTGCCGCTGATGCGCATCGTGTGTGGATCGCAAATCAAGCAAGCCAGAATAACACGGAGCACACGGAGAAGCAGATTAAGTCACGGAGTCCACGGAAAGCAAATCATGGCGCTTCGCGCAAGCTTTCTGTTTGACTTTGCGCGAAGCGCCGTCACTCCCTTTCCGTGGACTCCGTGACTTAATCTGCTTCTCCGTGTGCTCCGTGTTATTCTGGCTTGCTTGATTGTCTTGCCTAAGCCGCCCGCGGCGCGGATGCAAGCCCGCAGTACACCAATCGCCACACACAAGGCCAAGTGCGATTGCCCTGGGCCAGCCCCAGTGCGAGGCCGATGTGGGCCTTACTGCTGCCGTATGGCCCAAGCGCAATGCAGTTCTGGCGCTTCTCAATCCATTCGCAGCGCGCCAGTTCGAGAACCAGCGCCTTATTGAGCGAAGGCTGGGCGTTGAAGTCGAACGTGTCGAGGCTTTTGGTCTGTGGAAACCGCGCCGCCCGGATGCGGCGATGGCCTGACATGGGACCTTTGCGCTGACGTTCACGCCGCGGCCATCCCTCGAACAGGGTCCAATCTGATTTCCCAGAACCACGCGTGGTACAGTTGTTTGTCGACACTCTGGACTACGCTCCATCGGTAGACCTGGCGGAACCGAAGGACCGCTTTGGGTCGGAACGCGACATTCAATCTGACCCGCTCCCCGTAAGTGCCACGCCCGTCGATTTGTGGACAACCTCGCGCGCGTTCGTTGCGCTGCCAGGTTCCGGGGCGAGGTTGCCCACAACTCCACATGCGCCACAGCAGCATCAAAAGCAGGGCAACCACGATTGACTGCAGAATGCCTCCCCCGCCTGATACGCACCTCGATGCAACAACCCCGGGCAGCCGCGGGAACCACGACGACGCAAAGACCCACGCCGAATCAACGCATCATCCTGCACCCGCCCCACGCCGCCCCAACTCCACCCCCAATCGCAGGCTCCGCGGTGGACCTTCCTGTCTTGCGGCCCATGGCGGAGAATGACCGCCCGCGTCGCGCCGTCGATTCCACTCAGTCTGCAACCGCTCCAGCCCGCCGCCCCGCCGGCCGCCCCGTCTCCAGGACCCAACCCCATGGCGCATGCCCAAGGACGCCGCCTGACCATCGCCCCGAGCCTGCTGGCCGCCGATTTCACGCGCCTGAAGGACGAGGTGCGCGCGATCGAGGCCGCCGGCGCCGACTGGCTGCACCTGGACGTGATGGACGGCCATTTCGTGCCGAATCTCAGCTTCGGCCCGCTGGTGCTGAAGGCGCTGCGCCCGCACACGCGGCTGCCATTCGACGTGCATCTGATGATCAGCCCGGTCGACCCCTACATCGCCGCCTTCGCCGAGGCCGGCGCCGACCATATCAGCCTGCATCCCGAGGCCGGCCCGCATCCGCATCGCTCGCTCCAGGTCATCCGCTCCCTCGGCAAGCGCGCCGGCGTGGTGCTCAATCCGGCCACCCCGGTCGAGGCCGTTGCCTGGCTGCTCGAACTGGCCGACATCGTGCTGGTGATGACAGTCAATCCGGGATTCGGCGGGCAGGCGTTCCTGCCCTCACAGCTTGCCAAGCTCGTCGCCCTGCGGCGCATGATCGCCGCGGCGGACCATCCGATCGCGCTGGCAGTGGACGGCGGCATCGCCCCTGACACGGCGCGGCTCGCGGTCCAGGCGGGTGCCGACACGTTGATCGCCGGCACCGCAGTGTTCGGCACCACCGATTATGCCGTTGCGATCGGCGCGTTGCGCGCCGCCGGGGCTGTCGCGATCGCCGACCCGCACGCGAACGACCCGCACACAACCGGAACCACCGAATGAGGGCCAGTTCGCCCAGCGCCTGGCTGCGGCAGGCGCGCCAGTTCATGGCGCGGCTGCCGCGCCCCAGCATGTCGCGCGTGCCGGACGCGCCGATCCAGCCGATGCGCGATGTCTGGCCGGGCGATGCCCCACGCGGCGCGCGCCTGTTGCGCGGCGAGATCGAGCTGGCTGGCGCAACCGCGGTGCTCCAGCCCGGCAACTGGGCCGACGGCGCCGTCTCGCCCATCCTGACCGCCGCGGCACACGGCTTCGCCTGGCTGCGCGACCTGCGCGAGATCGGCTCCCCGGCGGCGCTGCTGCGCGCCCGCGCCCTGATCGGCGAGTGGATCGCCGCGCCGCCGGCAGACCCCATCGCGCATCGCCCGGACGTGACCGGCGCGCGCATCGCCGCCTGGCTCGGCCATTACGACTTCGTGGCCGCGACGGCGGACGACGCGTTCCGCCAGAGGCTGATGGCGCGGCTGGTCGCCGATGCGCGCCGCCTGTCCGCCTCGCTGCCCACCGAGGAGATCGACGGCCGCGCGCTGACCGCCCTGAAGGGGCTGACTGCCGTCGCCTCGGCCTTGCCGGACCAGTCGGCCTACCTCAACCGGGTGCTGCGCTTCCTGCCGCAGGAGCTCGCCCGCCAGGTGCTGCCCGACGGCTGCCACGTGGAGCGCAGTCCGCTGGCGCATCTGGCAGCGCTGCAGGACCTGATCGACATCCGCGCCCTGCTGCAATCCGCCCAGGCACAGCCGCCCGCCGCGCTCGGCACCGCGATCGAGCGCATGGCCACCGTGCTGCGCTTCTTCCGCCACGGCGATCTCGGCCTGGCCCAGTTCAACGGCGCCAAGGAGGAGGCCGGTCCGCTGATCGATCTCGTTCTGGCCCGCGCCGGGCGCACCGGCAAACTGCCCGTCGCGCTGAGCGAGGGCGCCTTCCATCGCCTGCAGGCGGGCCGCACCACGGTGATCGTCGATTGCGGCGCGCCGCCGCCGCCGGGGCTCGACCGCTATGCGCACGCCGGCACGCTGTCAATGGAGATGTCGGTCGGCCGCGAGCGGGTGGTGGTGAACTGCGGCGGCTTCCCGACCGGCGGGGACAAGTGGCGCGATGCCGCGCGCGCCACCGCGGCGCACTCCACCCTGGTGATCGCCGACGTCAATTCCTCCGAGCTGAAGCCGGACGGACTCGGCCATCGCCCCACGGTGCACGACCTGCAGCGCCAGGAGGCCGACGGCGCCCATTGGCTGGAGGCCAGTCACGACGGCTGGAAACGGGCATTCGGCGCGGTCCACCGCCGCAGCCTGTATATCGCCAGCAGCGGCGACGACGTCCGTGGCGAGGACATGATCGAGGCGTTCGCGCCGCAGCCCTTCACCCTGCGATTCCACCTGCATCCGGACGTCAGCGCCAGCCCGCAGCAGGGCGGCGAGGCGGTGCTGCTGCGGCTGCGCTCCGGCGCCGGCTGGCGACTGCGCGCCGATGGCGGCCGGATGAGCATCGAGGACAGCATCTATCTCGGCGGCGCCGAGCCGCGGCGCAGCGAGCAGGTGGTGATCACCGGCAGCCCCGACGGCCCGCAGCAGGTGAAATGGGCGATCAGCAAGGTCGGCTGATCGGTGGTCTGTAAATGTCACCACCGAAGCAATGGGCATAAAATTACCGGGCCTAAACCGCCTTTGGCACGCCGGCCTGCTTCAGGACTTCGTTGGCGGTGTGACGGTTCTTGATCCCCGACCGCACCGGAAAATGCCGTTCGCTGACCGGACTGTACCAAATGTCGTGGCGCCCATGCCGCGCGAACTTGCATCCGCTTTGCAGCAGGATCGCCGGTAATTCCCGATCATATGTCGCGGCCATCAGGCGGCGATCAGCACACCCTCGACACGATCAGCGAGAAGATGGATCTGAAACTGGCGGGCGGAGCTACCATGATTGAGTTCCAGCAGGTCGGGAATCAGACGCTTGATGTCATCCAGGAGTCCCTCAAGGGTCGCGGACTCCGCTACGAGGCCACGCACATCCTCGCTTTCCGTCCACCAGACACCCGCCTTGTTGTCCCAGTGCGCCAGCACCCGGAACACATCCATGTCGGTCGTCCCTTCCAGTCGCTTCATTTGCCACATAGGGACGGGAGTTGGGAAAGAAACCGAGGTCAAGGCATATTTCACCATCACGCGTGGACTTGCGCGGGAAGGCGCACTCCTGGCGCGGGCGATGATCAGTCGTGGCGATAGATTGTCTGCCCTTACCGGCCACGGCCTGCCGTACGCGATGCCTACGCGGCGAAGGTCAGCCCGTGATACAAGTCCGCGAGCGACAAGCTGACGTCGAGTCCGGGCAGCACGAGCGCCCCGCCGGTATGTGCGCTGGCGATCCAGGGGCCGCTCGACTCGCGCTGGAACAAGGTGGCCGCCACCGCGGTCTGTTCCAGCAGCACATAGCAACGCAACGACGGGACCGCGGCGTAGTCGATCAGCTTCGCCACCCGGTCGGTGGTGGCGGTATCGTCCGACAGCACCTCGAAGATCGCCAATGCGTCCGTTAGCGTGCGCGTGGTCTGGTCGGGTCGTCCGGCGCAGACCAAGACATCCGGGTAGCGCACCCGGGCGCCGATACGCAGCCGCATCTCCTGACCGACCCGAACGGACTGGTCAGCCAGGAGGCGGCCAAGAAGTTCCCGGAGGTTAAACACAATGTCCTGATGCGCGAAGCTGCCGCCGGTCATCGGGACGACGTCCCGCCCGTCGAACTCAAACTTGCCTTCCTGCCTGTCTTCCCAGGCAAGGAAAGTCTCCGTGGTCCATGGCCGGTCCAGCACATTGTCCATGACCGCGACCTTAGCCAGAGCCGGCGCGCCGTGTCGACCCCAACGCCGCACACGCAAAGCCCGACTCGCGTATCTTGGCGCAGGCGCTCACGGCCCCGGTGATCTCTCGGGGCACGACACTGCCCGTCGCCGACATCCCGCGACAGTGTGAGACATGCGGGCCGCACGCAGGCTCCGTGACCTGACCGCCGCAACCGCGCCGCCGCACCGTGCAAGCCCGTCTGCCCGGTTTCGCCGCCGCGATCGATCCCGCATAACGCCCCACGGAATGAAGATCATCGAGCTCACCAACGTCGACTTCTCGCTGCGGCACTTCCTGCTGCCGCTGATGCGCGGCATTCGCGCGCGCGGCCACGAGGTCGTTGGCGTCTGCGCCGAGGGCCCGCTGCTGGCTCAGGTGCGCGCCGAGGGTTTCCGCGTGGTCGGGCTGCCGTTCACCCGCCGCGTCTCGCCACTCGCGCATCTGCGGGCATTTCTTGCCCTGGTGCGGCTGTTCCGCGCCGAGCGGCCGGACCTGGTGCACGCGCACATGCCGATCAGCGGCTTCCTCGCCCGGCTGGCCGCGCGCTGCGCCGGCGTGCCACGCATCGCCTATACCTGCCACGGATACCTCTTCAACCAGCCCGGATCCTGGTCGCGCCGGGCGGCCGGGCTGGCGATGGAGTGGCTCGCCGGCCGGGTCACCGACGTCTACCTGACCGTGTCGCAAGCGGAGGCAGCGGATGCGCGCCGTCTGCACCTCAGCGCGCGGGCGACGCCGGTGGGCAATGGGCGAGACCCCGCGGCGTTTCGGCCCGATCCGGCGGCGCGCACCCGCGTCCGCGCGTCGCTCCAGGTTGCCGAGGACCAGGTCGTGGTGATCGCGGTGTCGCGCCTGGTGCGCGAAAAGGGCTATCCCGAACTGGCTGCGGCGATGCGCGACGTCCCGACAGCCGAGCTGTGGGTGGTGGGCGAGCGGCTGACCTCGGATCGCGGCGACGACATGCGGACGCTGCTGTGCGATGCCGGCCTCGGGCCACGGCTGCGCCTGCTCGGCTATCGCGAGGACGTCGCCGCCCTGCTGCAAGCGGCCGATATCTTCGCCCTGCCCAGCTATTTCGAGGGCCTGCCGATGTCGGTGATCGAGGCAATGCTGACCGGCTTGCCGGTCGTCGCGACCGATGTTTCGGGTCCGCGCGAGCAGGTGGTGGACGGTGAGACCGGGTTGCTGGTCCCGCCGCGACAGGCGGCACCGCTGGCCGCCGCGCTGGCCCGTCTGGCGGGAGACAAGACGCTGCGCCTCGCCATGGGCGAAGCTGGGCGCGAGCGCGCCTGTGCGCTGTATGACGAGGCAAGCGTGGTGAGTCGCACGCTGGACCTGCTCGGCGTGTCGGTCTAGCCCTGTCTTCTCCCCCTCCCNNGGGAGGGGGAGATACAAAGTGTGCGCACGCACTCCACACCCGGAACCACATCATGCCCGGACCACCCGCAACCGACATCCTGCCGATCCACCGCGCCCTGATCTCGGTGTCTGACAAATCCGGCCTGCTGCCGCTAGCCCAGGCGCTGGCGGCGCGTGGCGTAGAAATCCTGTCCACCGGCGGCTCGGCCCGCGCGCTCCGCGACGCCGGTGTTCCGGTGAAGGAGGTCTCGGACCATTCCGGCTTCCCCGAAATCCTCGACGGGCGGGTGAAGACGCTGGTGCCGCAGATCCACGGCGGCATCCTCGGCCGGCGCGACTTGCCGGAGCACCTCGCGCAGATGGCAGCCCACGGCATTGCGCCGATCGATCTCGTCGTGGTCAACCTGTATCCGTTCGAGGCAACGGTGGCGCGTGGTGCGCCGTACGACGAATGTGTCGAGAACATCGACATCGGCGGCCCGGCGCTGATCCGGGCGGCGGCGAAGAACCATGATTTCGTCACCGTACTGACCGACCCGTCGCAGTACGACGCGATGCTGGCCGAGTTCACCCAACACGGCGGCACCACGCTCGCGCTGCGCCGCCGCCTGGCGTTCGAGGCCTTTGCGTCGACCGCTGCCTACGACCAGGCCATCACCGGATGGTTCGCCCGCCACAACGACACCGGCTTCCCGCCGCACTTCGGCTTCGCCGGAACGCTGCGCCAGGAGCTGCGCTACGGCGAGAACCCGCATCAGCGCGCTGCGTTCTACGTGACCGACAAGCGCCCGGGCATCGCCACCGCGACGCAGGTCCAGGGCAAGGAGCTGTCGTACAACAACCTCAACGACACCGACGCCGCCTTCGAATGCGTCGCCGAGTTCGACGCCCCCACCGTTGCGATCATCAAGCACGCGAGCCCGTGCGGCGTGGCCAGTGCCGCGACGCTGTCGGACGCGTGGGACTTGGCATTCCGCTGCGATCCGATCTCCCCGTTCGGCGGCATCGTCGCGGTGAACCGCACGCTGGACGCGCCGGCGGCGGAGAAGATCGCTGCCATTTTCACCGAGGTGATCATCGCGCCCGACGCCGACGACGCGGCGAAGGCCGCACTGGCGCGCAAGAAGAACCTGCGGCTGTTGCTGACCGGCGGCCTGCCCGATCCGGCGGCGGCCAGCCTGACCTTTCGCCGCGTCGCCGGCGGCTTCCTGGTGCAAACGCGCGACGCCGGCCGCGTGTCGCGCACGGCACTGAAGGTCGTTACGAAGCGCGCCCCCACCGAGGCCGAGCTCGACGATCTGATCTTCGCATTCCGCGTCTGCAAGCACGTGAAGTCCAATGCGATCGTCTATGCCAAGGACGGCGCAACGGTCGGCATCGGCGCCGGACAGCCGAACCGCGTCGACAGTGCGCGCATCGCTGCATGGAAGAGTGCCGAGGCCGCGACGGCGGCCGGCGCGCCCGAGCCGCTGACCCGCGGCAGCGTGGTCGCGTCCGATGCATTCTTCCCGTTCGCCGACGGGCTGGAGGCGGCGGTCGCGGCCGGTGCCACGGCGGTGATCCAGCCAGGCGGATCGATGCGTGATGCCGAGGTGATCGCGGCGGCGGATGCGGCCGGCATCGCAATGGTGTTCACCGGGATGCGTCATTTCCGGCACTAGAGCATTTTCACCCTGACCGGAAACGTACCCTGTCATTGCGAGGAGCGCAGCGACGAAGCAATCCCCCACGGCAGGGGATTGCTTCGTCGCTGCGCTCCTCGCAATGACAGGTGGGAACTATGACAGGTGGGATCGGCGATTCCAGTCAGCGTGAACGTGCTCTAATACCGGCGGCCGAAAGTCTTGACGTACGCTGCCCCACCCCCCGTCATGGCCGGGCTTGACCCGGCCATCCCCAGCGGCTCCGTCGCAGAGGGCTGTGCCGACCGGCGGCGATGACGACCACGCCGATCCGGCGCGGATCGAAATGGACGTCTCGCACGATCCGTCATACGACGGGGCAGCGGCGCGCGAAGCAACGCCAAAGCCGCGGGGCGGTCGGGGGGAAACAGCATGAGCGATCAGCTCCGCGTGGGCTATATCGGCGTCGGCCTGATGGGCCATGGCGCCGCGAAACACATCCTGCGCGGCGGCTATCGACTGACAGTGCTCGGCCACCGCAATCGCGCCCCGGTGGACGACCTTGTCGCCGCCGGCGCGCAGGAGGCGCAAAACCCACGCGAAGTGGCGGCAACATCCGACGTCGTCTTCACCTGCCTGCCGTCCTCGGTCGAGGTGGAGGCGACGGTGTTCGGCCCGGACGGACTGCTGGCAGGCTGCCGTCCCGGGATGATCCATGTCGATTCCACAACGGCGGATCCAACCCAGACGCGCCTCATCGGCGCCGCCTACGCCGCCCGAGGCTGCGCGATGGTGGACGCCCCGGTCGGCCGCACGCCGCTTGAAGCCGAGGCGGGTAAGCTCAGCACGTTCCTCGGCGGCGACGCGGACGCGGTGGCCCGCGTTCGCCCGATCGTCGAAACCTATGCCGACACCATTATCGAGGCGGGGCCGCTCGGCAGCGGGCACACGCTGAAGCTGGTCAACAATTTCATTTCGATCGGTACCAGCGCGGTGATTGCCGAGGCGATCGCCACCGCCTCGAAGCTGGGCGTCGACCTGCGCAAGCTCTACGACGTGGTGTCCTCGGGCGGCGCCAACAGCGCCATGTTCCAGATGGTCATGCCCTGGGTGCTGGACGGCAACGACAGCCGGCTGCGTGGCCCGCTGCGCATCGCGGGCAAGGATCTGCGCTTCTACTGCCGGCTTGCCGAGAGCGTGCAGGCGCCATCCTTTGTGGCCCAATCTGCCTCGCAACTGTATCAGCTTGCCAATGTGCGCGGCCACGGCGAGCGATTCATGCCGACGCTGCCGGGCATCCTCGCCGAGCTGATCGGCGCCCCGATCCGCGACCTGCCCTGAGCGCAAGATGATGCGCAGGCGGACCGACAAGAAGCTGATTCCCACCGAACGCCTGGCATTTGCGCGCGACGCCGGGTCGGAACCGATGGAGCACCCTGCATGACTGCTCTGCTGCGCCCCAATCCGGTACGCGCCGCGCTCGCCGACGGCGGCACCGCCTATGGGCTCATGGCGTTCGAATTCTTCACCCCAGGGCTCATGGCGGTCCTGGCCGCCGCCGGCGCGGAATTCGTGATCCTCGACATGGAGCATAGCGGGATCGGCATCGAGACGATCCGCCAGCAGATCGCCGCGTCGCGCGGGCTTGACATCGTGCCGATCGTGCGCGTGCCGGGCTGCCACTATCACCTGATCGCGCCGGTGCTCGATGCCGGCGCCATGGGGATCATGGTGCCGATGGTCGAGACCGCCGAGCAGGCCGCGCAGATCGCTGCCTGGTGCCGCTATCGCCCGGCAGGCGTGCGCGGGCTCGCGTTCGGGATGGCCCATGACGATTTCATCGAGGGCGACGCCATCCGCAAGATGACAGAGGCCAACGCGCGCACCCTGGTGATCCCGCTGATCGAAACCGCGACCGGCATCGCCAACGCGGATGCCATCATGGCGGTGGACGGCGTCGATATCGGCTGGCTGGGTCATTTCGACCTGACCAACACGATGGGCATCACCGCGCAGTTCGATCACCCGGACTTCAACGCCGCCGTCGATACGCTGGTCGCCGCCTGCCGTCGTTACGGCAAGCCACCGGGCATCCTTGCCGGATCGGTGGCAATGGCCGAGACGTTTCGTGCGCGCGGCTTTCGCTGTCTCGGCTACGGAACGGATATCAGCTTGCTGCGCGATGCCTTGCGGGACGGGCTGACGCGGCTGCGTGCCGGTGTGTCCCGACCCGACCCATCCTGATGCAGCGATCCCTGTCATTGCGAGCGAAGCGAAGCAATCTCCCAGAGATACCGCACCATTGCACGCGGGGGATTGCTTCGCTTCGCTCGCAATGACAGCGCAACCACCAGCAGACCGGCATTTACGGGCGCGAGATGCCGGTCTGAATCAACAACGCGGCCCGGGGAGAGAAAACGCAATGAAGAAGCTGATCGCGACGGCACTGGCACTGCTGTTCTGCGCCGCGCCGCTGCTCGGCACCGGCGCGGCGCATGCGCAGACGCTCGACCGCATCCTCAAGGACAAGAAGATCCGCGTCGCGGTGGAGGTCGATTCGCCGCCATTCGGCGTGCTCGACACCTCGGGCGAGCCGGACGGTCTGGAGATCGCCGCGGTCCGCCAGCTTGCCAAGGATCTCGGCGTGGCGCTCGAGATGGTGCAGGTGACGGCGCCCGCGCGCATTCCCGCGGTGCTGTCGGGACGTGCGGATGTCGCGATCGCCTCGCTCAGCGTCACGCTTGATCGCGCCAAGACGGTCGCCTTCGCCAATCCGCACGGCGCGCTGACCATCGTGATCACCGCGCCGGCTGGCACGAAGATCGCATCGGCTGCCGACCTGTCGGGCAAGCGGATCGGCCTGACGCGCGGCACGCTGGAGGAAGCCACCGTGCCGAAAATCGCGCCCAAGGACTGCGAGATCGTTTTCTTCGACGATATTTCGGCAACGATCCAGGCGCTGGTCTCGGGTCAGGTCGACGGTGCCGGAATGTCCGGCTTCGCGGCCAAGGCGATCGCGGACAAGAATCCCGACAAGCACCTGGAGAGCAAATTCACCGTCACGACAGCCTATTACGCGGCAGTGGTGCGCCCGGGCGACTGGGACCTGCTGCATTGGATCAATACTTGGGTGTTCCTGCACAAGCGGGACGGCTTCTTCGCCGGCATCTACGAGAAATACACCGGACTGAAACTGCCCGAGCTGCCCACGATGTGACGTAAGATCGGGGAGGGAAGGCAAAGGCGAAAGAGAAAGAGAAAGCTTTCCCCCTCCCCTTGAGGGCTTGGGCCGCGAAGCGGACCAAGGTTGGGGGGAGGGGTTGGCGCCAGTATCGCACCGAATCTTCGTACCCGCACCGACCCCTCCCCCAAACCCTTGGTCCGCTTCGCGGCCCAAGCCCTCAAGGGGAGGGGGAGTGTCCTCCCTGTCTTCCCGATCCATAACGGTAATGTAACCTCGCCGCCCTATACCACGAAGTGCGCAACGCACATCGAACGCCGTCACGAGGAACGCGCCTGATGCATTACGTCTTCCAGTTCGGCGTCGTCCTCGACAATCTGCCACTTCTCCTGCACGGCGCGCTGCTGACGATCCGCCTCTCAGCCCTCGCCATGCTATTCGGCTTGGCCGTCGGCATTGTCGGCGCCGCGGTCTCGACCTCAGGACCGCCCTGGGCGCGCTTCATCGTACGCGCTTACGTCGAACTGATCCGCAACACGCCATTCCTGGTGCAGCTCTTCATCATCTACTTCTCCCTACCGGCGATCGGCCTACGGCTGCGCGCCGACCAGGCCGCGTTGCTGGGCATGTCGGTCAACCTCGGCGCCTACGCAACGGAGATCGTCCGAGGCGGCATCGAAGCAATCCCATTCGGCCAGATCGAGGCCGGCCGCGCGCTCGGCCTGCACGGCAGACACATCTTCCGCTTCATCGTGCTGCGACCGGCGCTGCGCATCGTCTATCCGGCGCTGGTCAGCCAGTTCATCCTGCTGATGCTCGGATCGAGCGTGGTGTCCTCGATCTCCGCCGTGGACCTGACCGCAGTGGCCAACACGCTGCAGTCCACAACGTTCCGCGCCTTCGAGTTCTATTTCGCTGCCACATTGATCTACCTGGTCATGGCACTGGGCTTCCGCCTGCTGCTCGACGCGCTTGGCTGGCTGCTGCTCACGCGGCGTCCGGCGTGAGCACCGCCCCATGACCCGAGGCTTCGGCTGGTCGGAATTCCTGTTCGTCCTCGGCGGCCTGCGCTGGACGATCCTGCTGTCGCTGGCGGCGATGGGCTGCGGCGGCGTACCCGGCCTGCTGGTCGCCATCCTGCGCACCGCGCCGATCCGGCCACTGCGCTGGCTGGCGCGCGGCTTCATCGAGCTGTTGCAGGGCACGCCGGTGCTGATGCAGTTGTTCCTGACCTATTATGGTCTCGCGGTCGTGCTCGACCTGCGGATCGATCCGTGGCCGGCGGTGGTGCTGGCGCTGACGCTCAACGCCGCGGCGTTTCTCGGCGAGATCTGGCGCGGCTCGATCGAGGCGATCCCGCGCACCCAATGGGAGGCGGCGCAATCGCTGGCGCTGACGTATCCGCAGCTGCTTTTCCTCGTGATCCTGCCGCAGGCGCTGCGCATTTCGATTCCGGCGACGGTGGGATTCCTGGTGCAGCTTATCAAATCCACGGCGATCGCCTCGCTCATCGGTTTCGTGGAGCTGACCCGGGCCGGCCAGTTGATGACCAGCGTCACGTTCGATCCGATGACGATCTATCCGCTGGTCGCCCTGCTGTATTTCCTGATCTGCTGGCCGCTGTCGCTGGCGAGCGGGATGCTGGAGCGAAGGATCGACGGCAGCTCCGGCAGCGGGGGGCGTCGGTAGGACGCGCCGGTCTTTCGCCGCGTCATGGCCCGGCCTACAACGCGAGGCCCAACAATGACTGCTTCAGGATGGTGCCCTGGACTGGTGGCATCAGTCCATTGCGGTTGCACAGTGTCAGCAAGGTTCTCCACAGAGGCACAGAGAAGGAAGCCAATTTGTTTCGCGCGAAGCACCGGTTTTGCCAGGCTTGCTGCTCTGTGCCTCCGTGCCTCTGTGGTGAACCTTGCTTGTTGCTTCGGTTTTTCCGAAGCCAAACCACATAAAGATCGTCTTTTCCTTAGCCCTTCTCTCGCCCTAAGACCACGTCGAGGGACAGACACAAGGAATCCAGCCATGGCCCACAGTGCGGCCCAGACTGCCGATCGCGACGCCTTCGTGGTGGCCATGCGCCGCGCGGCCACCGCCGTCGCTGTCGTGGCGACCTCGGGACCGGCCGGGCGCCTGGCCGTAACCGTCAGTGCGATCGCCTCGGTCTCCGCCGATCCGCCGATCGTGCTCGCCTGCATCAACCGGCGCAGCCCCGTCTGCGGCGCGATCCGTGCCAACGGCGTGTTCACCATCAACCTGCTGACCGCCGACCAGGCGCATGTCGCCGACACGTTCGCCGGCCGGTCGCATGGTTTCCCGCCCTTCGATTTCGCCTGCGCCGACTGGCACGAGATCGGCGCCCCCGTCGCACCCGCTCTGGACGACGCGCTGTGCTCGTTTTATTGCCGCCTGCTCGAGGCGCATGACGCAGGCACCCACGCGGTCCTGCTCGGCCAGGTCAGCGAAACGATCAGCCGCGATGCCATGCCGTTGATCTACGCCGACCGTCAGTATGCCGCGCCTCGGCCGATGCTCAACACCGCAACGATGCGCAACACCCTCATGCCAATGGAAGCACACTCATGATCCGCACCGGTCAGCAATACCGCGACTCGATCCGCGACGGCCGCCAGGTCTGGATCAACGGCGAACGCGTGCGCGATGTCTCCGTGCATCCCATGTTCAAGCCACTGGTCGATGTCCGAGCGCGCATCCACGACATGGCGCACGAGGCGGCGCACGCGCCTTTGATGACGTATCGCGACGAAACCGGCGATGTCTGCGCAATCGGCAACAAGCTGCCGACCACCCAGGACGACTGGCACGCCAAGCGCGACGCGGTGAACGCGGTGCTCGACGAGGTCGGCGGCATCGTCACCCGCGTCGGCGACGAGACCGTCGGCGAGATGTGGTCGCTCTACGACGGCCAGGACGTGCTGAACGAAGTGAATCCCCAATTCGCGGAGAACATCCGCCGGCATGTCGCACGCGTGGTGCGCGAGGACCCGTTCCACGTCTCCGCCAACACCGATCCGAAGGGCAATCGATCGAAGCGGCCGCAGGACCAGGACCCCGACATGCTGCTGCACGCGGTCAAGGAGACCGACGCCGGCATCATCGTGCGTGGCGCGAAATACGAAACCGCCGCGGCCTACGCCAACCAGGCGTTCACCAAACCCACAATCGCCAACTGGGGGGATTCGCAGCTCTCGGACTACGCGGTTGGTTTCATCAGCGACCTTAGCGCGCCGGGCCTGAAGTTCATCTGCCGCACCGGTTTCGCCGGCCGCGCGTCGCTGGAGGACTATCCGCTGTCGAACCGATTCGACGAGGTCGATACGCTGCTGATCTTCGACGACGTGCTGATCCCGTGGGAGGACGTGCTGTTCTATCGCCATACCAAGGCGGCGACGTTCATCCGCGCCACGCTGCATCGCTACAGCGCCTTCGCCTTCGTTCAGCGCAACATCAAGCTCGCCGACTTCATGATCGGTGCCGCGTTGTTCAACGTGAAGCAGACTGGGTTGGACACCCAGCAGGCGGTGCAGGAGAAGCTGCCCAACTGGCGTGCTACCGCGAGGGCATCAACGCCCATCTGATCGCGGCGATCGCCACCGCCAAGCGCAGCCCGGCCGGCCTGCTGATGCCCGACCCGTCGCTGCTGATGACCGGGCGCGTGCTGGCCTCGTCGCAACTGCACAACATGATGCATATCGCGCGCGAGCTGTGCGGCGGCCAGATCTGCGTCACGCCGGACGCCGCGACGTTCCGCGATCCGGAAACGGCGCCATGGCTGGAAAAATACTACTCGGTGAACGACGGCTGGCAGGCCGAGGATCGCCGCAAGCTGCTGGCTTTCGCGCGCGACCTGCTGAACTCGGACTACGCCGGCCACCGGCTGACCTTCCAACTGTTTGCGCAGTCGCCGCCCTATGCCAACCTGGCGGCGGTGTATCGCAGTTTCGATTGGCAGGAGACGTTGCGCGTGGTGCAGAAATCGGCCGGGCTGTCGGATCGGGTACGGCCGATCAAACCTGGCCTGCGTCAGGCGGCGGAGTAGCACGATGGTCCATACCCGCGTCCGCAAGTTCAACACCGGCGATACCTACCCGGAACAGAAGCTCGACAACGATCTGTGCCAGGCGGTGATTGCCGGGCGGACGATCTATCTGCGCGGCCAGTGTCCGCAAGACCTCGACACCAGCGTCAGCGTCGGGATCGGCGATCCGGCAGAGCAGGCCGAACAGGTGATGCGCAACGTCGATCAACTGCTGCGCGAATGCGGTGCCTCACTCGAGCATATCTGCAAGGTGACGGTGTATCTGACCGACATTCGCTATCGGCAGATCATCTACCAGATGCTCGGGCGTTGGCTGAAGGGCGTGTTCCCGGTGTTCACCGGCCTTGTCGTGGTCGCGCTGGCGCGGCCAGAGTGGCTGGTGGAAGTCGATGTTGTCGCCGAGCTGCCGGCGGAATGATACCAAAAGGGTGATACCGGGCGGTAACCCGGCGCCGCGTTCCAATTCCGGCCTTCATCGGAACAAAGAAGATCCACCGCGGAGCTCGCAGAGCTCGCGGACAAGGCAGACGCCGGCACTGTGAGTGAAGTGCTGCAACTTCCTGCTCCGCGAGCTCCGCGTGCTCCGCGGTGGATCTTGCTTTCTCACGCTGCCTGAGCCGGGGCACGCCAGATGACGGCGTGCTCGCCGGATTCAATGCGCGCGTGACACATGTCATGCTCCCCTTCCCGGGCTCTCGCACGGATGCAGGCAGCGCACCCTGCTTCAACATATTGGTTGCCTCAGACCTCCGGCTTCGGAAATACTGAACCACCTGGTCCGCGGAGAACGCCCCAACATGTTGCGCTTCACGCTGAAGCAAATCGAATACTTCGTCGCCGCCGCCGAGACCGGCAGCATCACGCTCGCCTCCGAGCGGGTGCATATCTCGCAACCGGCGATCTCAGCCGCGATCTCTAATCTCGAGACCGAGCTCGGCATCCAACTGTTCATCCGCCATCACGCCCAGGGCCTGTCCCTGACCCCGCAAGGCCAGCGTGTGCTGCGCGAGGCGGAAGGCCTGTTGCTGCAGGCGGGCGAGCTCATTGCGGCTGCCAGCGAGCTCTCCACCAAGGTGGCCGGCGTGCTGAGCCTCGGCTGCCTGGCCACCCTCTACCCGTTGGTGATGCCGGACCTGCTGCACGTATTCAAACGACGTTACGACACGGTACGGATCGACGCCGTCGCCGGCGACCAGCCCGGGCTGATCGACCAACTGCGCCTCGGTCGGCTGTCGCTTCTGCTAGGCTACGACATGGACATACCTCCGGATCTCGCGTTCACGCCGCTGGCGACGCTGCCCCCGTTCGCCTTCGTCTCCACCCGCCACAAGCTTGCGCGGCACCGCAGCGTCAGCATCGAGCAACTGGCCGCGCAGCCCTTCCTGCTGCTCGATCTGCCGATCAGCCGCGATTACTTCCTGTCGCTGTTCCATCGCGCGGGCCTGCAACCGCGTATCGCCGGAAGCTTCGAGCATATGGACGTCATTCGCAGCCTGGCCGCGCGCGGCGAGGGCTTCGGCCTGGCCAATGCGCAGCCCCGCAACCGCGCCTCGCTCGACGGCCACAAGCTTGCCTATCTCGCGCTGGAGGGAAACCCGAAGCGGCTGACGCTCGGCATCATGATGATGCGGAACACGCGCCGCACGCAGACGGTGAAAGCCTTCCTCGCGCTGTGCCACGAGCTGATCCACGATCAGTGGCAGGCCGTCGCGCCGTAGCGCCACGCTGCAACCGGGCGCGGATGGCTGGGGCGGGAGGATTCGAACCTCCGCATGACGGAATCAAAATCCGCTGCGAGGGTTTCTCATAGCTGAACATAGCCCCTACGAAGCCCCTGATTTCCCTTGCTTTTTTACCGAACTCCTCTACATAGCGAACCACTGAAACCCCCGCTACACCCCGTCTGAAAGAGCCTAGGAAGAGCCTAAGACCATGCCCAGTATGCGCCTCACCGAGATCACGATCCGCAATCTCGCAGCCCCAGCAGCTGGCCAGGCGACGTATTGGGACGCTTCGCTGCCGGGCTTTGGACTGCGGCTGTCGCAGGGAGGGGCCCGGTCCTTTGTCGTCGTCCACAGCGAAACCAGGACACGCCAGACGATCGGTCGTTACCCCATCATTTCCCTCGCCGACGCTCGAAGCGAGGCGCGTCGCCTCATGGCCGAAATCACGCTTGGCCTGAACAAGCCGCCGACGGTCACTTTCGAGACGGCACTCGACGAATTCCTCTTGAGCAGCGAGAAGCGCAACCGACCGCGCACGGCCCGGGACTATCGCCGCCTGCTCACCCGCCACTTCCTAGCGCCGCTCGGGACGAAGCAGCTTGGGGACATCACGGCCCTCAGCATCAGGCGCATCATCGACAATTTGTTGTCGACGCCCTCGGAATGCTCACACGCATTCGCCGCCATCAAAATCTTCTTCCGTTGGGCGGCGCGCGGCGGTCTCGTCCAGGCCAATCCGTGTGAGCGATTGTCGTCTCCCACGAAGCCTCTCCCGCGCGAACGGGTGCTTACAGACGACGAGCTATGCCGGGTCTACCTGGCTGCCCGCAGTGGCGGCTACCAGTTCGGCACCGCCCTCCAGCTCCTGATCCTTACCGGCCAGCGACGCACGGAGATCGGATCGCTCCGATGGGACTGGATTGATACGGAGAAGCGAACAATCACCCTGCCCAGCGCGGCGACCAAGAACAAGCGCACCCACACCTTCCCGTACGGCCAGATGACGGCCGATATCTTGGCGGCCGTTCCGCGCCTTGGGCCGCATGTCTTCCCTGGCAATCGGGGTCCGGACGTCGCGATAACCGGCTGGTCGAATTTCAAGGCGAAGTTCGACAAGACCTGTCGCATCGCGCCGTGGACCCTCCACGACCTTCGACGGACGTTTGCGACGGGCTTAGCCGCCCTTGGCGTCCGCCTTGAGGTAACGGAGAAGCTCCTCAACCACGTCTCAGGCAGCCTTGGCGGCATCGTTGGGGTCTACCAACGGCACAGCTTCCAGGACGAGATGCGCGCCGCGAACGTCCTATGGGAAAGTCATATCGCTTCATTGCTGAAATCTGCTACCCTCGATCCCGCCGGGGTGTCCCGGTAACCGAGCCTAGTCGCGACGAAGCTCCTTCACGGGAGTTAGTCCGATGCAGGATCGTTTGGTTGGAAAGAAGGAACTGCGCACTTTGGTCCTCTACTCCGATGCTCACATTGCACGCCTGGAAGCTGCGACCCAGTTCCCCAAGCGCTTGCGACTTGGGAACGGACCGCGCTGCCGAGTTGGCTGGTGGTTGTCGGAAGTCATGGCCTGGCTGCAATCCAAGTCTGCCAATCGAGACGCGCCGACTCCTCGTCAGCCGGAGCTTGAGCCGGCCTGACAGGAGCGGGGGCGGGAGAGGGTTCGAAACCTCCCCGCCCCTTTTTTTCGCCGCGAGCCCATCCCAAAAGGGATGGATACCGTTCTATACACTGTATGAAGAACTTTCCCGGGCTATCGCCACGGCTAACGCGTTGCTATCGCACACATTTCCGCGCAAAGTCGTCGATGGCTACCGCCACGACCCAAATGCTTTTCTGCCTTCAACCTTGCTCGACTGTTCTATCGAACACCCTCTCAACGACTGAAGGACAGAATCACCTCCGCATGCGCGCGAGCCTGAGTTACCACTACAGCCATCGTGCACAGCGTCGGGATCAGCATTTGGGTCGTGGCGCTTCGCTGACCCCGACGACTTTGCGCGGACAGTCCACCGCTCCCGCGCAGCGGGAGCCGCCGCGAGCGACGGTCTCGCGATACAATTGCCGAGGACAGTTCCTCGGCCGCATTGGTGGCTACAACTGGCCACCGATGAGCGCGGCGGACGAGTGTCGAGGCACGCTTAGCTCGTCAGCTCGATGGCAGCATGATGGTGCAGAATACGCATGATCCAGCTGCTTATATGCAGGCTGCGCTGAACTCCATTATCAACATCTATGATGATAAGGAGCAAAAGGAACTGGCACGGCAGTACCTCTATCCGCTCGACGCCGGACGGCTCTCGGCCCTTTGCGGGTTCACTGGCATTCTGGCCCACGGGACCCTGGAATTTCCACAAGACGTCCGATTCGAACACCAGTGGGTTATTGCACCATCTGGCACCGGCAAAACGACCCTACTACAAACCCAGATTGTAGAAGACCTGGAACGTGTACAACGTGGCGAATGCTCTATCATTGTCATTGACTCGCAGAACGAGCTCATCCCCAAAATCGCGCGGCTCAAGCTCTTCGCGCGTGGTCAGCCACTCGATGGGAAGCTAGTAGTCATCGAGCCAGACCCCGACTACCCACCGGCACTCAATGTGCTCGACATCGGCCTCTCAGAGTTAAGCACCAGAGATCGGTATCGAATGCAGGCCGAAGCTTTGGAGAATGTGAAATCCTGTCTCTCCACGATGGCGGACACGCAAGACGACATGCTCTCTTAGAGTCTGACTCGAATCGCC
>PLXO01000347.1 GCA_003151425.1 Acetobacteraceae bacterium
GCGGAGCCCTGACCTTCCTTCGGTCCGGGCGATTGGTGGTGTGACGTGGCGGCGAGTGCGCCCCGGCGGTTGCTCATGCGGCTGCGTCAGGTCATGGCCAGCGATGCGGCGCCGCTGGGGGAGTTGGCGCGTTTGTTGGCCGCTGAGTTGGTCAGCGAGGTGTGTTCGATCTACGTGATGCGGCCGGGAGAGATTCTGGAGCTGGCGGCGACGCATGGGTTGAATCCGTCGGCGGTCGGCCGCACGCGTCTGCGGGTGGGGGAGGGGATAGTTGGGTTATGTGCGGCGACGCAGGAGGTGTTGAACCTCGCCGACGCGCAGAACCACCCGGCCTTTGCTTACCGCGCGGAGACGGGGGAGGAGCCGTTTGCGTCGATGATCGCGGTGCCGGTGCGCCGTGCCGGTCGCATGGTTGGGGTGCTGGCCGCGCAGAACCGCAATCCGCGGCAGTATTCCGAGGAAGAGGTGGACGTCCTCGAGACGGTGTCCATGCTGCTGGCCGAGCTGTTGGCGGCCGGCGGCGCCGCCAATGGTGACGACGAGGGCGTCGCCGCGACCGTCCCGCGGGTGTTCGCCGGATCGTCGCTCGGCGGCGGCATTGCGGTCGGTCGGGTGCTGGTGCACGGCGGTCATCCGTCCGTGCATCGCCTGCTGGCCGACGATCCGGCGGAAGAGCTCCGGCGGCTGCACGCGGCGGCGGAGCGGATGCAGCGCGGTCTCGACGAATTGATCGCGGCCCGCGCCCCGTCCGGCGGGTCCGCCGGCAGTGCCTCGCGCGAGGTGCTGGCGGCTTTTCGGCTGGTTGCCGCCGATGCGGGCTGGCTGCGCCGCGTCGGCGACGTGATCCGCTCCGGCGTCACCGCGGAGGCGGCGGTGGCGCGTGTTGCCGGCGAGGTGCGCGACCGCATGCGCCGCATCGCCGACCCCTATCTGCGCGAGCGGCTGGCCGATCTTGACGAGCTTGCCGGCCGGTTGCTGTCGATTCTGGTCGGCCAGGAGCCCGCGGAGCCCGTTCCGCCTGGCGCGATCCTGGTCGCGCGCCGGCTGGGTCCCGCCGATCTGCTCGACTGGCACGCGCGCGGCGTCGCCGGCGTGGTGATCGAGGAGGCCAGCCCGGCCGGCCATGCCGCGATCGTCGCCCGCGCCATCGGCCTGCCGGCGCTGGGCGGCGCGCGCGGGGTGATGGCGGCGGCGCGGTCGGGCGACCCGGCGGTGCTGGACGCCGACGAGGAGCGGCTGATCCTGCGACCTGATGCCGATGTGCGGCAGGTTTACGCCCGTGCGCTGGAGGCGCGAACCGTGCGCCAGGCCGGCTGGGCGGCATTCCGCGACCGCCCGACCGTCACTGCCGACGGCACGCCGATCAGCCTGATGTTGAACGTCGGGCTGGCCCTGGAGCTCGACCAGCTCGACACCACCGGCGCCGCCGGCATCGGCCTGTATCGCAGCGAGATCGCCATGCTGGCGCGCGGCGCGGTCGCCGACGTGGCGGAGCAGGCGGCGACCTACGCAAAAGTGCTCGACGCCGCGGCCGGGCGGCCGGTGCTGTTCCGCACGCTCGATCTTGGGGCCGACAAAATCCTGCCGGGCGGCCCACCGAGCGAGGAGGAGAATCCGGCGATGGGCTGGCGCAGCCTGCGGATCGGGCTCGATCGGCCGGCCGTGCTGCGCCGGCAGTTGCGCGCGCTGCTGCTGGCCGCCGGCGGACGCGATCTGTCGGTGATGTTCCCGATGGTGGCCACTGTGGCCGAGTTCCGCGCCGCGCGGAACCTGCTGGAGGCCGAGGCCAGGCGGGTGCGCCCGGCACCGCGCAGCCTGCGGGTCGGCACCATGCTGGAGGTGCCGGCGCTGATGTGGCAGTTGCCCGAGCTGCTGAAAGAGGTGGATTTCATCTCCATCGGCTCCAACGACCTGCTGCAGTTCACCTTCGCGGCCGATCGCGGCACGCCGGCGATCGCCCATCGCTACGATCTGCTGTCGCAGCCGATGTTCGATATGCTGGAGCAGGTGCTGCAGGCCGCACGCGCGGCGCCCGGCCGCGACGGCATGCGCCAGGCGGGCACATCGGGGGGCGCGTCGGGGGGCACGCTCGGCGGCACGCCTGGAGGTGCGCCCCGGGGGGTTCCCGTCTCGCTTTGCGGCGAGGCGGCGGGGCGGCCGCTGGACGCACTCGCGCTGGTCGGCCTCGGCATCACCACGCTGTCGATGCCGGCCTCTGGTATCCTGCCGATCAAGGCGATGCTGGCGCAGCTCGACCTGGTTACATTCCGTCCGGTGCTCACGTCGATTCGACGCGGCGGGGCCGGCGCGGCAAGCTTGCGCGAACCGATCGCCGCCTGGGCACGCGAACAGGGCCTGCCAGTCTGATACCAATCCGCTCATACCAATCGGCTGATACCAACCGGTGGATGGGCAATGTCGTTTCAAAACAATTTTGATCCAAATCTTCGCGTGACGCGCGCACCGATCCGAGTCAGTGTGGGGGTGTTGGAACAACCGGCATTGTCGGGACTGGAAGAAGCTGGCGTTATGTCGGCGTAATTCCAGCATCAGACGAATGCGAATCAGGTCAGGGCGGTCGTGCTGCACGAACGCAAAAGTAACCTTGCGGGAGGTCGGATCAACATGTCCACCTTTGCCGCGGATGTGGACCCGGTTGCTACGGCGCCACGCGTCGGGGCGGACCTGTCTGCCGCGCGCCTGCGGCTTGGCTGGTCGCTGGAGGCGGTGGCGGCGGCGCTGCGGATTCGCCTGCCGTTCCTGGCCGCGCTGGAGGAGGGCCGCATCGCGGACCTGCCCGGCAATGCCTACGCGATCGGCTTCCTGCGCAGCTATGCCGGGACGCTCGGGCTTGATCCGGACGAGCTGACACGGCGGTTCCGTGCCGAGGCAGCCGAGGTCAACCGGTTGACCGAGTTGACTTTTCCGGCCCCGGTGCCAAGCCGGGGCGTGCCCGCCGGGGCGGTGGTGCTGCTCGGCGTTGTGTTGGCGATCGGCGCGTATATCGGCTGGTACCGCTTGTCCGGCAACGGCAGGCTGCCGCCGGAGGTGGTGCCGCCGNNCGCCGCTGGCCGAGCGCGCCGTGCCACCGGCCGCCGTCACGCAATCTTCACCGGCCCGTCCGGCTTCATTCACCCTACCCGGTTCATCCACGGCGACTTCGTCCACCGCGTCTTCGTCCATAGCATCTTCATCCACTGGGGCGTCAGCCATCGGGGCTTCATCCGCCGCGCCTTCATCCAGCCTGCCTGCATCCACCCCGACGGCCGCCGCGCTGCTGGCGTCCACCCACCCGGCCTCGGCTGCCGCGGCGGGGCCGCCCGCCGCGCCGCTGCCGCCGC
>PLXO01000245.1 GCA_003151425.1 Acetobacteraceae bacterium
ACAAGCTGCGGGCGCACAGCGATCTCCACCTGGTCAGCGTCTTCTCGCCTGCGCTGAAAGGCGACGAGCAACATGATCGCGAGGGAACGCTGCCGCCGAGCGGCCCGGTCCCGCTGGGGCCAGGCGCCGGGTAAAGGGGGGTTTTTTAGCGACGACGCGCTGAAAGCGGCTCGCAAGCGCCTCCAGTTCGTCCGATGCTCGGACCTGTCACGCCGCTGCCTCGATAAGGCTAAGCAGTCATGACTTGCGCCGGGACGCGGCAGCGCCTCGGTCTGCTGGTCTGCAATGGGTCGATTCCGGCTGTTCCCGCTCGGGCGAGCCGGCCGCCACCCCTCCGCGGTGTGCAACCCGTGCCGATAGGCGCCGTTGGGCACGCCCTTCGGCCGGCCACCGCGCACCGGGCACCGCGCAACCGGCAGCCCGTCCAGCTATCATCAGCGAAGCAGATGCCCCCACTGCCGCACCATGCGATCGACCTGGTGGTCGTGGCACTCTCGGATCACGCCCACCAGCCGAGCATGAGTGCGCCACCGAATCCACTTGGGTTTCGGGCAATAGGGCATGTCCAGGCTGTTGCTATCCGTCGGTTCAACGCGCCTGAGCCATGGGCCACCGAAACCGCAACAACCGGCCCACCGTCAGAAATGCCAGCAGTGGCGCCACCGCATACACCCCGAACAGCCACGCTGCCGCTGGCGCTGCGCCTTCCGGGCCGCCCGGGTTGGTCATTCCCGCCAGGTTCGTCACCATCCCGCCCAGCGCGGACCCGAGCGCGTTGGCAACCATGATGACAATGGTGATCGAGGTCGCCGCCAGGTCCTTCTCGGCTTCCGGTGCAAAGGCGAACACCTTGGCGCAGAGATGCGGCCATGCGGCGCCGATACCCAGACCCTGGCCGAACAGGAAGGCGCCGATCACCCACAGCTGGGCATCGCCGAGAACGCCGGACTGCGGCACCAGCAAGAACATCCCGGCGAGCATGCCCGCCAGCAGCAGCGGGCCGGCAGTGAGCAGGGCACGCACGCCACCGACGGCCTGGCTTGAGCCGCCGACGGCGCCGATGCTCCATCCGGCCGACATCAGGGCTGAGAGGTAGCCGGCGTGCAGCGGCGTCATGCCGTGTAGCACCTGGAGGAAATAGGGAACGAAGATCTCGGTGCTGACACCAATGACCAGCATCATCATCGTCGCATAGGCCGCCCCAAGCGCGGTCACGGGGTTGCAAGCGCTGTGCGGCAGCAGACGCCGACCACGCGCCTCCAGCTGACCGAACAACGTGAGCCCGGCCAGCGCTACCGCCAATCCTGCCGCATTGGCCGCCGCCTGCGGCGCACTGCTGCCGACGGATACCGCCAGCACACTGCCGGCCAGTAGGCACAGGTTCAACAATGCAAGGCGCGTGGACGGTGGGGCCGGGCGCGGCAGGTCGCGCGGCAGCGATTGTTCCACCAGAATTAGCAGGAACGGCACCAGTGCGAGCACCGACCAGAATGCAGCGCGCCAGGCCCCGTATTGCGCGAACACGCCGCCAATCGCCGGTCCCGCCAGCGTGGCCACGCCCCAGGCCGCAGAGGTTAGCGACAAGGCGCGCGACCACAGCGCCTCGTCGAACAGCGTGCGCACCATGGTGAAGGACAGCGCCGAGAGCGTTCCGGCGCCGAAACCCTGGATCAGCCGGCCGACCAGCAATACCGGCATGGATGGCGCCAAGGCGCATACCAACGTGCCCAGGGCGAAGACCGGCAGGGCGAGGCGGTAGCTGCCCCGCGCGCCCACACGCGCCAGCAGCCGCGCGCACAGCGCGCCGCCGAGCAGGGAGGCGAGAACGTAGAGCGTGGTGCTCCAGGCGAAGAACCGCAGCCCGCCGATTTCGCGGACCACCGAGGGCAAGATGGTGACGACGATGAATGTGCTGATGGCGTGGATGATCATGCCGCCGCCGACCACAGCGCTGCGCGCGGCGTTCTCGCCGCGCAGCAATTCCAGCCATCTACCGTGACGCATTTTTCCTCCCGGCTCGCCCTGGCAAGATGGCGCAAATCGGCGAGATGAAAATCCACCCCGCTTGCGTGAGGAGCAAGGGCGAGAGCAGCCCTGCATTGTGGACGACGTGTCAGGCCCCATCCCGGCTTTGGTCCGCTTCGCGGGCCAAGCCCGCAGGGGCGGAAGACAAAAGGGATTGAATCGCGGTCTGCGATTGCGGTGAGCCCTGATCAGCCTCTCGTCCTCACCCCACTGGCGCCGCCGGCATCTCGGCCTTCACCCCCGCACGGCGCGAAGCCCGCGCCGTCGACGTTCGACCATGCCGCCCGTCAGCCAGTTGCCTCCGCCACCAAGGTGCCCGGCAACCCGCCCGACGCGCCGAGCGCGCCCTCCAACATCCGATACACGCTGCTCCGCGCCACCCCGAGGCGCCTTGCGATATGCGCCGGCTTCTCCCCGGCTGCACGCATCGCCCTGATCTGGTCCGCCTGAACCGCGACGGTCGGCTTGCGTCCCTTGTATTTCCCCTCGGCCTTGGCCTTGGCGATGCCCTCGCGCTGGCGCTCCAGCATGATCTCGCGTTCCCAGGTCGCCACGCCGCCGGCATTGACGCGAGCGCATTAGAGGAAACAATATTCCCCTGATCATCGTCGACAATGCCGACGCGACCGTTTGAGGTTCATATGGCCATAACTGAAATCCCTGGCGGCCACGGATGGGCCGTGCCACTCGCGGTCGGTGACGCTGTGCGGCTGGTCAACACATTCGGATCACAAGTTGTCGATACCTGGGCGCTCGCGCGTCATGACACCAGCGAGTATCTCTCGGTCGAACATACAAGGCGCATGATCGCAAATCTGTTTCCCGGGCAAGGCGACATTTTCTACTCGAACCGGCGCTCGAAAATGCTGTCCCTGGAGAAGGATACCGCACCCGGACGGCACGACATGCTGTTCGCATGCTGCGACAAGTGGTTGTACCAGCATTACGGTTGCGCTCCCGGACATCGAACGTGCCGGGACAATTTTTTGCAGGCCCTGTTCGCCGCCGGGTTCGACGCCAACTTTGTTCCGAACCCGGTCAATCTCTGGATGAATATCCCGGTCAGCGCCGATGGGCACGTCGGCATCGAGCCGCCGGTAAGCCGGCCCGGCGACGAGGTCGTGCTGCGGGCATTGATGGACGTCCTGGTGGTGTTCTCGGCCTGTCCGATGGACGTGACGCCGATCAATGGCCCCGACAGAACCCCCCGCCCCGTGTATGCGGAGGTGCTCGTGCAAGCGGCATCGTGAAGCACGCCGCCGCGATCAGTGGCGCAGAATCCGCGACACGAACCGCACTGCGCGCGCGCTCGATGGAGCGGACGATGTCGAGCGACGCCAAGCCAGCCGGCGCTGGGTGCCGACTGCGGCGGTAGAAGCCGGGCGGACCATCTACCGCCGCTTTGGGTGGATTCCGGCGGTTCCGGCCCGGGCGGCTCGCCCCCGCCGCAGTGGGTGGAATCCGGCTGCATGACGCTCCCCGCGGTTACAGCCGAGTTGGGTCACAGTCAGGTGAAGGCGGCCCGCCGAGATAGGCAGCCACCGGCCCGGTTAGCCGCATTCCGCGCAACTCCTCTGGCAATACAAGCCGCGCCGCGATGATCTCGCGGTTGTCGAGCTGCAGTTCGGGCAGCCTATCCAGTCGCAGTTCGAAGAAATGCACCTGGTCCCTTCGCCCGTCCCAGATCCCGCTGGCGACGCCCCGGGGGAGCATGGAATAAGCCACGAGTCCGATCTCCTCGGCGAGTTCACGCCGCGCCGCGGCTTCCGGCGTCTCACCGTGCCGAACGCTGCCGCCAGGGAAGTTCCACGCGATCCGATATGACGAGCGCACTAGCAGCAGCGCCGCACCAACGTGGACCGCCACCAGCGCCCCTTCATGCCGCGGACGCCGCAGTCGCCACCAGAGGAGAGCGAGAGGGAAACCCAGGCGGAATGCCATCCGCCAGGCGGTGTCGATGAGCTTGGAAGAGCGTGCTGGCCCAAGAAACGACATGGACCGACCTCTACCTATCTCCGACGGTCTGGGGGAGACCCACCCACTGGCCCGGAACCACAATTATAGCGGCCGTGCAAAGCTGAGTTCGTGTGCGTCGGGATCAACAATGTGGAAAAAGCGCTCCCCCCACGGGGCATCGTGCGGACCGGAAGCAGGCGACAACCCGGCCGCTACGGCGCGCGCATGCTGTGCATCAACGTCATCGACGTAGAAGATCACGCGACCCCACCGGCACCACACCTGCTCTGTCGGCGCCGCTGTCAGGTTCAAATAGCCGCTGCCAGCATGGAAGCTGGTGAACGACGCCTGTGGCCCGCCGTATTTCAGCTCAAAACCAAGCGCCCCGTAGAACGCAACCGCGCGAGCCATGTCGTGCGTTGCCAGCGTGATCGCGCTCAGGCATTTAAGCATTTCGGCCTCCTCCCGGGCACGCCGTGCCGCGAGCCCGAACCAGCACCCCAAGGCAGGCGGTTGATCGTGCCCACCCCCGCGGTCGCAGCCACGCCGCCACCCGCCAGGTCGAACACCTTCGGCGTTGCCTGGCGTCGACAAAGCGCCTTCGCAGCACCACCCGCCCCGGCACCATTCCGCCTGGGTTGGTCTGCACGACGATGATGATCAAGTACTCCATACAGGAAGAAGTGCAGCCCTGGCAGCGAACCACCGGGCTTCCATAGCTCGCACCGCGTGCGTCGTGACATCAGCCCCCGCCATCACCCCCACCAGCGCTGCCGACATCTCGGCCTTCACCCTCTGCACGGTGCACAACCCCCGCCGTCGGCGTTCGGTGATGCCACCCATCAGCCGGTTGACCGCGCCGCCACTGTGCCCGGCAACCCGTCCGAGGTGCCGAGCGCACCCTCCAACATCCGATACACGCTGCTCCGCGCTACCCCGAGGCGCCTGGCGATATGCGCCGGCTTCTCACCGGCTGCGCGCATCGCCCTGATCTGCTCGGCCTGGACCGCGACGGTCGGCTTGCGTCCCTTGTACTTCCCCTCGGCCTTCGCCTTGGCGATACCCTCGCGCTGCCGCTCCAGCATGATCTCGCGTTCCCAGGTGGCCACGCCGCCGAGGATGGTCAGCATCAGCTTGCTGGTCGGGTTCCGCGTGTCGAGCCTTTCGCCGCCCATCGACAGGACCAACAGGCCAATGCCGCGCCGAGACAGGTCCGCCTCGATCGCCAGCAGATCGGCCGTGGACCGAGCCAGCCGGTCCGGCTTGGTCACGACCAGCGCGTCCCCCTCCCGCATGAACTCCAGACACGCCTTCAGGCCGCCCCGCTGCGCGACGCTGGACACCTGCTCTGCGAACACCTTCTCCGCCCCGGCGGCGCTCAGGTCGCGCTCCTGGGCGGCAAGGCCGGCTTTCTGATCGGCGGTACTGGTCCGGGCATATCCGACGAGCACGGTGGGTCCCGTAGTGTCCGTTTGTGACTTAGATGCTATAGGACGGTATGTCCGATAATGCAAGACCTATTTGTGTAGGACGTGCCTGGGTTCGTCCGGCGGCGCCGCTCCGATGTCCTGCTGAACCTTGCCCCAGTCGGACGGCGTGGCCGTTCAGCGACTCGCGAGTGCTCGCGAATGCGGAGGGCGAGCGTTTGGCCCAGCTGCCCGACGATTCGGCACTTCGCTGGGTCGACGGCCGGCAAGTATAAGTCGTGGTTTGGCACGCGGCCGCCCCACCATCCCCGCGCGCGATACCACGGTCGGGAGCGTTGGAAGTGTCAACGATGCCGCCGGTTGATCTCGCGCGTCGACCCAGGCCGATGACTGCGCAGCCAGCATCGCCCGCGATGATGTTCGCGCCGGCGCCCCGCCTCGTGCCGTGGTCAGGGCATCAATCACTTGCGGCCGGTATGCCCAGCGTCGCCACGGTCAAGGGGCGTTCTTTTCCATGTATTTCGTTGCCGCATTCATTGCGGCCTCCACGACCGCCTCGGCCACGGCCTGGACGTCGGCGGCCGCGATCTTGCTCGGATCCTCGATCGCAAGTCCCGCCTTGCCGCTTGGCATGGCCTTGATGGATCTGCCCGGCCATGTTGAGATTGCCATCGAACACTCGGCCTGCAATTGCTTGCCGGATTTGTCCGGACCGAGCGACACCAGGCTGCCATCCAGGGAATAGCCTTTCGCGCCCTTGTCCTTGGGTTGGTCCAACGTCAGCTTGCCCGACGATTTGACTGCCCTCTCTGCCGCTTTTTGCATGATCTGGGGCAGGCTGCTTTTGTATTTGGTGTCAAATACATCCTTGACGACCATCTTCTCAATGTCGACGTAGGTCTTCGGTGTTGCCATGGGAACGCTCCTGCACTGGCTGTGGCTTGCGGGACAGCGTATCCGATACGCTGGCGCACTGCACGCCGGTTCATATCAGCCCCCGAAGTTTTGACACTTCGCTGGGTCGTCGGGCGGCTTGTAGGAGCCTCCGTTCGGCGCGCGGCCGCAAGCTTCTTCCCCGGGCAACCCCTCTCACGATACCAACCGGCGGGAACGTTGGAAGTGCCAACGCTTCCGCCGGTTGGTGTGAGTGATATGCTTTGCATCCACGTCGCAGGTAATCGGCACGCGGGCCGCGACGCACCGCCGACGCCAAGAGCGTCGGCCACCTTCAGCATTCGCACCCGCCGCTCGTGCCAGGCTGCGAGTATGACCAACCGGAGGCCCATTCGGGTTTGCCACCGGCACCGGAACGGCCCAGCATGCCCGCATCAGCAGTCAAGGCACACAGCCATGGAATTTGGCGCGTCGATCTTCTTCACCGACTACTCGATCTCCCCAGCCGAACTCGCCGTCGCGCTTGAGGAGCGCGGTTTCGACTCGCTGTGGGCGGCGGAGCACTCTCACATTCCAGTCCCCCGGCGCACTCCGCCGCCCGGCGGTGGCGAACTAGCGAAGCGCTACTACGACGTGATGGACCCGTTCGTCACCCTGACGGCCGCCGCTGCCGCCACCAAGAAGCTCAAGGTCGCCACCGGGATCTGCCTGGTCATTCAGCGCGACACGATCCAGACGGCAAAGCTCGTCGCCTCGATAGACCAGGTGAGCGGCGGGCGGTTCCTGTTCGGCATCGGCGGCGGCTGGAATGTCGAGGAAATCGAAGCCCACGGCACGGTCTTCGCCACCCGCATGAAGAAGATGCGCGAGCAGATGGAGGCGATGAAGGAGATCTGGACCAAGTCGACAGCGGAATACAATGGCGAGATCGTCAAGGTCCCGTCGATGCAGACCTGGCCCAAGCCGACGCAGAAGCCGCATCCGCCGATCCTGCTTGGCGGCGCCTTTCCGTGGGCGGCGCGGCGCGCGATCCGCTACGGCGACGGCTGGTTTCCGAACGCAAGCAGCGGCAATCCAGACGACTACATGCCGCGCTTCCGCCAGATGGCTGCCGAAGCCGGGCGGGACCCGAATTCGTTGCCGGTGACCATCGGCGGTGCGCCCGAAGACCTCGCACAGTTGCAACGGTTCCGCGACGTGGGGGCCGCGCGAGTGAACGTCAGTCTGCCTGCGGAGGGCGCGGATCAGATCTTGCCCATATTGGACCGCTGGGCAGGATTGATCCGCCAATTACGCGCCTGATGTCACCTCGACTTTCCGGAATTTTGGGTGTGTGACGGATCGGCGGAACCGCGCGCGCCCGAAGGGCCCGGCCTGGGTCCATTGCCGTTTTCGTAGCGACCAATTGAGCACCTCCATGCGACCGACGGCTCCCGGTCTGGTGAAGGCGCCTCACGGGTCCCGCAAGCCTGGATGGCAGAGCGTTTGGCCGCGGTTGTGTCAGTCAGGAGCGCAGTGCTCAGGACGCTGTCCTCTTGGCACGTGACATTCGTGCAACGGCGCTTGCGGCCGGCATCAGCGTCGGGTCGGTGGCGGCGCTGAGGAAGGTGATGGCGAGCTGAGCAGCCGTGTGGTCTTGATCCCGCTTCGGTGAGGCAGGCAACTCGGCGGCCCGTCATTTCCGGCGCCCGGTCTTCTGCGGTAGTCGCAACAGCTCGGCAGGCTCGACTCCGAGCGCGTCGGCGAGCCGACCGACGATCCGCAGGCTCGCAAAGAACACGCCCTTTTCTAGCTGGCTGAGGTAGCTGCGGCTCACCTCTGCATCATACGCAAGGTCGTCTTGCGATAGGCGCTTTGCCTGGCGCAGCCGGCGCAGATTCGTGGCGAACACCTCGCGTAGGTCCATGCGAGAAGCGCAACCACTTGTTCAAAATATGCACCTCGATATATTGAACAAAGTGCCCGAGTTGCCTCGTCACCGCAGGCGATCGGCTGGATTGTCTATCGCCCGCGATAACGCCCGTACCCCGGCGAAGCCGCAACACCTCCGATGAGGCCACGATGAGCGACGGTGCCGTCCCAGAGATTGAAGTCTCGGTTCCTGATCTTATTCCAGACACTCGGGTGCGGGCTGGCGCGGTCGCGTATTCGCAACCTACTTGTCTGAGTCACTTGGTCGGTCGGACCTCTGAACTCTATGGAGTGATCAGTGGCCTCGATCACCGCGGGGCAGAATGGCTCCGCTGGGTTGCCGAGCAGCCACATAAACCCAAGGGGCTGCTGGTCCTGTCCCTCTACGCGGGCTGTCCAACCTGGGATGACGTGCTGCAAGATGCGCTGGACATCCAGGAGGCAACCGACGAGCGCTTTCGCTTTCGCGTGATGGTCAGACGTTCTGGCCCAGACCGGCCGGCCAATCTTCTGTGGCTCAGGTCGAATGAGAGAGACCCGGGCACTGCCGTCATCGGCAACGTGGCGAATTTCTTGGTCGACGTATCCTGGGATCATACCGATGCCACAATGACTGTGCCTCTCACCACTACCGGGGCCGAAGCTGTCCGGCGATGGATGGACTGGATCGACCAACACTCCAAGCCTCTGACGACAACAACTGCGGCGGCGCCGCGTCTCGTCCTACCTATTGGCACGGATGAGGGACGCAGGCTG
Organism: Acetobacteraceae bacterium; assembly: GCA_003151425.1. Taxonomy (GTDB): domain Bacteria; phylum Pseudomonadota; class Alphaproteobacteria; order Acetobacterales; family Acetobacteraceae; genus Palsa-883. The sequence continues at coordinate 8,970 of PLXO01000245.1, forward strand.
TGGGACGCCTATCTCGCCCTGCTTGATCAGGACGGGGAGGACGTTCCTGCCGAGCCTATCGTTGAGGTTGATCCCCAGACCGGCGAGGTCAGCGCGAAAGACACAACTGGCAATCCGCTTCCAACGCTCACGTCGTCCGGCACGTTGCGTCGGGTCGATCCGGTGTTCGAGGTGGTGCAGAAGGTTCTGACTGCCGGTCGGGTGGTCAGTATAGATCGGGTCGGACGCCCGCCACCGTTCGACGCGCCGCTGCCACCAGCGATGTTCGGGCAACAGGCAAACGCCCAGTTTGGGGCATTGCGCCGGCATCAGCAATTTACCATCAGTCTCTTCGACGACAGAACCCGCAAAACACTCGACAATCGGCGCAATGAGGCGGCTGACACACTCCGCCGTTTCAGCCTGATGCTACAGGAGAACCAACGGTGGGTACCCAATGCCGCCTTCCCGCTGTTTGAGAAGGAGCTTGATGAAGTCGCGAAGCGAGGCATGACAGTTCTGGGCACCGCCACCGGCAACACGAAACCGTCAGAATTCGTAAAGGCGCAGCGCGGGAAGATTGAAGCTGACTGCCAGAACATGCTCATGCAGATGGGCCTCCGCATGTCTCCCGATCCGGCACTGCTGGACACGGTGCTCGATAATCTATTGATCAGGTTATTGGCCAACATTGAGGGCGGCATGCGACCGAAGCTCGGGCTCGGGATGTATCAAGTGGCAGAAGATCATCGGGAAGGACGCCAGCCTTGGGGAACCATCCAGACCTTTCTGGTTGGTTCTGTACGCATTATTCGAGAGGCGCTCACCGACCCCTTTCACTTCAGGGGGGTCACCGTTGAGCGAAGGGCGTTCGTAGAGGCATTCGACCTGTTCGACGATCCGCTGGTGAAGCAGTTCGTTGATGGCAAGCCGTTCGAGAAGGATGCGAGCCAGCAGCTAGAGATTATCAAGAAAATCGAAGCCGATGCCACTGCGACTCCTTGGAGTCGGTCGAGTGCATTGTGGAAGCTTATCAAGGGCGAGAGCAAGGCCAACGTGCTTGAGGCGCTACGCGCGAAGGAACCGGCGGCTTGACGGCAGTCTGCTGCCCGATGTGACGGAGCTGGCGTTGATCGGTCACGCCCGCACTCTACGCGCGGATGGTGCCACCCTGCGCGCGATCCAGGCTGTGCTGGAGGCAAGCACGGCAGGAAGCTGTCGCTGGACGCGCTGCACCGCGTGCTCGCCGACACCGCACAGTCGGCGGAACGGTCACCGAACCACGACGTTGCCAGTAACGGGGCGCTTTCGGAGGCGCTACGTGTCGACTAAAAAGCGCTGGATCATCCTGACGCTGGATGGCCGGCACGTCTCGATCGGCCGTCACACCGATCCGTCGGACGATGAGATCGAGGCTGTTGCCGGAAAGCTGCGGCAGGCCGGGACCGGCGGCTGGCTCGCCGTGATGGAAGACGACTGCTTCGCTCGCGGTGACAGGGGC
>PLXO01000225.1 GCA_003151425.1 Acetobacteraceae bacterium
CCAACCGATGGGGTCCACCTCATTCATCGCTGTCGCGAGGTCCAGCGTCGAGTGCGAGAGCGTGTGGCGCATCGTCGGGTTGGACATGAGCGCTCCCAGTTTGTTTTGCAGCGACGCGAGATACTCCGACCGCTGCCGATCATTCCAGCGGCCGAACTCGTCCTCCCAAAACATCAGTACGGTAGCGTCTTCGCAACGCTTGAGCAACTGTGTTCGATAGGGGGTGTTGGTGAGCAAACGAGGGATCCCCAGAAGAGTCTCGTGGTTGTCCAGTAGCAGCCGCAGCGCGTTGCGCAGTATGTGAAGCAATCGTGGGGTGTGTTGCGCCGAAAGGCCCCAGATATGAGCGAAGGCCGAGAGGACGTTCTCGGCCACCAAGGGCCGGTTGTCTTGGGCCGTACACGTCCGCGGGTCGTAGCCGAGCGAATAAGAAAGCTCGGCTGGGTCGAAGTAGATGACATTGTTGATCCGCTTCTGCGGAACCCGTGAAGCCACGGCTTCCGCCAGATCCCCGTGCGGGTCGATCAGGCAGCAGCCGGAACCGTTCTCGATTAGATCGGTGATGAGGTTGTCGAGTAGCACGGATTTGCCGGTCCCACTCTTGCCGACGATGTAAAGGTGCCGGCGCAGCGCGTCGGTCGAAAGTCGAACGGGTTTGGTATTTGTCGAAACGTAATCGGTGCCGAGAATCATAGCGTGCCCGGCGACGGGCCGCGGATCGTCGTGTCGTAGCAACTGACCGCGGGAGCAATCGCCGGTGGGAAACGAAAGAACCGTCCTCGGTCATTGTCTCACGAAACGAGCTCGCCGCCGATTGTTCGGCGGCGAGTTTTAGGTTGCCGGCGCCGTTGCCGGCGCCGGAACCGTATCCACGCCGTCTGGCGGTGACCAGTGGACTGTCCCCGCCCACTGTTCGTCGTGGAAGCGCAGCGCCCCGACCCCAATGGCGTACCCCGAGCAATCGAGAGGCAGCCCCCCTGTAAGGTTACTTCAGGGGTGGCGCCCGCCTCGTGCGAGGGGGTTTCCGGTTTTCAAGGACATGGACGGTAGGACAGGTCAGCAGATAGCCAGAAAAGACATTGGGGTCGGGGCGTAAGCCACGCGAACAATGGTGCGGGAACTGTTTGATTTCTCTGCGTTTTTCGCGGAACCACCCGTGATACCAAGGGCGATGCATGGGCATGCTCCGTATCACCCTTGGTATAGCCCCGATAGGGCCGTGGTGAACTGTGCGAGGGGTCCTTGGGGCCGCCTGGTCCCCTATCGCAGAGGCCGCTGCGCCTTCAGACGCTCGACGGCATTTTGCGTACATCAAAACCCCCTGGTGATCCCGGTGTTGGAAACCGGGGCCAGGGGATTTTGGCTCCGATCACTCGGAGTCGTCTGCCGGTGGTCGCAGCGCTCGACGTGGGCGGCTCTGGCCGTATTCGCGTATCTCGCACCGTAGGAAGAGCAACGCGCCGCGGTCAGTCTCCGACAACCCAATGGGTTTGGGGAAGTCCGGCCGCTGGCGGTAGCGATCTATCTGCGGGCGGGAACGTCGAAAGATGGCCATCACCTCCTTCATCGTCATGTAAACGCTTTGCATACCGTCCATGTCACACTCTCCTGGTGAAGAGCGTGCACGCCCGGTTGATGCCGGCGCGGGAAGGTTAAGGCTGAGCAACGTCGGCGGTCAATTCCTCATCCTTCCTCGCTTCGAGAATTGTGCGCAGGTGGCTTTCCCACCGCTCCACCGCCTCGCGCATCTCCTCCTGGTAGTGATGCCGCTGGTAGACGCCAATGATCCAGGCCCGCGTGCCCGACACATGGTTGAGTAGCGCCTCGATGACCTCCAGCTTTACTCCGAGCCGCTGTAGGCCGGTGGCGTAGCTGCGGCGTAGGTCGTGAAGTGTCCACGGCGCTATCTGCGCCTTCTGGTCGAGCTGAGCTTTCGCTTTGCTCCAGCCGTTGAATGGCTGGTCGTGCTTGCCCTTCGCGGGAAAGACACTCGTGGTCGAAGGGGTAATGTTCGTTGAAAGTGTGGCCGCGGCGGTCAGCCCGATAGGGAAAGTGTGTGTGCGCCGGTTCTTCGTGATCTCCAATGGAAGATATATCTGGTTGTCGGTGAGGTAGCTGGCCTGCAAGCTGCCGATCTCGCTCCGGCGCTGGCCGGTGAGTATGAGTAGCTTCACGATAGCACCGAACTGGTGGTCCGTCTGGTCTGCCGCGAGCCACACCGTGCACAACTCGTCGTCGGTGAGAACGCGCTCGCGAAATACCGTCCGCGAAGGCGGGTCAAGTCGCTCTATCGGATTGCGGTCGATGTAGCCGCGCTTGAAGCACCAGCGGAGGAAGGTGCGGAGCGTCCAGAATGCATGCAGCGCGCTGCCCGGGGTATCCGACAGTTTGTCGAGTATCCGGGTGATGTCTGGGGTGGTGATGTCCGCGAGGTTCGTCCGGTGGAGGGAAACGAAGTACTTGCGGAGGATGCGCTCGTTCTCGACGATCGTGCGCGCCCGGTTTTTCTGGCTCTTCTCCGCGACAAAGAGGGGTATGGCGTCCTCGAACGGCATGCGGGTGCGGTGGAGCTTGCCACCAGCCCGGTCGCCAATGAGCTGGAGGGCCTCTTTGCGGGCGTCCTGTAGCGAAACAATGGGATACCGACCGATGGTCGTGCGGTCGCGATTCTTGCCCGTGGCGAGGATGAACGCCTTGGTGCCCGCCTGGGACACCCGAACGCCGAACCCCTTCAGGGTGTCGTCGTAGTAGATTTTGGAGCCTGTTTGGGGCGCTGTGAGTGCGCGAACCGGATATCGGTGAGCCGCATAGTTTGTCCCGCCCTTGTCCCGCCGGTCGTCAGATTAGCGGCGATACGCCATGAGGCGAGTGGCGGCAAGAGATTTAGACGGTGACTGCAAATTTTGCCGATTTTGAGGAGGGATAAGGAACGGTGAGGAGGCCCAAAATCCGTTTGCAAAACCGCTGCACTACCACTGTGCTAACCCGGCATGGTTGTTTCGAGTCAGGGCTTCAACGAGCGGAGACTGCCACCGAGGCCACCGCTTGCCATCCTACGCATCAGTAAGCGCGGCGTCGATAGGCTGGGCGGCGTCTTGATGCAAGTTGGCGATCGCGTGGTTGTATATCTCCATTGCCTCCGCAGGCCACGATCGGCGTGTTCGACACTATGGCCGGCGCTGGTGGTGCTGGTGGCGTTCATCAAGCGCGTGGGGAGCGGGTTGCTCATTCGCTGCGGCGGCAGGTGCAAGCGGCGTGCCCACGCCTCGGCGTGATGGTCTGTCATGGCACCGCTCGCTTCGTGGCCAATTTCTCCGCCGTCAGCCGATCCAGCGCGCCGCCAAAATGCCTGGCGAGCGCAGCATTGAAGACCGGCGCGGAGTCCGGCACCGAAGCGAACAACGTCATGCAGGAATGAAACTTCAGGTCGTCGGGACTGCCGAAAATCTCGTTGATCGATCGGCCTTCCACGCGATTGACGAGCTCGCTGCATTCGATCAGTCGTGGCCCGAGGATCGGATGTCGCAGATAGGCCTCCGCCTCATCGAGCGACGCGATGGCGTAATGCCGGGCCATCGCGCTGTGTCCTAGCCCGCTCAACTGCGGAAACACGAACCACATCCAGTGGCTCCGTTTGCGGCCCTCGCTCAGTTCACGTCGGACCTGTTCCATGACATGGTCCTGCGCCTGGACGAAGCGGTCGAGATCGAACTGATCTGGCATCCTTGGCGACCTTCGTTGCGACCCACAAATCGCGAGCAATCAAGATTTGACTTCCACCAGAGGGGCCTTGATCTCCTCAAACGTGCACTGCCGCCGCGCCTTGTCCGGACGCCAGCGCATCAGTTTCGTGCCATGGCGAGATCGTGCCTGGCGGGCGATAGCACCAGCTTCTTGGCCATTCCCTCTCGCACGCGGATCACACCGGTGACGTCAACCTTATCGTCCGCCACGTTGCTGCTGCTCGCTTCAAGCCGCCAGCTTCGCCTTGCCCAGGCGCTTGATCGCGTCCTCCAACGGCCGCTCGCCGGCGCAGTAATCGGCCCACGCCGTGGTCTTGCGCAGCAGCGCGGGGACCGTGCGGATCGTGAAACGCTTCGGATCCAGGTCGGGCTGCATCTGCGCCCAGGTGAGCGGCATGGACACCGTCGCACCAGGGCGCGCCCGCGGCGACAATGGCGCGACCGCCGTCGCCATCCGATCGTTGCGCAAGTAATCAAGGAAGATGTGTCCGCCACGCACCCGCTTGGCCATATTCACCACGTAGCGATCGGGATGTTCCCGCGCCATGCGCAGGCACACCTCATGCGCGAAGCTCTTGGCGTCCGCCCAGGTCAACTTCGTCTTTTTGGCGAGGGCGAGCGGCGCGACGACGTGCAGGCCTTTGCCGCCCGTCGTCTTGCAGAAGCTAACGAGGCCGAGCGCGTCCAGGCAGTCCCGCATTTCCTTCGCCGCCTCGACAACCGTTGCGAAGGCGACGTCGGGACCGGGGTCCAGATCGAACACGAGGCGGCCCGGGATTTCGGGCTGTTTCGGCTGGCAATTCCACGGATGAAGCTCGAGCGCGGCCACCTGTGCGATGGCGGCCAGACCTTCGACGCGATCGATTTCCAGGTAGGGTTTCCGATCACCGAACACCGTCACGAGCTCCAATAGGTTCGAGCTCCCTGGCATGGCGTGACGCTGGAAGAACTGCGGGCCGGTGATCCCGTCGGGCGCCCGGATGATCGAGCAAGGGCGGAATTCGATGTGGCGCATCATCCACGGGCCCACGGCTTCGAGATAGCGCGCAAGGTCAAGCTTGGTCACCGGCACGTCATCGCCCGCATCCGGCCACAGCGCCTTGTCTGGCTTCGAGATCAGCACGCCCATGACAATTGGTTTTTCCCCCGGGGATTTTTCCCCCGAGGGCTTTGCCTCAGAGGGTTTTGTCTCGGTCGGATCTGCCTCGGAGCATGCTTTGTCGGAGCGCTTCCTCTCGCGTGGTTTTGCCTCGGGCGGCTGTGGGTCGGCGGCCTTTGTGACGGGTGCCGCTTTCGGCGCGCGCGCGACGAAAGGTTGGGGAAACGCTGCTTCTTGCGGCGCCGTCGGCAGGTCCGTTTCGACCTCGGCTGCCGGCTTGTCCTCGCGCAGACCCTTGAACGCTGCCTGGCGGACCATTCCGTCTTCGGTCCAGCCGGCGAATTCGATTTCGGCGACGAGTTCCGGTTTCAGCCAGTTGATGTTCGGCGCGCTACGTGGCGCGCCCACGCCGGTGAAGGGCGATTTGGCCGCCGCCGCCGCCTTCAGCCGCGGCAACAGTTGCTTGACCTGGGGCGCGCCGTAGCCGGTTCCGACCCGCCCTACATAGACGAAATGCTCGCCGCGATGGACGCCGACCAGCAGCGACCGGAACTTGCCGTTGGTGGTGGTCCAGCCGCCGATGACGACCTCATGGCCGGCGCGGCATTTTGCCTTGGTCCAGCTCGCCGTTCGGCCGGCGCGGTAGGGAGCGTCCAGCCGCTTCGAGACGATGCCCTCCAGCGAGAGCCGGCAGGCCGAGCGCAAAACGGCATCGCCGCCCGTTTCGAAATGCTCGACGAAGCGGATCAGCGCCGCTTGCCCGATCTTGCGGTCCGCCAGCATCGCCTCCAGCCGGGATTTCCGTTCGGCGAGCGGCCGCGCGCGCAGATCGGCATCCCCTTCGAACAGCAGATCGAACGCATAGAACACCAGACGGTCCGTGTTCTGCTCCGACAGCGCCGCCTGCAGTGCCGCGAAATCGGGGGCGCCGTTCCGGTCGAGGGCGACGATCTCGCCGTCGATGATCGCATCGGGAAGCGCCGCCGCTGCCTTGGCGATCGCACCGAATTTGGCGGTCCAGTCGAGGCCCTTGCGGGTCTTCAACGTGACCCGGCCGTCCTGAACGCGCAATTGGATACGATAGCCGTCGAATTTGATCTCATGCACCCAGCCGGTGCCGGACGGAGGCCGGGTGACGGATTGGCAGAGTTGCGGCGGAACGAAGTCGGGCAGCGCGTCCGATGGCTTGCGACGCGACCGTGGAGTCCTCTTTGCGGTGGACGCGGAAGCGGCGGACGCCTTTGCGATGTGCGCCTTTGCCGTGATCGTCTTTGCGGTGGGCGCCTTCGCCGCGGACCCCGGAGCGCGAGGCTCGCGTTGTTCCGGCGCCAGACCCTTGTTGCTGTCCCACACGGCGTCGGCCGCGCCTTTCGTGGCGAGCATGAATGGCCTCGGAGCGGCACCCTTGCCCTCTGCGATCCGCGCCATCGGCCGGCCAGAGGCGACCGAACGATCCTCGGCCAGGATGGCATCGCCGTCGCCGTCGCGCGCGTCATCGTCGCGGTGCTTGATGAGCAGCCAGTTGTTTCGCTTGCCGCCGGTCCGATCGTGCTTCATGCGCACCAGAACCCAGCTTCCATGCAGGCGCTGACCATCCAGCACAAATTTCAGATCACCTTTGGCGAGGGCTTCCTCGGGCGGCGTGTCACCCTCCGGCTGCCAATAGCCGCGGTCCCAGAGCAGCACCGTACCGCCACCGTATTGACCCTTCGGGATCGTGCCCTCGAAGTCGCCGTAGTCCAGCGGATGATCCTCGACCTCCACCGCGAGCCGCTTGTCAGCGGGATCAAGCGACGGGCCGCGCGTGACCGCCCAGGACTTGAAAACGCCATCCAGTTCCAGACGGAGGTCGTAATGCAGCCGTGTCGCCGCATGCTTCTGGATGACGAAGCGGCGCCGGTTGCTGGCCGTGATCTCCGCCTCGCCGCTCGGCTCGGCGGTCTTGGTGAAGTCCCGTTTCGCCTGGTACGTCGAAAGCTTCGTTTTCGTGGCCACACAAGTACCCTTTTGACGCCGGGGGAAGAGTTGCCTCCTAGGCTGCGGGTGCCCTGAGCGAGTGCCGGCACCGCGTTCTCTGAACGGGTCTCGGCTGGCTTTGTTCCGTCGTCCCCTGCCAGGTCGTACGCCTCGTCAGGCAAGCACGATCGGGTGGTACCGCCGCGCGTAGTAGATCAGATTGGCATTGACCTCGCCCAGTTCCACCGCCTCGACCACGCAGATGAAAATGTCATGCGTGCCGACCTCGACAATCTTGTCGATCCGGCAGTCGAACGCGACCGCAGCGCCGTCCAGCACCGGCGAGCCGGTCGCCAGCGCGTGCCACGTCCCCGCGCTGAACCGAGCTTCCATCGTGTGATCGGTCAGCCCGGCGAACAGCGGTGAGTGGGCCTCCTGCTCCGGAGTCAGTGTGTTCACGCACAGCACCATGCTGGCCTTGAAGGCCGGATAAGAATCGTTCGCCCGGTTGGTGCAGACCAGCAGGGTCGGCGGCGTGTCGGTAACACTGCACACCGCGGACGCGGTGAATCCGGCGCGTCCGTTCGGGCCGTCGGTGGTGATCACGTTCACCGCCGCACCGAAGCGGGCCATGGCGTCCCGGTAGGCCTGCTTGTCGACCGGCATGGAGGCTGCCTCCTGCGTGCATCGCGAAAGCCACTATGGCGCAGCCGGGCGCGACCGGCCAGAACGTCCGCGCCAGAACGCCTGTCTCAGGCCGCGACGGCGGACAGCGGCGGCGCCACCTCCTCCAACGGACGACGCTCGGCGTTGACCGCCAGCATCGCCGCCACCCCGGCGGCGATCAGCATCAACCCGCCACCGAACGCATAGCCCCACAGGATCGACAGGCGCGACCCGGTGTCGATCAGCAGGCCGAACACGGTTGGCCCTGCAATGCCGCCCACGCCGGTGCCGAAGGCATAGAACAGCGCGATGGCGATCGCCCGCATCTCCAGCGGGAAACTCTCGCCCACCGTCAGATAGGCCGAGCTCGCCGCGGCGGAGGCAACGAAGAAGATCCCGGTCCACGCCGCGGTCTGCTGCACAGCGTCCAGCAAGCCGGCGGCGAACAGTATGCCGGTGACGATCATCAACACCCCGGACAGACCATAGGTCGCAACGATCATCGGCCGCCGCCCCCACGTGTCGAACAGCCGGCCGAGCACCAGCGGGCCAGCAAAATTGCCCAGCGCGAAAGGCAGGATGAACAGCCCGATCCGCGCCGATGCGATGCCATAGAACCGGGTCAGGATCAGGGCATAGGTGAAGAACACCGCGTTGTAGCAGAACGCCTGCGCCGCCATCAGCGCGACACCCAGGATGGTGCGGCTGCGGTATTGATACAGCAGCGCATGGAATCCGACGCGGAACCAGGACCGCACATCGCGGCGCAGGCGCAGCGCCTGTGGTGGCACCGGGGGCAGCGGGCGGCCGGTGTCGGCTGCCACCCGCGCCTCGATTTCGGCCACCACGCGCGCGGCTTCCTCCGGCTGGCCGTGCGTCATGAGCCAGCGCGGGCTTTCCGGGAGGAAGCGGCGCAGCAGCAGCACGATGAAACCCAGCGCGCCGCCGATCACGAACGCGGCGCGCCAGCCGATCTCGGGCGGCATGATCGCAGGGTTGAGCACCACCAGCGCGCCGAGTGCCCCCAGCGCCGCGCCGAGCCAGAAGCTGCCGTTGATCACCAGGTCGGTGAAGCCGCGCCGGCGCGCCGGGATCAGCTCCTGGATCGCGGCGTTCACGGCGGCGTATTCGCCGCCGATCCCGGCGCCGGTCAGCAGGCGGAACAGCGCGAAGGACCAGAAATTCCACGACAAACCGCAGGCCAGGGTTGCGATCAGGTAGATCAACACAGTGACGCTGAACAGCCGCTTGCGCCCCAGGCGGTCGGTCAGCCAGCCGAACACCAGCGCCCCGGCGACCGCGCCGATCAGGTAGGCGCTGGCCGCCATGCCGATTTCGGCACCTGACAGATGCAGCACCGGGCTGGCGGACAGCGCGCCGGACAGGGAGCCGACGATCGTTACCTCCAGCCCATCGAGGATCCAGGCGATGCCCAGCGCGCCGATCACCAGCCAGTGGAAGCGGCTCCACGGCAGGCGGTCCAGCCGCGCCGGCACGTCGGTTTCAAACACCGCATCGACGGGCGCGGCGGGCACCCCCCCGGCGTGCGCCGCCTCTGGGACATGCACCGTCCCTCTCGCGTGCGCCGCATCTGGGGCGTGCGCCGCTTCCGGGGCATGCACCGCATCTGCAAATGGGGTCGTGTTCGGCGTTGCGGCCATCGCCGCACTCTGCTGCCATGTATCCGGCACAAACGCCAACGGAGATGGCAATGGACCAATTCCTGGCCGAGACCGAGGTGACAATCGCGCGATGGCACGGAGTCACCGCGCCGAACGCGCCGGCAAGGCGGATGACGGTTGACCTAGTCAACACCATCGCCGCGTTCGAGGCGCTGCGCGGCACGCTACAGTTCGAGGATGAACCCTCCAGCTTCGAAGCGGCGCTGCACGACACGCGGGAGGCACCGTGATGGTGGCGCTCGCCGATCTCACGCTGGTCGAAGCCGCCGAGGCGGTCCGCGACGGCGACGTCACCTCGAGCGACCTGCTGAATGCCTGCTGCGAACGGATGGATGCCGTCAATCCAACGCTGAACGCGACGATCTGGGTCGATCGCCTTGGTGCCGAGCGAGCGGCCAGGGCAGCCGACGCGTCGCGTGACACCAACGAATGGTGCGGCCCGCTGCACGGCGTGCCGTTGGCGCACAAGGACATGTACTACCAGGAAGGCAAGCTCTGCACCTGCGGCTCGCGCCTGCGCAAGGATTTCGTGCCCGATATCACGGCCACGGCGATCGAGCGGCTGGCGGCGGCCGGCGCCTACTCGTTTGCCGGCCTCAACATGGCGGAGTTCGCGCAGAACCCGACGGGCCACAATCGCGAGTTCGGTGACTGCCACAACCCGTGGAATCCACCCTACATCACCGGCGGCTCGTCGTCGGGGTCCGGCGCGGCGGTGGCGGCGCGCTTCGTCTACGCGGCACTCGGCTCCGACACCGGCGGCTCGATCCGGCTGCCGGCGTCGGCCTGCGGCGTCACCGGGCTCAAGCCGACGCAGACGCGCGTCAGCCGCTACGGCGCGATGCCGCTGTCGTTCACCCTGGACAATGTCGGCCCGCTGACGCGCACCGCGCGGGACTGCGCGCGGGTGATGACGCTGATTGCCGGGCGCGATCCGAAGGACCCCACCAGCTCGCACCTGCCGGTGCCCGACTACGACGGCGCGCTGGACGGCGATATCAGCGGCATGCGCATCGGCATACCGACCAACTATTTCTTCGACGCCGCCGACCCGGTGGTGGCCGCGGCGATCGAACAGGCGGTCGAGGTTCTGCACGCCCGCGGCGCCACGGTCACGCGACTGGCGTTGCCGGTGATGGACGCGGTGTCCGGGTATGGCAGCATCATCTCGCGCGTGGAGGCCGCGGCGATCCATGCCGAGTGGATGCGCCATCGGGCGCAGGACTACGCCCCGCACCTCAGCGCGCGGCTCTATCTGGGCTACGCCATCCCCGGGCCGTATTATGTCGAATCGCTCAGCCGGCGCGGACCGGTGCTGCGCGCCTTCGCGGCCGAGGTGTTCGCCCAGGTCGACGTGCTGGCGACACCGACCATCCCGATCGCGCTGCCGACACTGGCCGAGACCGACATCGACAACGGTCCCCCTGGCACCGAAGCAAAAGTCCTGGCGATCTCGGCCAACACGCGCCCATTCAACTATCTCGGCCTGCCGGCGATCAGCATCCCCTGCGGCTTCGACGCCAACGGGCTGCCGATCGGCCTGCAGCTTGCCGGGCGACCGTTCGCCGAGGCGCGGTTGCTGCGCATGGCGGACGCCTACCAGCGCGACACCGATTGGCACGCGCGTCGCCCGTCGCCGCCGAAGCTGGCGTCCGCCCGGATTGGGGCCGCCCCGGCGTGAGCAAGCCGAAGGTTGCCTTCATCGGGACGGGGGCACCATCGCCTCGCTCGGCATGGGTCCGCTCGAGCTGCAGGACTATGGGGCCGCGGACACTGTGATGCACGCCGAGGAGATCCTGGCGCGCTTCCCGGAGACCGCGCTGGTCGCCGAGGTAATCCCGGTCCGCTACCGGAATGTACCAAGTACCAGCATCGACTTCACCGACTGGCAGGCGCTGGTGCGGCTGTGCGACCAGCTTGCGGCCGAACACGCCGACCTGGCCGGCATCGTCATCGGCCACGGCACCGCGACGCTGGAGGAAACCGCGTACGCGCTCAGTCTGACGTTGAAGGTGAGTGTGCCGGTCGTGCTGGTCGGCTCGCAGCGGCCGGCCAGCGCGCTGTCGTCCGACGCCGGGCTGAATCTGGTGAACGCGATCCGGGTGGCGGCCAGTCCGCAGGCGCGGGGGCTCGGCGTGCTGGTGGTGCTGAACGACGAGATCCAGGCGGCGCGCGAGGTGACGAAGACCTCGACGTTGCGCATGCAGACGTTTCGCACGGCGGATTTCGGCGTGCTGGGCCACGCCGACGGCGACGCGGTGGCGTTCTACCGGCGGCCGCTGCGCCGCTGTTATCCGGACACCGAGTTCGACATCCGCGCGCTGGCCGAGCTGCCGCGGGTTGATATCGCACTGGCTTACGCGGGGGCGGACGGTACCGCGGTGCGTGCTTTCATCGCCGCCGGCGCGAAGGGAATCATCTCGGCCGGGTTCGCGCCGGGCTTCGCGCCACCTGGAGAATTCGAAGCGCTGAAGGAAGCGGTGGCGGCGGGTATTGTGGTGATGCAGTGCACCCGCGCCGGGTCGGGGCGGACCTTCCTCGGCAAGCGGCTGCGCGAGGCGGGGTTCCTGATCACCGACAACCTGACGCCGCAAAAGGCACGGATTTTGCTCGCGCTGGCGCTGACTGTGAGTAACGATATGGAGGAGATCGCGCGGATGTTCCGGACTTATTGAGACGGACCCGCTTGAGTGAGGGCCGGGGATTGGTCTACGCGTCGCGCATGAATGCGGAAGGACCGGGTCGGCAGGGGCCGGCCCATCTGAGCCGAACAGCGAGGAGGGCCCAGCAAAATGATCCATCATGTGTCGATCCCGGCGCGAGACCCGAAGCACGTCGCGGACGTGCTCGCCGAGTTGATGAACGGCCGCGCCTACCCGTTCCCCGGCAACATCGCCAGCTCGTTCATGGCGGTCAGCGGCGACGCCCACGGCACGATGATCGAGGTGTATCCGGAGACCTTGGCGCTGACGCGCGGCACCGCGGACGACGAGCAGGTGAAGGCGACGCTGGTGGAGGCGCCGGCGGCCTATCCGTTCCACGTGCTGCTGTCGGTGTCGCTCGATCGCGAAGCGGTGCAGCGGATCGGCGACCGCGAGGGGTGGCGCACCAAGGTGTTCGGCCGCGGCGCACCCGGCAAGCCGCCGGTGTTCCATATCTTCGAGTTCTGGGTCGAGGACCGCTTCATGCTGGAGGTGGCAACGCCCGACATGCTGGCGGCCTATGCCGAAACGATCCAGCCGGCCCGGCTGGACGCGCTGTTCGCGCAGCGGGCGGCGGCCTGAGCGCGCGGGTTGGACATCTACCACGCCTGGTGCGACCTGAAGCCTGGTGTCAGCGACGTGACGTTCAGCGAGCACGTGGCCGCCTATATGGGCCACCTGAAGGCGGCTGGACGGATCGAGGGATGGCGGTTGACCCGGCGCAAGCTGGGATTGGCACCGCCCGGGTTCGGTGAATTCCATCTGATGATCGAGGTGAAGGACATGGCGCAGCTCGAGGCGGCGTTCCAGCAGGTGGCGGGGCGGCAGGAGCCGACCGAGGGGTTTCATTTCGGGGTGAACTCGCTGGTGCAGAATGCCGTGTTCGGGCTGTATCGCGATTTCCCCGACTCGTTCCGCCATCGCGGTGACGAACGTTTCTAGGCCGATCCGGATCGCGATGAACAAGCTCCTGATGCGCACAGCCAGTGCGCTCAACACCTGGATCTATCAGCTGAGCGGCGGCCGGTGGCTGGGGCGGTTTCCATCCGGCGCGCCGGTGTGCCTGCTGACGACCAAGGGCCGCAAATCCGGCCAGCGCCGCACGGTGCCGCTGCTGTTTCTGGCGGATGGGGATGATCTGGTCGTGGTTGCCTCGCAGGGCGGCGCGCCGGTTGATCCGGGATGGTATTTCAATCTCGTTGCCGATCCGACGGCGGAGGCGCAGGTCGGCCGCCGGCGCTTTGCGGTGGCGGCCCGCACGGTCGGCGCGGAGGAGAAGGCGACGCTGTGGCCACGGCTGGTGGCGATTTATCCGCCGTACGAGGCTTATCAGCACCGCACGACGCGGTCGATTCCGGTGGTGCGGTTGAGCCCCGCGTGAACGGGGCAATGCCCGCCCGGCGCCGCGCCGTTGCGCCAACCTGACACCCTCCCTATGCACCGCAGCCATGGATCAACCCTTGATCTACCTGATCGCCGGGGAGGCCAGCGGCGACGTGCTCGGCGCGCGGCTGATGACCGCGCTGCTGACGCGCCGCCCCGACCTCCGCTTCGCCGGCGTCGGCGGCGAGCGCATGGCGCAGCACGGCCTCACCACCCTGTTCCCACTCCGCGAGCTGGCGCTGATGGGCCTACTGGAGATACTGCCCAGGCTCATCGCCCTCCGCCGGCGGCTGCGCGAGACCGTCGCCGACATCGCCGCACGCCGCCCCGCCGTGGTGGTCACCATCGACAGCCCCGGCTTCACCCTGCGCGTGCTGCGTGCCATCGCCCCGCTCGGCCTGCGGCGCGCGCATTACGTGGCACCACAGGTCTGGGCCTGGCGGCCTGGCCGCGTGCGCCATTACGGCGGCCTGTGGGACCGCCTGCTGTGCCTGCTGCCGTTCGAACCAGCGTTCTTCGCCCGACACGGCCTGCCCGCGACCTTCGTCGGCCATCCGGTGCTGGAAAGCGGTGCCGAGACCGGCGACGCCGCGCGATTCCGCACCCGGCACGGTTTGCCACCGGACACGCAGGTGCTCACCGTCATGCCGGGCAGCCGGCGCACCGAGGTCGCCCGCATGCTGCCCACATTCGGCGCCGCGCTGCGTCTGGTCGCCGCCCGGGTGCCGAACCTGGTCCCGGCGGTGCCGCTGGCCGGCCCGGTGGCCGAGGCGGTCGCTGCCGGCGCGGCACGGTGGCCGACGCCGCCGATCCTGCTCGACACCATCGCGGACAAGCACGACGCCTTCGCCGCCTCGGCCGCGGCGCTGACGAAGTCCGGCACCTCGACACTGGAGCTGGCGATGGCCGGCGTGCCGATGCTGGTGAGCCAGCGCGGCAATCCGATCTCGGTGGCGATCTTTCGCCGGATGGTCACGGTGCCGCATCTGTCGATCCTGAACCTGATCGCCGGGCAGGAAATCGTTCCGGAGCTGCTGCAGCAGGACTGCACGCCCGAGCGGATCGCCGCCGCGCTGGTGCCCTTGTTGACCGATCCGGCCGCCGCGGCGGCGCAGCGCGCGGCGTGTCGCGCGGTGCTGGCGAAGCTCGCGCCACCCGCCGGGACGCCCGGGGACGGCACCCCCTCCGCCGCGGCGGCGGCCGAGGTGCTGGCGCTGCTCGATTTCTAGGCGAAACACCAATATACCACTTCGCGGTGTCGCCACACGATTTGTGCAAAATCGTACGGCAAGGGCGTCACACCAACCGACATAATGATTGATGCGCCGGCGCTGCGCCCACTCGTCATGCCGGCCCCCGGGTCAGCCCAAAGGGCTGCCCGAGGACAGGCTCCGGCCGGTATCCACGACTTCCTTTGCTGCGACAAAGGCAAGTCGTGGATGCCGACCTCCGTCGGCATGACGATGGGAGGTGCCGTCGAGCCACCAACCAGCCTGCCGCACGATCTGGCACAAGTCATGTGGCAACCCCTTGCATAGGGTAGCTGCGCGTTTCGCACATTGTGCCGGTCCCGGCTGGCGTCGAGGCGCCGCGCGCCAAGCGCTTTGCCGCGCGCTTCGCCGCACGCTTTGCCGCACGCGCCGCCGCCCTGCCGCGTCGTTGCCCCATTGGGCCAACCCCCGGGTCAACAGTTCGGGGGCATGCGCTCGGGACAAGCGCCGGATCAAGCGCGAGCGGGCAAGGCCGGACCGTGGCAGGCTCGGCTGGGGCAGGCTCGGCTGGGACAGCGGCGGGGCCGACAGGCGGTTGCATGGGGTAGCTGCGGATTTCGCAACTTGCGCCGGTCCCGGCTCGGGGCGAGGCGGCGCGTGCCTCACGCTTCGCCAAACGCTTTGCCGCGCGCGCAGCCGCCCAATCAAATCGTTTCGCCATCGGGCGAACCCCCGGGTCAACCGCCCCTCGGCATGCGCCCTGGACAGGCGCCTGCGGCCCGACCCGGGCGGCGGCAGATCCCAGCGTTCTGGCTTCCAGGGTCCCAACTCCCAGCGTCCCAGCTTCC
>PLXO01000094.1 GCA_003151425.1 Acetobacteraceae bacterium
GGGCGGAGCCCTGACCTTGCTTCATTCCCCCGATTGCCCTGGGGGATCATCGCACTCCGTGCAGCACCCGTCCCGCCACGGCGTCCAGCTTCGCCACCAGCGCCGGGTCGCGCATGTGCTCCGCGGTGATGATCGCGTTATCCAGCGCGTGATCGCATCCCGCCGGACATGCCCCGCGTGCGACACCAAGTCCCGGCACCACCGCCTTCACTAACCCTCGCGCCTGCTCGGCGTTGCTCAGCAGCACGCGCACCACGATCTCCACCGTGACATGGTCATGGTCGGGGTGCCAGCAGTCGAAGTCGGTCACCATCGCCACGGTCGCGTAACAAAGCTCCGCCTCCCGCGCGAGCTTGGCCTCCGGCATGTTGGTCATGCCGATCACCGCGCAACCCCAGCTTCGGTACAGCTCGCTCTCGGCCTTGGTGGAGAATTGCGGCCCTTCCATCACCATGTAGGTCCCGCCGCGCGTGACCGGCAAACCCAGCCGGCGCGCCCCCGCCTCCAGCGCGTCGCCCAGGCGCGCGCAGACCGGATGCGCCATCGAAACATGCGCCACCACGCCCTGCCCGAAGAAGCTCTTCTCACGCGCGAAGCTGCGGTCGATGAATTGGTCGACGATGACGAAATGCCCTGGCGGCAGCTCAGGTTTCAGGCTGCCGACCGCGGACAGCGAGATCACGTCGGTCACGCCCGAGCGCTTCAGCGCGTCGATATTGGCGCGATAGTTCAGATGCGTCGGCGAAATGGGATGCCCGCGGCCGTGGCGCGGCAGGAACACGCAGCGCACGCCCCCGAGGCGGCCGAACAGCAGCGCATCCGACGGCATGCCCCAGGGCGTTGCGACCTGCTGCCAGACCTTGTCCTCCAGCCCCTCGATGTCATAGAGGCCGGACCCGCCGATGATGCCAATAACGGGCGTCCTGCTCAGCGCGCCGTGATCACTGGCCATTGATCCATGTCCTCGGGCTTGACCCGTGGAGCCGATCACTAATGAACGTCGGCCCAGACCTTACGCTTCACCGCGTAGGTGATGCCGGTCATGAAGACCAGGAACAGCACGACGCGTACGCCGATCTGTTTGCGCTGGATCGCATCGGGGTTGGCCGCCCAGTAGAGGAAGGTCACCACGTCGTGCGCCTCGTCCTCGATGCGGTTCGGCGCGCCGTCGGCGAAGGTCACCTGTTGGTCATGCAGCGGTTGCGGCATGGCGATCTGATGGCCGGGGAAATACTCATTATAGTTCATTCCGCCCATCATCTTGAACGCGGCCGGCGCGTCCCGGAAGCCGGTCAGGATCGCATAGAGGTAATTCGCGCCGTCCTCGCGGGCGTTGACGATCAGCGACTGGTCGGGCGGCAGCGCGCCATTCATCGCGGCGCGCGCGGCCTGCTCATTGGCGAACGGCGCGCGAAACTGGCTGGACGGCGTGCCGGGGCCGGTCTTCGGATTGCCCTGGTCATCCACGCCCAGCGGCACGTCGACCGCGGCCGCGACGGAAGTGATCTGGTCCGCGGTCAGCCCGATGCCCTCAAGGTCACGGTAGTGCAACAGGTTCATCGAGTGGCAGGTCGCGCACACCTCGGAATAGACCTGGAAACCGCGTTGCGCGGCGGCCAGATCGAGCCCGCCAAAGATGCCACTGAAGCTCCAGTTCTGCGACGGCGGTTTCGGTGCCTCCTCCTGGGCCAGCGCCGGGACCGAGACAATGCTCAGCAGCGCGGGAACGGCAACGATGCACAAAAGCACAGGGACCGCGACGTTCAGCAGCGCGGCGGCGAGCAGATCGCGGAACGCGCGCATCACGCCTTCTCCATCGGCTTGGCGGCAGCGCCCGAGGGCATCGGCCCGCCCCCGCCGCCCAACACCGGGCGGCTGATGCTGTCCGGCAGCGGCAGCGGCCGCTCCATCTTGCCGAGGATCGGCAGCAACACCAGGAAGTGGAAAAAATAGTACAGCGTGCAGATCCGGCTCAGGATCACATAGATCCCTTCCGGCTTGTTCATCCCGCAGTAGCCAAGGACGCAGAACGCCGCCACCCACACCCAGATCACCTGCCGGTAGATCGGCCGGAACCGCGCGCTGCGCACCGGCGAGGTATCCAGCCACGGCAGCACGAACAGCACCAGGATGGAGCCAAACATCATGCACACGCCGCCAAGCTTGTTCGGCACCGAGCGCAGGATGGCGTAGTACGGCAGGAAGTACCATTCCGGCACGATATCCGACGGTGTCTGCAACGGATTGGCCGGAATGAAGTTGTTCGCGTCGCCCAGGAAATTCGGCCAGAAGAACACCAGCAGCGCGAAGATCAGCAGGAAGACGCAGATGCCGACGCTGTCCTTCACCGTGTAGTACGGATGGAACGGCACCGTATCCTGCGGCCCCTTCACGTCGATCCCCAGCGGATTGTTCGACCCGGTGATGTGCAGAGCGGCGACATGCAGGAACACCACGCCCACCAGCACGAAGGGCAGCAGGTAGTGCAACGAGTAAAACCGGTTGAGCGTCGGGTTGTCGACGCTGAACCCGCCCCACAGCCAGGTGACGATCGGATGGCCGACGATCGGGAAGGCCGAGAACAGGTTGGTGATGACGGTGGCGCCCCAGTAGGACATCTGGCCCCAGGGCAGCACGTAGCCCATGAAGGCGGTGGCCATCATGATCAGCAGGATGACCACGCCCAACATCCACAGCAGCTCACGCGGATATTTGTAGGATCCGTAGTACATCCCGCGGAAGATATGGATATAGGTGACGATGAAGAACATCGACGCACCGTTCTGGTGCAGGTAGCGGATCAGCCAGCCGTAGTTCACGTCGCGCATGATGCGCTGCACGCTGTCGAACGCCAGCGCGGTGTTCGGCTGGTAGTTCATCGCCAGGAAGATTCCGGTGATGATCATGATTGCCATGATGACCATGGCGAGCGCGCCGAAGTTCCACATATAGTTGAAGTTCTTCGGCGTTGGGAAAACCCCATACTCCTTCTGCATCATCGTGAAGATGGGCAGGCGCGTGTCGATCCAGTTGATCACCGGATTCTTGAAATCGCTCTTGGTCATGCCGGCCATGGTCCGCGCCCCTCCTCAGCCGAGCTTGATCTTGGTATCGGTTTCGAACGCGTAGGGCGGCAGGGGCAGATTCAGCGGTGCCGGCCCATGCCGCACCCGGCCCGAGGTGTCGTACTGGCTGCCGTGGCACGGACAGAACCAGCCGCCCCAGTCGCCGCGCGGATCGGTCGGCTTGTTGCCCAGCGGGATGCAGCCCAGATGGGTGCAGATGCCGATCAACACGATCCAGGGTTTGTGTCCGGCCTTGATCCGCGAGTCATCGGTGGCCGGCTCGATCAGCTCGGCCTGCTTCGCGTCTTCGGCCGACTTGATCTCCTCCGGCGTCCGGTGGCGGACGAAGATGGGCTTGCCCTGCCACATCACGGTGATGCCCATGCCTTCGGTGATCGGCGCCAGGTCCACCTCGACCGCGGACACCGCCAGCACGTCCTTCGAGGGGTTCATGCTGTCCACCAGCGCCCAGCCGATCGCGGCGGCGCCGATCGCGGCACCCGCGCCGGCGATGAGTTCCAGGAAGTCCCGCTTGGTGACGCCCTCGGCCGGAGCGTGGTGGCCGGCGGTGGCGCCGGCGGTGGCGGCGGACGGATCAGCCATCTTCCCTCGTGTCTCCCTGTCCGGCCCCCTACGGCGGACAGCCGCGGCGGGAAGCCGTGCGAACGTTGCAACATCCGGGCGCCGGACGCGCCCAATCGCGGCGCGGACCCCGCGATCCGTACCGATCGGCCAACAGCGCGGCGGATACTAGAGGCGCGACTTCGCCCCCGCAACTCGCCGCCCCGACGGGCTACCCCGTCCGACGCCATGGAACAAGCCCCGAAGACCAGATAAAGCAACGACAGATGACCGACCCGGACCCCCCGCCGCACGCCGAGCTGCCGCCGCCGCACACCGAGCTGCCGCCTCGGCACGGCGAGCTGAAGGACGCCGCCCGCGCCTGGTTCGAGGACCTGCGTGATCGGCTGTGCGCCGCAATCGAAGCGATTGAGGGCGCAGCTTGCCCCGCCTTGTCCTTAGAGGGCCCCGCCTTGTCCTCGGAGGCCGCGGCCGGGGAGCAGCCGCAGGAGATCCCGGCGCGCTTCGTCCGCACCGCATGGTCTCGCCCCACACTGGACGAATCCGAGCCTGCCCCCGGGCTTGACCCGGGGGGCGGCGGGGTGATGAGCGTGCTGCGCGGGCGCGTGTTCGAGAAGGTGGGCGTGAACGTCTCCACCGTCTGGGGCGAGTTCAGTCCGGAGTTTCGCGCCCAGATCCCTGGCGCAGCGCAGGACCCGCGCTTCTGGGCCTCCGGCATCAGTCTCGTTGCGCATATGCGCAGCCCGCGCGTGCCCGCGGCGCATTTCAACACGCGGATGCTGGTGACGACGAGGGGCTGGTTCGGCGGCGGCGGCGATCTGACGCCGATGCGCCCGGAGGCGCCCGAGGCGGTGGCGGACGCGGCCGACTTCCACGCGGCGTTCAGGACGGCCTGCGACCGGCACGACGCGCGCTACTACCCCGAGTTCAAGGCCTGGTGCGACCGCTACTTCTTCTTGCCGCACCGCAACGAGCCGCGTGGCGCCGGCGGCATCTTCTTCGACCATCATTTCTCCGGCGACGCCGACGCGGACTTCGCCTTCACCCGCGATGTCGGCCTGGCCTTTCTGGAGGTCTTCCCCCGTATCGTCCGCCGCCGCATGGCCGAGCCCTGGACCGCGGAAGAGCGCGAGCATCAGCTTGTTCGCCGCGGCCGCTACGTGGAGTTCAACCTGATCCACGACCGCGGCACGCTGTTCGGGTTAAAGACCGGCGGCAACGTCGAGGCGATCCTGATGAGCCTGCCGCCCGAGGTCCGTTGGCCATGACCGATTCGCGTCCGCTGATCCGTCTTAACCCTAAGGCGGGGCAACGGCTGCGCGCCGGCGCGCCCTGGGTGTTCAGCAACGAGATCGCGATGAAGCCCGAGTACCGGCAGCTTCCGCGCGGCGGGCTGGTGCGGCTGGACGGCGACGACGGTGCCCGCCTCGGCACCTTCATGTTCAATCCGCATAGCCTGATCGCCGCGCGGCTGCTCGAACGCGATGCGGAGGTCGCGATCGACGGCGCCTGGGTGCAGGCGCGGCTGGCGGCGGCGATCGCGCTGCGCGAGCGCGTGTGCGACACGCCGTATCATCGTCTGGTGCATGCCGAGGCGGACTTCCTGCCCGGCCTGATTATCGACCGTTACGACGACGTCGTCGTGCTGCAAGCCAATTCGGCCGGAATGGATCGGCTGATGCCGGAGATCGTCGACGCCCTCGGCGTGCTACTGAACCCGCGAGCCATCATCGCCCGCAACGATTCCGCGGCGCGTCGCCAGGAGGGGCTGGAGGAGAAGATCGCCCTGCTGCACGGGACCGATCCGACCACCGAGGTCCACGAGGGCGGCGTACGCTTCCCGGTCGATCCACTGTCGGGCCAGAAGACCGGCTGGTTCTTCGATCAGCGGGGCAACCGAGACCGAGTCGCCGCGCTGGCCGCCGGCGCGCGCGTGCTGGACGTGTTCTGCCATGGCGGCGCCTTCGGCCTGCGCTGCGCCGCCGCCGGGGCCGCCGCGGTCGCGCTGGTCGATTCCAGTGCGCCGGCGCTGGAGCACGCAGAGGCGGCGGCGGCACACAACGGATTGAGCGAACGCGTGATCACGACCCGCGGCGATGCGTTCGAAACGATGGAGGCACTGGCCAAGGCGGCCGAACGTTTCGACATCGTGGTGTGCGACCCGCCTTCCTTCGCGCCCTCGCGCAAGGATGCGGACGCTGGGTTGCGCGCCTACGGGCGCATGGCGCGCCTGGCGGCACCGTTGGTGGCGCCGGGCGGGTTCCTGTTCGTCGCCTCGTGCAGCCACCACGCGCCGCAGGACGCCTGGGCCGGCCAGATCGCGTGGGGCCTGCATCGGGCTCGCCGCGCCGCGCGCATCCTGGCAACGACCGGCGCGGGGCCGGACCACCCGGTGCACCCGCATTTGCCGGAAAGCGCCTATCTCAAGGCACAGTTGCTGCAGATTGTCTGAGCGTCTGTAGAGGATTGTGTGATTACTCTGTTTGGCTGTTCACAATGCGTCTTATGCACCGACATGCGGTGTAGCTCACCGAGAGACCTCGACGATTATGGCGGTGCGGCCCGAGCTGATGGCGGAGGAGCGCATCAAGCGTAACTGATCGGCGCGCAGCCTGCGCCACTCGATTTCTTGTGTCTTGGGCTCGGGTGTTTCGGGTATCGCCATTCTCTCCGGGTTCGGTTAAGCCGAGATTCCCCATTATATGGCGATGGCGGCCTCAAACAGGTCTCATACCAGCCCGCGAAGCGTCCGACTCACCGGCAGGCAACGAGATTGTCGACGGACGGTCGGAGCGTAGCGGCGCAGGTGGCCGCGTTGACGGCTTCCGGTGTTCGGGGGCTGAGTGGCAGATTATCCATTGTCGTTCACCGGCAATCGAGGTCGCGTTGCGGACGTCGGACTAAACTAGCGCGTCTTTCCCCGCGCGGCCACGCGCCACGTGTCGACCACCCGGTCATCGCGGCTCATCACAATCTCGTCGTGCAGATTGCTCACGACGCACACATGATTCGGCACGATCCTGATGCGCTCCCCGAGAGCCGGCTTCTCCCGGCAGCGTGAGAGATCCAGAATCCCGTGTTCCTCGTTCAGACGCTCGAGCACGGCGTCCGGATAGCCAAGTATCAGTCCGTATCCTGGCCCGACCGACGGCGCGACCAGGTCGCTCGTCAGGCTCTTCGTGCCTGCATCGATCACCGCCCGGTCCTCGGTGGGCCGGCTGACGATGGTCGCGTGGAGATGCAGCGCACATTCTTCCAGGCTCGCCGCTCCGGCTCCGACCGTAGCCCTGTCGTGATAAATATACGTGCCGACGCGCACCTCGGTCAGCCCGGCGACTTCATGCGCATGCCAGGCATTGGGCGTGCCGCCGCCAGAGACAACAGAAATGGCTACCCCGGCATCGGCGAAGTGGCGCTTCGCTTCGGCCACGAACGCCACGGTCGCGACCGTGCTTGGGTACGTCATAAGGCCCTGGAAACGCAATCCCTCCGCTGCCCCGGCGCGGCGCGCGAGATCCAGCGCCTGATCGACCGAGACGACGCCGGTCCGTTTGTTGCCGCTGTCGAACTCCACCAGCACGCCGATGGTGCAGCCGGCCTCGCGCGCGGCGTGGGCGACGGTCTCCAGCGCGAGCGGGTTGTCGACGGCGACGCTCATCCTTGCGCGGCGCGCCAGCGCGGCAAGGTGCAGGGCCTTGGCGGGGCCGATGAGCGGGTAGGTGATCAGGATGTCGTCCAGCCCGGCATCGACCATCACCTCGGCCTCGCCGAGCTTCTGGCAGGTGATCCCGCAGGCACCGAGCTCCACCTGCCGGTGTGCGAAGGCAGGCATCTTGTGCGTCTTGATATGTGGTCGGAGACGAAGTTTGTAGCTGTCGCAATAGGCCTGCATCTTCGCCAGATTGTGCTCTACCCGATCCAAATCAATCACGGGAGCGGGGGTTTCCAATTCATCGACGCGCATCTGTAGCTCCTTGTCAGGTCGGCAGGACCGCGATGCAATCGATCTCCACCTGGATGCCGACAAGCTGGCTACCGACAGTGGTGCGGGCGGGTGGAGGGCTGGGGAGAAACTCCTGGTAGATCGCATTGAATTCATGAAACCGGGTCACGTCGCTGAGATACGCATTCACCTTCACCGCGTCCTTGAGGTCCGCACCGGCGCCTTGCAGGATGATCTGGACATTGCGGAAGGTCTGGCGCACCTGGGCAGCGAAGCCGTCCGGCACGATGCTCGTTACAGGGTCCGCGGGTCCCTGACCCGAAACGTAAACGAACCCGTTGGCGATAACCGCATGAGAGTAGTGCCCCGCAGCCTTGGCCGCCCCTTCCACCATGATTGCCTTGCGCATGATTTCTCCGGTTCGGTCAGTGGCCGAGCACGCGCCCCGGGCGTCGGCCGGTGATGCGTCCGTCCGCCACGATCGCTTCGCCCGCCACCCAGACGTGCTGCACACCGGTGGCGAGTTCGGTCGGCGAATCGAATGTGGAACGGTCGTCGATACCTTCGTCGAACAACACCAAGTCGGCCGCCATGCCCGGCCGCACCAAGCCGCGGTCACTCAGACTGAAACGTTGCGCTGCGACCGATGTCATGCGCCGCACCGCGTCCTCCAGCGGAAACCAACCCTGCTCGCGCCTGAGCCGCCCAGCGACGCGCGGGAACGCGCCGTAGGCGCGCGGATGCGGCTTGGTGCCGGGCCGCGGCATGCCGTCAGATCCGACCATGTGCAGGCGGTGGGTGCACGCGGCGCGCAGATCGTCATCATCGAGCTGGAACATGACGATAGCGGTCTGTCCGGCATCCTCCTCGATGAACCGCACCATCAGGTCGAACGGCGCGATCCCTTCCTCGGCCGCCGCATCCGTCATCGACTTCCCCTCGAAGCGCTTGAGATCCGGGTTGCTGGTACCGGATACGCGCACATTTCCCCAGCCGATCAGCACAATCTTGGATTGCGCGGCATGCGGGTCGGGGCTGCCTTCCTCCACCGCGCGGCGCAAGGCTTCGCGGCCTGCCGGATCACGCAACTGCGCCAGCAACGCCTCGAGGCCGCCTTCCTGCGCCTCCGGCGGCAGGAGCTGCAGCACGTAGCTGCTGCCAGCCAGATAGGGATACATGTCGAAACTCACATCCACGCCGTCCTGGCGCGCGGCCTCCAGCCGTTTGATCGCTTTTGGAACGTTGCCCCAGTTCGGCCGCCCGGCGGATTGCAGATGCGAGAGCAGACCGGCTGCGTTCGCCGCCCGAAGGATGCCGAGAAACTCATCCATTGACGCGATCAGTCCAGCCTCGTAGCTGCGAATATGCGCGGCCAGGATCTTGCCCTGCGCCTTCACGGTCTCGGCGAGTGCCACCAACTCCGCTTCGTCGGCATAGGCGCTTGGCGGATACACCAGGCCGAGCGACAACCCCGCCGCGCCGTCGGCCAGTTGACGGGCGAGCATCGCCTGCATGGTGGTGCGCTCCGCCGGCGTGGCGGGACGGCGTTCGTATCCCATCACGGCGAGGCGCAGCGCCGCGTGTCCGACCAGCGAAACCAGGTTGAGCGCGGTGCCTCGCCCGTGCAGTTCATTCCGGTAGGCTGCGAAGCTGTCGAAGACTTCGTCGGCCGACAATTCCCCGAGCAGCCCCGAGAAATGCTGCCTGAGCAACTCCGCTGATCGCGGCGTGGTCGGGTACAGGGAAAAGCTGCAATTGCCCACAACAAGCGTCGTCACACCTTGGACCGCCTTTTCGATACGCTCGGGCTCGCGCAGACAAATCAGGTCGTCGTGGCAATGCGCATCGATGAAGCCGGGCGCCAGATAGCGCCCGTCTGCGTCGAGAATGTCGGCGTCATCGACCGGGAGCGACGGGGCGACCGACGTTATGCGTCCATCGCGGATGTGGGCGTCGCCGACGAACCAGGGCGCGCCGGTCCCGTCGATGATGCGGGCGCCGCGAATCAGCAAATCGCTTGCCATGACCTGATATTCCCATCATCCAGGCGCGGCGCGGGTTGGGCTCGCGGGCTCGGGGATCGGCTCGATGCGACCGAGGATCACTACGTAGGAAAAGATGCCGACCAGCAGCACGATGCCCGCGACCAGGAACGCACCCGCGAAGGACTGGGTCAGGCCGACGATGAAGCCGGTGATCACCGGCGCCGCGACACCCATCAGGTTGTTGGTGAAGTTGACGATGCCGCCGATCGTGCCGGTGCCGCCCCGCGGTGCGATCAGCGATACAATGGACGAGCCGACCGGCGCGGCAGCCGACAGGCCAGTCAGTGCGATGGTGATCCACGTGATGGCCCACACGGGATCGGTGGTAGTCACGGCGCCGAATACCGTCAGACCCAGCAGCATGCCGGCGACGAGCACCGCCTTACGCACCTTCGTCTCGTCGTGGCCGCGCGCAATCAGATGATCGACCAGGAAGCCGCCGATCAGCAGGTCGGAAAGACTCGCGAATATCCAAGGAATGGTCGTGTAGCCCGCCGATTTCAGGATGCTCATGTGCAGCGTCTGCACCAGGTAGCCGGGCAGCCACGTGAGGAACAGGTAGAACGAATAGCCGTAGGCCGAGAAGCCGATAGTCAGACCCCATACC
This sequence comes from Acetobacteraceae bacterium, assembly GCA_003151425.1. Taxonomy (GTDB): domain Bacteria; phylum Pseudomonadota; class Alphaproteobacteria; order Acetobacterales; family Acetobacteraceae; genus Palsa-883. Next base: position 10,243 of record PLXO01000094.1, read on the forward strand.
TTCCGGTTTCGCAACAGGTATCCGAGCATGGCATTGCCGCCACCGACGGGAACGCCTTCAGGCGTCCCTCCTCCGGTGACGATGTAGTCATGTTCGGTCTTGGTCAGCCGCTTGTCTTCGCTTGGGTCGCGATAGATCGCCCAATAGGCCACGAAGTAGGCGAAACTCAGGGCCGCCGTGATGCCAAAGCCCCAGCGCCAGCCAAGGTTGACGATGGCGAAGGCCACAAGCGGCACGCCGATGACGTTGGAGAACTTGGCCGCGGAGTCGAAGATGGCCGTCGAGCGGGAGCGCTCGTTGCGAGGGAACCAGTAGCCGGTGGCTTTCTGGCTCACCGGAAAGGCGGGCGCCTCGGCGACGCCCAGCAGCACCCGTGCCGCGAAAATACCGGCAAAGCCGCTGGAGATAGCGGTGATGGCGGATGCCATGGCCCAGAGAAAGGCACCCCAGCGCCCGACCGGTTTCACCCCGAACCGATCGAGCAACATGCCTCCTGGCACCTGGAGAAGCGAGTAGGACCAGAAGAACGCGCTGAACAGGAGGCCGAGCTCCTCGGGGGAGAGATGGAAGTCCACCTGCAACTGCGGCGCCGCGACCGAGAGATTGATCCGGTCGATGTAGTTGATCAAAATGCCGACGCCAAGCAGCAGCCCTATGGTCCAACGTCGTCCGGGAACGCGCTGCGTGTGTGGTGCCATCCCGGCATCTTCCCCTTAGCCTGACGCTGTTTCCGAGGTTTGGCTGGCTATCTATCGTATCGCTCGTAATCCCGATCTGTCAACAATGGCCCTCATCCGACAGCGGTTCTCAATGCGGACGAATACGGCTGCCTCGATGATGTCGTCGAGCACTTGCGGCACCAGATAGATCAACCTTCCCCGATCAGACTGGCGATACAATCGACAAAGCGAGTGGCGGTTTCGATGGCAGACGTCGCGGTCACGAAGGAGATGGTGGCCTAGGTTCCGGTGCCGTAGTCGGCGAGGGACTTCAGCTCGTAAGCGCGGTCCAGAAACTCGGACACGGGTTGATTGATGCGCGGCTGGTCTTTGGCAATGCGGGCGAACTGCGCGCGCAGGGTGACATTTCTATCTTGCGCCGACACCGCGGTGTGTCTTGGCAATGTTGCCGGTGCGTTCGTAGAACAGTGCCTCGGCGGCGTGAAAAGCAGCGAGGTATGCTTCACGCCCAGCGATGCGTGGCACAAGTAGCTGATACAGCACGGCGTCCGCGAGGCACTCGCGTGCCTTGGCGAGAAACCGCGCGGCTTCCGGCGTCACAGGTCAAGCCCGCCGGTGCGTATCTCGCGCATGAGCGGGGACAGCTCGCGGTAACCGCCCGCGGGAAACGGCTTGGCCGAGATCACCACGCCAGTGTCGTTGAGGATGGCCGTGGTGATGTGAGACAGGTTGCCCAGATCGTCCCAAAGCTCGCCGGGATCATTGAGGAAGACAGCAACATCGTAGTCGGAATCCGGTCGTGCGTCGCCACGCGCGCGGGAGCCGAACAGCACCACGCGCTCGATTTTCTGGGCCCCGTAAACTTCGTCCAGTGCCTTGCGAAAGCGCGCGAGCACGAGGTCGTCTGTCAGTGTCGTCGTCATGGCGACACCTCGATGCAACCGGCGGAACTGAAGCCCCGGCAGGGATTTCCTAGAGGGTCGTCGCCGTCCGCGGCTGCACCGTCCTCGTTCGGCATGGGTCAGGTCTGCCGCAGCATGATATATCCGTCGCTTAGTTCCAGTTGTCCGGGCAGCTCCAGAAACGCGTCCAGCGAGACCCGGCGTGCGGGGCGCACGGCATAGCCCTGCATGACATACCAAGCCTCCTGCGGCGTCAGCGGAAACTCTTCGTCTGCGGGCCAAGGCTGATATTCAACGCGGAAATCAACCGTCGCCGGACCCCCGCCACCCTCAGTATTCGTGATGCCCGGTCCTCAACCGGCCCGACCGGCCTCGGAGATCATGTCGGTCGCTTTGAATCGCAACCCCTCTCCTGGCCACCGCTCCCACCCTTCCCTACCCCGCCGCGCGCGCCGTTGCGGCTGCCCTCTCCAGATCCGCAAACGCGACCGCCTCGGCGACGGGTGCACCGCCTGCCGCCGCTGCAAGTTCGAGTTCCGCAACCTTGGCGTCGATCGTCGCGATCACTTTGCGCGCGAATGGCCCGAGATGCAGATAGAACGCCATCAGGATCACGATATAGCGCAACGCCGCCGGGTTCGACTTGGCGCATTTGACAAAGGTCTGCCAGAACTGCTCGCGCGCCTCGGGCAGCCGGCCGATAATCTTGTGCACCATTTCGATCGACGCCACCTTGCGCCGTATGTCGCCCTCGTGCAGATCGCGCGGCCTGCCAGAGCGGTCGAGCATGGCGGAAAGCCGCTCCAGACGGTCGGCGAACGCCGACGGATCGTAGACCCGCGCCAGGATGCGCCGATAGTCGCGCAGGATGTCGCGAAGCGGACGCAGCGTGTCGAAATTCAGTGTCGCGGTGCACTGGTCGCTGAGTTCCGGCGTCGCCACGTCGAAGTCCGAATGCAGCCGACCAGCGACAGCCAGTCGCCGCGTGAGCTGGGTATTCGGCAGCGCATAGAGCAGCCCCACCATGCAGACGGGAATGGCTGATTCCTCGATGAAGTCCGCCATCGCGTCGGCGATCGAAACCTCCTCGCTGTCGAACCCGACGATGAAACCCGCAGTCACGAACATGCCAGCGCGATAGATCCTGTGCACGCTCTCGGCCAGATTACGCCGGGTGTTTTGCTTCTTCTTGGTGTGGACCAGGGTCTTCGGGTCGGGGCTTTCGATGCCGACGAAGACGGTGAAGAAATTCGCCTCCCGCATCAGTCGCAGCAGTTCGTCGTCGTCGGCCATGTTGATCGAGGCCTCGGTCGAGAACTCGAACGGATAATCGCGCGCCTTGAGCCAAGCCGCGAGCTCCGGCAGGAATATCTTTAGCGCCTTCTTGTTGCCGATCAGGTTGTCGTCGACGAAATCGACGTGGCCGCGATAGCCAAGCTGATAAAGAGCTTCCAGCTCGGCGAGCATCTGCGGCGTCGTCTTGGCGCGCGGCACACGGCCGTACAGTTCAATGATGTCGCAGAATTCGCAGGTAAACGGACAGCCGCGCGAATACTGCACGCCGATATAGAGATAGTGGTCGAATTTGAGCAGATCGAAGCGCGGAATCGGCGTCTTGGTCACGTCGATGGTGAATTTCGGCGCGGTGAAGCATCCGGACCGCTCGCCCGCGTCCACGGCGGCGATGAATTCGTCGATGATGCCTTCGACCTCGCCGAGCACCCGGAAGTCCGCCGCGGCATAAACATGCGGGCTCGATGTTGGGTCCGGCCCGCCGACGACCACCGGTTTGCCATGCGCGTGACAGAGTTCGATCAATTCCAGCGTGTCCACCTGCTGCGCCAGCATCCCGCCTGTCATCACGATGTCGGCCCAGGCGAGGTCCGCCTCGGTCAGTTCCTCGGTGTTGCGGTTGACCAGCCGGATGTCCCAGCTCGGCGGCAACGTGGCGGCGAGCGTGATCAGGCCAAGCGGCGCCGCCGGATAGCGGGCGCCGACCAGTTCGCACGCGACCGAGAAATTCCAGAACGTCGCTGCGCTGAAGCGCGGATAGACCATCAAGACACGACAGGAATTGGAAGAATTGGGATGCGCCATTGGATTCCCGGGCAAGTTCTCCGACCGACTGTGCCGCAGAACGCATGCGCCATCAATCGACATTCGGCAGAGGCCTGCCACGCGATCGGTTTCGCGCACCGCGACGCAGCATTCGGCGTTCAGGCTATTCCGGCGTCCCTGACGGCTTTCCTCGCCGCGCGGGACAACACCAATCGGCGTTGAACCAGGCCGAGAACCTCGACGACGCCATCGACCGCCGCTCGGTAGACAATGAGGTGTCGCGGCGCTCGGACGCGGCGTGCCAGCTCGATCCTGGTCCGCCTTAAGCGGGGCGGCTGGCGCGGATGCCGCGGCGCCAGAAAAGGCGATATTGTCGTTCGCCGCCCCACAGCCGAAATCAACTTGGGCGACGCGGGGATTGATCCACGATGGCCTTGGCTGCCCTTATGGCCGCGTCACGGGTCTCGGCTGCGCCCACTTTGCTCAGGACCTGCGGATACCACGTTGGCTTGATAACCACGTCCCAGTGCGGCCCGATCTGCCGCACCATCAACACGTAGTCTTTGTATTTGATCGACTCGATTGCCATCGACTTGCCTCAACCGTTAGTGGTGCACGGCGCCGCATCCGGTCCGGTGTCCCGCTCGCCGGGCAGCTCCGTGTCGAGGTCCAGCAGGCAAAGCCCCTGGCGGGTTTCAGCACAGAGCCCTGACCTCGTTCGTTCATGCGACCTGGCCGCCCCTACCGCGCAGCGCGTGCCGTCGCGACCGCCTTCTCCAACTCGGCAAGCTCAATCGCCCCCGGCACCAGGGTATCGCCGATCACCAGCGCCGGCGTACCGTCGAGTGCCAGCGCCTTGGCAAGCTGCACGTTGGCATCGAGCCGCGCATCGATCGCGGCGCTGTCCATGTCATGCGACAGCCGCGCGCCATCCAGGCCAAACTTGCGGGCGATCGCCAGGATCTGCTCCTTGGTATAGTCGGGGGGCGCCTGCATCAGCGCCGTCCGCAACCGGTCGTAGCCGTTCTGCTGCTGCGCCGCGAGCAGCGCGTGCGCGGCCAGCACGCTTGCCGGCCCCAGGACCGGCAGGTCCTTGTAGACCAGGCGCACGTCGTGGTCCTGGGTCAGCAGCCGAGCCATCGTCGGCTCCATGGCGCGGCAGTACGGACAGCGCGTATCATAGAACTCGACGATGGTGACCGCGCCCTTTGGGTTGCCGGCCACCGGATCCGCCGGCGTCACCATGGCGTCGCGATGCGCCACGATGGCCGCCCGCGCCGCGTCCGCCTCGCGGTGCGTATCGTCATCCTTCAACGCGTCCACCGCGTCGCGCAGGATCGACGGGTCCTGCTTCATCGCCTCGCGCAGGATGCGGACGATCTCGGCCCGTTGCGCCGGGGAGAACTCGTCGGCGGACGCAAGGCCAACCAGCGGCGGCAGGATCAGCAGCGCCGCCATGCCCAAGGGAAGGGTGAGCCCGACGATAGCCGCGACGGCCCGACGCATCATGGTCACAAGGTCGCGCATGTCGGGTCGCTTTCCTGCAAGACGCTACGACTGTTGCCGGTGCTGGCGAAGCCGTCTATGGCACGGGCCGGAGCAAGAATAGTGCGGTCCGGCTTGAGACTCAGGCTGACCGCCCAGGGCGAGGGATCGGCAACAGTGCGGAGGCGGCAGGCGGCGGAGGCGCACATCGGCATGCGCGGCAATCTAGCGCGTCTTATGCCCTCTCGTCTTCTCTCCCCCCGTCTTTTGCCCCCCCGTCGTCTGCCATCTGGTCTTCTACCCCGGGCCCTGCTTGCCGCGTCGCTGCTGGTATCGGGCTGCGATACCATGAACAGTGTCAAGGACAAGGTGCTCGGCCCGTCCGGCCCCGCGGAAGGCCAGCCCGGCTACGTCAAAGGCTTCCTGGGCGGGGTGGCGGCGGACGAGCCGCGCGCCGCGTTGATCGCGCGTGACGTCCTGTCGCAAGGCGGCAATGCGGCCGACGCCGCGGTCGCACTCGCTTTCGCCTTGTCCGTCACCCTGCCCTCGCGTGCCGGGCTCGGCGGCGGCGGCGGGTGCGTGGCGTTCTCCCCCGGCAGCAAATCGGTCAACGCAGGCGTCCCCGAAGCGGTCATGTTCGCCCCGACCGCGGCGTCCGGCGGCCCGAACGCCGATCGCCCCGCCGCGGTCCCGATGGCGGCCCGCGGCCTGTATTTGCTGCATGTGCGCTATGGCCACCTGCCGTTCGAGTCGCTGATCGTGCCCGCCGAGCAGATGGCACGCTTCGGCACACCGGTTTCGCGGGCATTGGCGCAGGACATGGCCGTGGTCGGCGGCCCGCTGCTCGCTGATCCCGCTGCGGCCGATATATTCGGCCGGGCCGGGGCGCCGCTGGCCGAGGGGCAGTCCCTTGTGCAGCCGGCCCTCGCCACGACGCTGGCGCAGTTTCGCACCGTCGGCGTCGGCGACTTTTACCAGGGGGCCTTGGCGCACCGCATCGTCGACGCCAGTGTTGCGGCGGGCGGACTGCTGACCATGGCAGACCTGCACGACGCGCTGCCACGCCTGGCGACTCCGATCTCGCTTACCTACCGCAACGACACGCTGGCCTTCCTGCCGCCGCCGGCCGATGGCGGTCTTGCCGCCGCCGCGGCGTTCCAGGTGCTGGAGCACGACCCGGCCGGGGCGGCGCCGGCTCAGGCGCGGGCCGACGCGGTGGTCGCCCGCTGGCGAGCCGGCGGGGGCGATCCCAAGGCGCTGCTCGCCGCCGACCTGCCTGCGGCCAATTTGCCGCTGCTTCCGGCCTCCACCTCGTTCATCACGGTGGATCACGACGGCAACGCAGTCGCCTGCGCGCTGACCATGGGCAACCTGTTCGGCACCGGGCGCGTGCTGCCCGGCACGGGACTGCTGCTGGCCGCTTCGCCCGCTGCCATGCCGCCGCCGGAGCTTGCCGCGGGCATCGCCTGGAACGAGCCGACTCACAAATTCCGCGCCGCGGTCGCCGGCTCCGGCCAAGTGGCGGCCGGAACCGGCGTCGCAGTGGCCCTGTATAATGCGTTGCGCACCGGGCAGGCCATGGCCGTGCCGGTGTCGGATCCCGGCCGGGTCAATGTCGGCACCTGCAGCGGGTACCTGCCCGGCGGCGATTCAAGCTGCCGCTGGGCCACCGATCCGCGCGGCGCCGGGTTGGCGACCGGCAGCAGCAACTGATGCCGCTGAAGGTCGGCAAGGGCGCCGCCGCGCCGCCCTTCCTGGTGATGGACGTCATCGCCGCCGCCAACGCGCGCGCCGCCGCCCTGCCGCCCGGCGCGCCGCACGTGATCCGCATGGAGGTCGGTCAGCCCGGCACCGGTGCCCCCGCCGGCGCCATCGCCGCGGTCGCCGCCGCACTGCGCTCGGGCGAGCCCCTCGGCTACACCGAGGCACTCGGCCGCCGCTCGCTGCGGGCGCGCATCGCGGCGCACTACCACGATTGGTATGGCCTGACGGTGCCGGAGGCGCGCGTGGCGGTGACGGTGGGGGCGTCCGGCGGGTTTCCGCTGGCCTTCCTGGCCGCCTTCGACCCCGGCGACCGCGTCGCGCTGACCGCGCCGTTCTACCCGCCGTATGTCAACATCCTGACCGCGCTCGGCATCCAGCCGGTAATCCTGGAGGCCGGGCCCGACACGCGCTTCCAGCCCAGCGTCGCGATGCTGGAGCGGCTCGACCCGCCGCCCGACGGGTTGATCGTTGCCAGCCCGTGCAATCCCGCCGGCACGATGCTGCATCCCGAGGAACTCGCTGCCATCGCCGCCTGGTGCGACGCCGCCGGCGTGCGGCTGATCAGCGACGAGATCTATCACGGGCTGAACTACGACACCCCGTTTGCCAGCGCCGCGTCGTTCAGCCCGCATGCCGTGGTGGTGAACAGTTTCTCGAAGTACTTCTCCATGACCGGCTGGCGGATCGGCTGGCTGCTGCTGCCCGAGGACCTGATCCGCCCGGTCGAGTGCCTGGCGCAGAACCTATTCATCAGCGCGCCGCACATCTCTCAAATCGCCGCCGAGGCCGCGTTCGACTGCCACGCCGAGCTGGCGGACAATGTCGCGCGCTATCGCCGGTCGCGCGCGCACCTGCTGCACGCGTTGCCGGCAGCCGGGTTTTCGCGCTTGTCGCCCGCCGAGGGGGCATTCTACCTGCTTGCCGACATCGCCGACCGGTCCAACGACAGCGTCGCCTTCTGCGCCCGCATGCTCGCCGAGACCGGGATCGCCGCGACGCCTGGCGTCGACTTCGACCGCGCCCGCGGCAACCACTTCCTGCGCTTCAGCTATTGCGGACCGGAGGCGGACATGCGCGAGGCCGCGGCGCGGCTGCAGCGCTGGCAATAACGCGCCATCGGACGAAGGCCCTCCGACGGTAATCGGCGCTGGCGCCTCGCCCCCGTTCGCACGCCCTATCGTCATGCGCCCTATCGTCATGGCCGGACTTGTTCCGGCCATCCGTCGCGGCACCGCGCCTCCCACCCAGCCACCCCCGCGTCGGGCACCCCGATTCCCCCGCCCTATCGTCATGGCCGGACTTGTTCCG
>PLXO01000233.1 GCA_003151425.1 Acetobacteraceae bacterium
TGGGCCAAAATGAGAATTGCTGCCCGGTGGGCCGGCCATGACGGTGGGGCGATGTTGTTGTGCCAGACTGAGAACTGCTGGCCCGCTCACGTTGCCGTCGGTCGCACGCGCCGCCGTGGCGGCGCCACGCCGGCAGTGGTTCGCTTGACCGCGGCTCTGATCGCGGCTGGCGTCTGCGTTGGCGGACGATTGCTCTTCCTCGCCGCCGCGGTCGGCGGAACGGTCGCGGCGGCCACGGTCTGCGAGGGCGAATCATTGCCCTTCCGTGCCGTTGCGGTCGGCGGGATGGTCGCGGTCCGCGTGGACAGACGAACGCTCTTCGGCGCCGACCCCTGTGGTCCGGCGGCGGATGGCTCCGGCTGAGCAGGCTTGCTGGTTCGGTCAAGCTTGCTGGCTCCGTTGGGCTTGCTGCTTCGGTCAGGCTTGGTGGCTCCGTCAGGCTTGCTGGTTCGGTCAAGCTTGCTGGCTCCGTCAGGCTTGCTGCTTCGGTCAGGCTTGCGCGGTGCCGTTGGGTTGCCGTCACCTGCCGCGACCGCCGGCTTCGCCGTATCCATATCCAATCCGAACAGCGCGGACAGATCGTCGTCCGCCAGCACTTTGCCCGCTTCCGGCACGCCCTTCGCCAACGGCAGCGCCGTGTCGAGCCGCGCCAGCAGGTCCGTCTCATCTACCGCGCGCAGCCGGAACAGCAGCTCCGGCTGCTCGTCCAGCCGCGCACCGACGCCGTACAGCACCGCCGCCACATGCTTGCACATCGACGCGTGGTCCGGACAACTGCAAGAGAAATGAATCTCCGCCGGTTTGGGGAACAATCCGTCGCCCTGGCGGCAGATGCGCTCCATCACGCCCTTGGCGAAGCGGCCCTGCAACAGTTCGACAAGGGAATCAATCCCGCCGGCGCAATCCTTGCAGATCGATGCCCACAGCTTCGCACCCACCTCGTTGATGCTGACCTTGACCTTGTAAAGCTCCGAGCCGCTGACCACCGCCGTCACCTCGCGCGGCGCGATCTGCAGGTCCACCACCGAGCCGTTGCGCACATAGGTGCGGCCACGCTCGATGCGGCTCGCGTAGTCGCTATACCGCTCCAGGTTGTCGCACCACGTCTTGCCCCAGAACGTGGTGGTAATGGCGCGACCCCCGATCTTCACCGGGGCGACCTTGTGGCCCTTCTTGCGCAGCTTTTCCATGGCGAGGGCCGCCTTGCGGCGTCGCTCCGCTACCGGAACGTAAGCCGGCCACCGATCGTCGTAACGCGAGTTGTAGCGCGAGTTATAGTACGACATGGCCCCCAGCTCCTACAATCCCCAGTCTCTACAGCAGCGCGGTCGCATAGGGCGCCGGCCCTGTCATTGCGAGGAGCGAAGCGACGAAGCAAGCCCCCGGCCGGTGCGCATCCTTCGGGGGATTGCTTCGCTTCGCTCGCAATGACAGGGAATATGCAATTGCCCTCAGCCCCCGTAGCCCTCAATCCCTCATCGCCGCGTTCAGATCCAGCGCGACCAGTTGCAGCAGTTCATCGTCTCTCAGCTCGGTCAGGTTGATCTCTCCGCCCGCCGCCAGCAGCTCATCAGACAGGCTTCGCTTCGATTCGATCAAGCGATCGATCTTCTCTTCCACAGTGCCGCGGCAAATGAACTTGTGCACCAGCACGTTCTTCTTTTGTCCAATGCGGAAGGCGCGGTCGGTGGCCTGATTCTCCACCGCGGGATTCCACCAGCGGTCGAAATGCACCACATGCGAGGCCGCCGTCAGCGTCAGCCCCGACCCGCCCGCCTTCAGCGACAGCACGAAGAACGGCACCGTCTCGTCTTCCTGAAAGCGTTGAACCAGGTCGCGGCGGTTGCGCACCGCGGTCTCGCCGTGCAGTACCAGCCCGGGCCGGCCGAATACTCCGCCCAGGAACCCAGCCAGCGGCGCGGTCATCTCGCGGAACTGGGTGAACACCAGCATCTTCTCCTGGCGCGCCGCCACCACCTCGGCGATCTCGCGCAGGCGCGCCAGCTTGCCGCTGTCCTCCTCGGCCCAGACGTTGTCGCCCAGCCATTGGGACGGATGGTTGCAGATCTGCTTGAACCGCATCAACATCGCCAGCACGAGGCCCTTGCGCTGAATTCCGTCAGTCTCCTCCAGCGTTTTTTCCAGCTCCCGCACCGCCTGTTCGTACAGCGCCGCCTGCTTCCGGGTTAGGCCGCAATGCGCCTTCACCTCGGTCTTGTCCGGCAGATCGGCGATGATCGTTTTGTCGGTCTTCATCCGCCGCAGGATGTAGGGCCGCACCAGCTCGCGCAGCGGTCCGTACGGATTCTCGGTGCGATCGGCCAGCCCCTTGGCGTAACGGGAAAACTGCTTCGCCGATCCCAGCAGTCCCGGATTGACGAAATCGAAGATCGACCACAGGTCGCCGAGGTGGTTCTCCACCGGCGTGCCGGTCAGCGCGATGCGGGCCTGCGCCTTCAGTGCCTTGGCGGCGCGAGTCTGTTTCGCACCCGGATTCTTGATCGCCTGCGCCTCGTCCAGGATGGCGAAGCGCCAGTCCGTCTCCGCCAGCGCGGGGATGCGCAGCAACGACCCGTAGCTGGTGATCGCCAGGTCCAGGCCGGTCGTTTGCGCGGGGGAAAACTCCTCGACCTGCGCTGGCGTCATCGCGGAAGGATGCACGATCAGGGTGCGCAGTTCCGGGGCGAATTTCTCGATCTCCGCCGACCAGTTCGCGAGCAACGACGCCGGTGCGACCAGCAGACTGGGCCGCCCCGCTGTGTTCCTGGCCGGCGCGCCCTTGTTGCGACGCCGTTCGAGGAGCAGCAGGGACAGCACCTGAATCGTCTTGCCGAGGCCCATGTCGTCGGCCAGACAGGCGCCCAGCCCGAGGCCCGACAGCAGATGCAGCCACTGCACGCCGGCCAGTTGGTACGGCCGCAGCGTGCCGTGCAGCGCCGGCCCTGGATCGACCCCGGCGCCGTCGGGTGCGCGCAGCGCCTGCAACGTCTCGGCAAGCCACGGCCCGGCGGTCACCTGCGCCCAGTCGGGACTGGCGGCCTCGGTCGCGTCGGTGGTGACCGCGGCACCGGCCAGCATCCGCATCGCGTCCGCAAAACTTAGGCCGTTGCGTGCCGCCAGGTCTTCCGCCTCGCGGAACTGCCGCATGGCACGCTCCATGCGCGCGCGGTCCACCTCCACCCATTGGCCGCGCAGCAACACCAGCGACTCGGTGCCCGCAAGCAATGAGTTCACTTCCTTGTCCGACAACACCTCGCCGTTGAGCGTGACGGACATGCGGAAATCCAGCATCCCGTCGAGGCCCACCGCGGACGGCCGCTGCGCGCCCACCGTGCCGCTGACCTGCGGGCGGGCCGGCCGGCTGGCGCGCCACTGGGCCGGCATGCGCACGACCACGCCGGCGGCCTCCAGGGCCGGCGCGCTGGCGAGAAAGCGTGACGCATCCTGCGGCGTCCAGCGTAACGGATGAAAGATTTCTCCGCCGTCGACCATCGGCTTCAGCCACGCGCAGCCCTCCGCCGCGCGCTGCACCGGCAGCAGCAGCGCCAGCAGCCGCCCGCGGTTGGCCGCTCCGGCGTATTCGCGCAATGCCTGCCCCAGCGGCAGGTGCTGCGCCTTCGCCTGGGCCGACAGCCGCGTCGTGTAGGTGGCCATGAAGGCGAACGGCGCGTCGGCGTCACGCCGGTTTTCCGCCAGGTTGAAATGCACCCGGCCGACCAGGTTCCAGGCGGGGTTGAGATGTTTCAGGAACGTTTGCAGGTCGGTCTGACCGGCGGTCAGGGCGGCGGTGCAAGCGGCCTCGGTTGCCTGCCACAGCGCGAGCAGCACGTCCGACGTGAGATACTCGGCGCCAGGCATCATCGGCGCGGTCAGCACCAAAGAGGCGCGCTCACCGGCGTCCGGCGGCGGGATCGCCGGCAGCGCGGCATCTGGCGCCGCGCCCGGGGCATGCAGGCACAGCGCCGCCACGTAGCGCGCCGCGAACGCGCGCCACCAAACGAAGGCGGGCGGCAGGAGGTGGCCGACTTCCCCGGCGCCAAGTTGCAGCAGGCCATGGCCGGTGCCGCGCGCAAAGGCGTCGGCCAGACGCGCGGCCGTGGCGTGGTCGACTTCTGGTGCGTCGTCGGTGGGCTCCGTCACCAGATGTCCGCTCGGCGTCAGGCGCAGGCCGAGGCGGGTCATGGTCGTTTCAGGCGGCATGCATCACGTATCTGCGGAGATGCCGAGGCTTACAAGTGCCGTGCAGCAGGTTCGAGCCGGCTGCAAGGATAAATCCTGCTACACAGACCCCGGGTAGCCGGTCGCCTGATTGGCAGTGTCCTGACGCCACTTCTTCGCGATGTTACAGCTTGACGCGACGCCTGCGGATGCGGTGCCGGCGACCATCGCGGCGGAACATTAGGATGGCTCGAAGCGCGGGGCAGAGGCGCCGCGTCATTATTGGTTTGTAGAGACGATAATCCGCGTTTGACCCGGCGTCACCTTGTGCGACGCGTTCGGCCGGTCTGCCGCGAGTCCTAGGAGCCTGGTTATCCGCCAGCAATTCTCATTTTGGCCNNAACAAGTCCGGCCATGACGTTGAAAGACCGTACCGCCCGACCCAAAACGAGAATTGCTGGTTATCCGCACGAACTGTGGACCCCCCGGCTGCCTTGGGTCGTGGTGATCCTGCTCTCGACAGTCATTCCGGCCCCGCGACGGACCAGGTGGCATCATGCGAGGAGCCGGCGCCCTATCGAGGACCACCGCCGCCAAGATCCTTGCGAATCTGCTCGCCGTTCGTGCGCCACCATCCATGCAGGATGCCGACATCCCAGCCCATACAGAAGTGCTTCAGGCCCATCTCGAGATAGCGTGCGGCCTGCGAGGGTTGCTCGATCTCCACGCGCGGATGGATACCCTTCTTCAACGCCGTCTCAATGGTGAGTCGCTCGGCTTTCACCACGTCGGGGTGCGTCCACTGGCCGGCGAGCCCGATACTCATGGCGTAATCGGCGGGACCGAACTGCACCATATCGATGCCCTTGGTTGAGAGAATCGCTTCGAGATCCTCCACGCACTCCCGCTTCTCGACCATGATCGTGACAATTACCTCTTCGAGTGCCTTGACGTAGGCGAGGGTGCCGACTTCGCCGACGCCTCCGACGTCGCGACGCATGCCAACACCGAGCAACCCGCCCGTGGCCGGCGATTCCGCGCGCACCGCCCGCACGCAGGCAACCGCATCGGCGACCGTGCGAACGTCGGCGAACAGCACACTTTGGAATCCGGAGCCGATCGCCCGCATCGCCTGATGCGTCCACTGGGTCTGCTCGACCTTTATCATGCCGGCGAGGTTCACGAGCTCGAGCGCTCGGCCAAGATTATCAAGTTCGTGCAGATCGAACGGCGCGTATTCCGCGCTGAACTCGATGTAGTCGTAAAGGCCGGTGTGGCCAACCAGTTCGACGACTGTCGGCCATGACGACAGCAGATGCGTTCCGAGCGTCGGTTGCCCCGCACCGATGAGTTCGCGAAGGCGGTTCTTGCGCATTGACCACTCCCTGAACGTTCCGGCGCTCTTGCCGGGGGAGGAGCATACGCCCCTGCGCCGCGACGGCAAGACAGCGGGTGAGCAGACAGCGGGTGAGCATCCGTCGGCGACGGCTCGGTCGCGATTCCTGAGCCTCCTGACTCGCAGCGGACGCTCACCAACTCACAATCGCAGGGGCCTATGTTTGAAGTCCGATCCCGAATCCACAAACCGGGTCACCCGCCGCTGTCGCGGGCTTCAAGCGTCAGACACGCATCTGCTTTTGCCGTGGGAATATCGACGCAAAATCAGAGTCCAGCTTCGCCGCTGACGTGCCCGCTGATTCGACCGGCCAGGTGGCGTGTCTCGGACATTGGGCGTCTCACGGCGTCCACACTTCCGGAATGAACGCGTAGCCGTCGCCGGCGCGGGCGAGGTGGCCAAACGTGGGAAAATCCAGGTGCATGCCGGCCACCAGCAGCCGGTCCGTCGCCGCCATGTCCATGATCCGTTGCCGTGTCGCGATCGCCTGCGCGCCGTCGATGTCGAAGCCCATGCCGGCGCCGGGGCGGGCGAACTGCACGCCCGGCATGTGCACGATGTCGCCCCAGATCAGCAACGAGTCCGCCGCGGAAGCGATCAGCCAGCCGGTGTGCCCCGGCGTGTGGCCGGGCGCGGGGACCGCGGTGATGCCGGGCAGCGCCTCGCCCGAGGCGATCGTGCGCACCCGGCCGCGATAGGCGTCGAGCACGCTGCGGGCGAGCAGGACGAAGCCGCGATCTTCCTCCGAGGCCTGCGCCAGCACGGCGTCGTCCTGCCAGAACGGCGGCTCGGCTTCGTGCACGATCAGCTCGGCATTGGGCAGCAGCGCCTTGCCGGCGGCATCGACCAGGCCGCCGACATGATCGGGATGCAGATGCGTCAGCAGCACCGTGTCGATCGCTGCCGGCGCCACACCCATGGCGGCCAGGTTGTCGGCCAGCCGGCCGAGCGACGGCCCCATGACGCCGCCGCACCCGCTGTCCACCAGCACCAGGCGTTCGCCGAGCTGCGCCAGGAAGGCGTTGACGGTGATCCGCGGCGGGATCGCGCGGAAGCTCGCTTGGTGCAGCGCGGGCGGATCGGCGGCGTCGATGTTGGTCAGCCAGTCGAAGCTGGCCTCGAACATACCGTCGTTCAGCGCGGTGACGACCACCTCGCCGACGTTGCGATGATGCACGCCGGGCGTCTGGTGCGTTGGTCTGAAGGCGGTTGTCATGTCGGATCTCCTGACTCGGTCCCTTGGACTTTATCCCCTGACTTGATCCCTTGGGCTCACGTGCCGCACCGTCGTGTCGTGATCCTGGCGGTTCGGACGCTCGGCCAACGCTGTCATTGCGAGCGAAGCGAAGCAATCTCCCGGAAATATCGCACCCCTGCACGCAGGGGATTGCTTCACTTCGCTAACAAGAAACCCAGCCGGTCCATGCAGAGCGTCTCGGGCGACAGGTGCGGAACCGGCGCTCAAGCAAGGTTCCACGCGGAGATCGCGGAGAACCGCGGAGAACCGCGGAGAAAGTTTCGGGCGCTTCGCGCGAAGCGCCAAGACTTCCCTTCTCCGCGGTTCTCCGCGCGATCTCCGCGATCTCCGCGTGGAACCTTCCTCTGCCACGAGCCGCACCGGTGCGCCCGATACCCGACACGAAACCAACTGGTTTCATTCAGGGCGGGTCGGTCGCCGGCCGGTGGCGAATTCGCAATGACCGCGACAAAGCGGGCAACCAACGTTGGGGTCACAACTATAGCGTCGGATCGGGCGGCTTGCCCTGCCGTCCCGCCGTCAGCGCCGCGAGCAGCCGCGGCGGCAGCAGCGCGGCGAGGCGGGCCGCCGCCGCCATCCACCAGGGAAACGCGACGCGCACCCGGCCGGCGGCGACGGCGCGCAGGATGATGCGCGCGGCGCGGTCGGCATCCATCAGCCCGGGCATCGGGAACCGGTTCTCCGCCGTCATCGCCGTGCGGATGTAGCCGGGGCAGACGCTGGTCAGCACGATGCCCTGTGCGCGTGCCGCCGGCGCCGTCGCCACCGTCCAGGCATCCACCGCGGCCTTGGCGGCGCAGTAGGCGGCCGACCCCGGCACCGCGACCAGGCCGGCGATCGAGGCGATGACGGCGATCCGCCCGGCGATGCCGTCAGCCCCGCGCGGTTGGGCTGCCATCACCGCGATCGCCGGCAGCACGGTGTTCAGCATGCCGTCGACGTTGGTGGCCAGGATGGCGCGGATCTGTGCGGGCGGCTCGATCAGGTTGCCGCCGGCGCCGGCGGAGACGTCCGCGTTGGCGACCACAAGGTCGAGCGGGCCGACGGATTCGATCCAGGCCGCCATGGCGCCGGCGTCGCGCACGTCGAGCACCGCGGTGCGAACGTCGGCGCCGCGCGCGCGGCAGGCCTGCGCGGTGGCTTCCAGGCGCGTCGCGTTCCGGCCGGACAGGTGCAGCGTGGCAGCGGGCGTTGCCAGCGCCAGGGCGAGCGCACGGCCGATGCCTGAGGAGCCACCGGTGATCAGCACGCGGGGGAAGCGCGTCATGGTGGGCTAATGGTGTTTGTTGTTCCGAGCATTGTTTCCTGCCATGGGTTTACGCTTCAGTGGAGTCCCTCTTTTTTCACGGCCTCGATCGCCGCTAGGAACACCTGGTAACGAAAGGTGGGGTCCTGGATATCTGCTGACTGCCCCAGCTCGGCATTGATATCTGCCGCGTCCAAAACGAACACACGATCGTCCACAGACGTGTGTTGCTGCAGCTTATCGTCCAACCTGACAATCGCGGATTCATATTTGTCCATGGTTAAAAATAGCAACGTTCCATCAGACAGACTGTTGGAAGAGGTGAACCCTGTGTCGAACTCGATGGTGATCTTAGAGTCTGACTCGAATCGCCG
>PLXO01000191.1:0-1606 GCA_003151425.1 Acetobacteraceae bacterium
AATTTTGGGATACTACTATCCGCTTTCTTGTGGCCCATCTCGCGCAGTGCCGCCGCCAGTTTCGCGTGGCTCTTCGACACCCACATCAGTTGCCGCATCGGATCGCCCATCGTCGCGGGTTCGACCAATTGGCGCAGGTTCTCCAGGAGAGTTGGGTCTTTCGCGATCAGCGTTGGACCGCCACCGCCGGCCCGTCGAACATCACCGGACAGCGAACCTGGGGTGGCCAGGTCTTTCAACCCTCGGCCAATCGTGCTGCGTGCGACTCCCGTCGCACGCGACACTGCGGTGATCCCACCGTAGCCGGCCGTTTTGGCCTCCGCCGCCGCCAGAAGGCGGCGAGACCGTTCGTTCAGGTCCCGCTCAACCGCTGTGAACCGTTCGCGAATCACTGAGGTGTCTGTCATCCCGGGAGTCTGGACGGAACTTGACCGCGACGGAATCTCCCTCGCCGAAATTCAATGCCACGTGACCTGACGCGATTCGGTAGTCTTTGGGCGTCGCCTAAGAAACCACTGGCGCTGCAGTGTCGCATTTTGGGGGTTCGGCGGATAGCACGGAAGGTTGCGAACCTACCACCCGCGAAGGTCACGGCACTCGTCAAGGCGGCTAAGCCCGGTCTCTACGGCGACGGCGCAGGGTTGGCGTTGCGCATCGGGCCGAAGGGGGCCGCGTACTGGGCGTTGCGCTATATGCGGCAAGGGGCCGCGCGCGAGATGGGCCTGGGTCCGGTGCACACGATCGGGCTGGTCGAGGCGCGCGAGCGGGCGCGGCGGCATCGGCACACACTGGTACCATTCGGGACCTACCGATGCGTCGTTGAAGCCACCGTGTGACGCGTCCCAAGCAATCGCCACTCTGGCCACGGCCTCCAACGGATGCAGGTGACGGAATGAAGCTCAGCGTCGAAGACTTAAGCTGACATGCGCCGCCGGATGCATGGCCTTGCACGGCAGGTTCAGCCTGTGTCAAGCCACGCGATCACCTCGCTTGATCTCCACCGCGCGGTTGTCGACAGCGGGGAGCATTTGGGCCGGGTCGCGGGTGACGACGACGTCGATGACTGTCGGGCGGTCGCGTTCTTCCATGCCCTGCCGAAGTGCCGAGGATAACGCCTCGGGGTCTTCGATGCGAATGCCGCCACAGCCCATCGCGCGGGCGATCGCCGCGTAATCCATCTCGTTGAGATCGGCCGACTGGGAGCGCCCGCCCATCATCGCGTGCTGCAACGCCTTGACATAGCCGGAGGCGGCGTTGTTGACGACGATCACGGTGAGACCGCACCCGGCGCGGCGCGCGGTCTCGAGCTCGCCGAGCATCATGTTGAACCCGCCATCGCCGCTGATCGCGACGACGGGTCGGTCGGGCGCGGCGAGGCAAGCGCCGATGCCGCCCGGCAGCCCATAGCCGATCGAGGCGAAGCCGCGATCCGGAATGAAATGCCGTCCCGGAGTCTTTGTGTCGTAGAGCAGCCCGGTCCAATGCCCGGCGAACCCGCCATCGGCGACCAGGATCGCGTCGGCCGGCAGGGTCTTGTTCAGCTCGCGGCAGAGGCGCGCCATATGCACCGGCCGGTCGCGCGAATTGAGCCGCGGCGCGGCATCGT
>PLXO01000191.1:1613-10930 GCA_003151425.1 Acetobacteraceae bacterium
ATCACCGGGATGTGGGAAGGCGGCAGGGCGAAGCGCTTGGTCGCGATCTCGCCCAGCTTGCAGCCGACGACGATCAGGCAATCCGACGCCGCGATCAGGTCGTTGGCGATGCGGGAATAGCGGCCGAACAGACCCACCGACAGCTTGTTCGTGCAGGCGATGCCGCCCTTGCCGCTCATCGTGTGCGCGACCGGAATAGACTGCGCTTCGGCGAAGTGGGTGAGCGCGCTCCAGGCTTCGGACAGGTGAATCCCGCCGCCGGTCAGCAGCAGAGGTCGTTCTGATTTTGCAATCAGACTCGCGGCGCGCTCGATATCGGCATGGTCAGGGCGGATGCGCCGCGCCGGCGCTTTCAGCGTCGCTTCGTCGACGACGAAGTCCTCGGGCGCGAAATCGTGCGTGCCGTGGCAGACATCCTCGGGCACGTCGAGCAACACCGGCCCTGGCCGCCCCGAGGTCGCCACCGCGAATGCGCGCCGCACCAGCTCGGGGATGCGGCTCGTCAACTCGATGCGAATCAGCTCCTTGACCGCGGGCCTGAGGATTTCGACCTGGCGGCATTCCTGGGTCATGTTCTTCCAGGAATGCGCCCGGTTGGTGTCGCCAGCGATCGCGACGATCGGGATGCCGGCATTCAGCGACTCGACAAGCCCGGTGACGAGGTTGGTCGCGCCGGGGCCGAGCGTGCCGTCGCAAATCCCGGGGCGGTTGGTGACCCTTGCATAGGCGTCCGCGGCGAAGGCGCCGCAGCGCTCGTCGTTGATCAGGTGGTGATTCAAGCCGACAAGGCCGACCGCGTCGTAGAACGGCAGCAGTTGGAACCCGCCCATGCCGAACATCGGGCCGGCGCCCGACAGACGCAGCATCTCGGCGAGCGCGCGCCCGCCGGTCATCGTGCCCGACGGGCGATTTTGGTGCGTGAGCGACATGGTTCCTCCTTATGCGGCGAGGGCGCGGCGCAGCCCGGCGACGAATTCGCGGGCGCTGATGCCGTCGCGAAGCCCGAGAGAAGCCGCGCGGGCGTTGACCCGGCTGATGATTCCGTCCTCGTAAGTTGAGCGCGCGTCGCCGATGCGCGCGCTTGCCGCCGAGACTGTTGCGGCCGCGATGCCGCGTGCGTCGAGCGCCGGCAAGCGCGAGGTGCCGGCTGCGTCCTTGCCGATCCCAGCGTCGTTATAGAGGGCGCCGAGCACATCATATTTGAGCGCGGTCTCCGGCCTACCGCCGAGCAGCCCGCCATGCGAGCCGGTGACGACGATCGAGTCCTTGTGCCCGGGCAGGACGAGTGAAGCGGAGTCGAGTGCCCAGACCTGTGGCGTTTCCGAAATGAGCAGGAACGCCGCCTCCAACGCTTCCGGTGGCGCGCGATGCGTCTGCCGTGCCTGTTGCAGCTCGGCGGCAGCGTCGCGGCACGCTTGGCGGGGGCTCACGCCAAGCGATGCAGCCAGCCCGTTCGCATGGCTGATGACGCCGTGCGCTATCATGTCGGCGCCGTCGCCGATCCGCGCCGTGTCATGACCGACGGTCGCGGCGGCGATGCCGAATTCTTCCAGGTAATCGAGCCCACCAATCCCGGCGCGGTCGCGGCCGACGCCGGCGTCGTTGAAAATCGCCGCGGCGGCCTGCAGCTTCGCCGCAAGATAGGCGGCATAGACACCGCCATGGGAGGCGTTGACGACGACCGCACCGGCGGCTTCAGGCCCGACGCGGGTGATGCTGTCGGCGGTGACGATTGGAGCGGGCATGGTTGCCCCCTGCGCGTGGTGACGGTGCTGCGGCATCATGCCGACCCAAGCGGAGGGCAGCGATGGAGAACCCGGATCGCCATCGTCACGCCGCCGCGGTAGACCTCCGTCCCTGGAGTACCTCACGGACCCCGGCGATGATCCGCACCCGGTCCGGAAACACAGCGCTTTCCAGCACCGGACTATACGGTATCGGCACCGGCAGGGCACAGACCCGCTTCACCGGGGCCTTCAGGCGCGCGAACGTAGCGGCATCCTCGGTCGCAATCGCTGCAACCTCCGCCGAGAAACCGCACGTCGGCCCCGCCTCATCGGCGATGACCAGTCGCCCCGTTTTCCGCACCGACTCCCGGATCGTCGCCCTATCCAGCGGCACAAGCGTGCGTGGATCGACGACCTCGACCGAGATTCCTTCCCGCGCAAGCTCTTCGGCGGCGGCGAGCGCCTCGTGCACCAGCCACGCGAGGGCGACGACCGTCACGTCGTCCCCCGTACGTTTGACGTCGGCCAGGCCGAGCGGGATCGTGTAGTCCTCCTTCGGCACGGGGCCCTTGCGCGCCATCAGCCGACTCGACTCAAACGAGATGACGGGGTTGTTGTCGCGGATCGCCGTCTTCAACAGCCCTTTGATGTCGTACGGCGTCGACGGCAAGAACATCTTCAGGCCGGCGACATTCATGAACATCGAATAGGGCGACTGCGAGTGCTGCGCCGCGACTTGGCCGCCACCCCCGACCGACGCCCGAAAAAGGATCGGGAAGGTCACCTGGCCGCCGAACATGTAGTGGATCTTCGCGGCCTGATTGACGATCTGGTCCATCGCGACAAAGCAGAACGTCACCTGCCGCCAGTCGACGATCGGGCGGAAGCCGCAACCGGCGGCCCCAATGCCCATGCCGGTCAGCGCCGCTTCCGCGATGGGCGTCGCTCTGATCCGCTGGTCGCCAAACTCCTTGAGTAGCGACGGAATCGCGTCGGTCGACATGTAGAAGATCTTCGGATCGCGCCGCATCTCCTCGGCGATGGCCTCGACCGCGGCTTCATTGTAGGTCAGCTCTCGCATCGTCCGGTCCTAACAAGAAAACAGGGGCAAGTCGGCAGCAATCCCCGTCATTGCGAGGAGCGTAGCGACGAAGCAAGCTCCCGCACGGGATTCTTCGACCGAGCGTCCATTCGCGGGAGATTGCTTCGTCGCTGCGCTCCTCGCAATGACAGGTTGGGATCACGCCGCAAACACGTCGTCGGTCGCTTGCTCCGGGAGGGGGAATGGACTTGCCTCGGCGAAGGCGACGGCCGTCTCGAGAGCGTCCATGACGCCGCGCTCGATGGTCAGCAGCCCGGCGTCGTCGAGGTCACCCTGGTCCCTCAACTGCCGCTCAAGCAACACAATCGGATCCTTTTGCGTCCACGCCTCGACCTCTGCCTTGTCACGGGGATCGGGCTGGCCCTTGCGCTCCGTGTGGGCGCGCTGACGGTAGGTCTTGCACTCGATCAGCGTCGGGCCGTCGCCTGACCGCGCCCGTTCCACGGCGCGGACCGCCGCCTGATGGACCGCGAAAATGTCGTTGCCGTCGACCACGATGCCCGGAATGCCGTAGCCGGCCGCGCGTGCCGCCACATCGCTCAAGGCGTGCGTCGCGGCGGCCGATGTCTGCGCCGCGTGCAGGTTGTTCTCGCACACGTAGAGCATCGGCAACTTCCAGGTCGCCGCAATATTGAGGCACTCGTGGAACGGCCCCGCGTTCGATGCCCCGTCCCCGAAGAACGCAACCGCGACGCCGCCCTTGCCTTCCATCTGCGCCGCAAGGCCGGCGCCCGTGATGATCGAAATCCCACCCGCCACGATGCCATTGGCGCCGAGCATCCCGATGTCGAAATCAGCGATGTGCATGGAGCCGCCCTTGCCCTTGCAGTAGCCCGCTTGCCGCCCGTAGAGCTCGGCCATCATGCGGGGAAGGTCGGCGCCCTTGGCGATGCAGTGGCCGTGGCCGCGATGCGTCGAGATGATCCGGTCGCCGCGATCGAGCGCCGTACAGACGCCGACGGCGACCGCCTCCTCACCGATGTAGCAGTGCACGACGCCGTAAATCTTGCCGGCATGGTAGTCGGCCGAGGCGCGTTCCTCGAAGCGGCGGATGGTAAGCATCTGGCGCAGCATCTCACGCTGCTTGTCAGGCGGCAGGTTCGGCGAGAGGCTCATGGGCATGGGCGTGATCCGTCTGGGCCGGTCAGAGCTTTTCATGATGGGCGTGGGCGCGAAGGCTGGCAACCGGCACGCGGCCCTCGCCTCAGGATAATCACGCTCCTTTTGGCCAGATGATGTGCGGCTGAGCCCCGTGTAGCCTTTGCCAAGGCGATCCGCCTCGACCGGCATGTCGCGGTCTGGACGTCGGCACGGACGTCCGCTCTCGCGCGTCGCCCTCCGTCCGCTCTCGCGCGTCGCCCTCCGTCAGGACGAGGGCCCTTCGCCCGTCCCGTCGGCGGCCGTGCGTTCATGCGGCAATCAAGCCGGGACGCCCGTCTCGGCCGGCGTGTAGGGTCGGATGTTCGTGGGGTAGATCGTCATTTCCGGGATCGAGGTGCGCTTCGGCGTGAGCGCCACGAACCGCATCGCGTCGGCAAGATCCCCCGGCTGGATGAACTGGTCCAGCACCTCCTGGGAGTACTTGATGCGGCGGCGCTGCATAATGGGCGTGTTGACGTCATCGGGGCATAGACAGGTGGCACGAATCCCGAATTTCCATGCCTCCTGGGTGAGCGACAGGCTCATGCCCAGCATGCCGAATTTCGACGCGGTATAGGCCATGCCGGCGACGCCGGAGACACGGCGTGCCGCGGTCGAGGCGACGTTGATAATGAGCCCGTCGGCCTGCTCCTTCATCGTCGGAAACACCGCCTGAACCATGTTGAAGGCGCCCGTCAGGTTAACGCCAATCACGTAATCCCAGTCCTTCGGTGTCAGCTCCTCGAGACGGCGGTTGACGACGTTCAGGCCGGCGTTGTTGACCAGGATGTCAACTCGTCCGAACTGCTCAAGCAGCCGCGCGGCCACTTCATTCACCTGGTCCCGCTCGGCAACGTCGAGCGCCTCCAAGCTGGCTCTGCCGCCCGCCCGTTCGATCTCGCCGGCGACTTCCTTGAGCGGCTCGCGGCGACGCCCGATCAGTGCCACCGTGGCGCCTTCGTGGGCGAACATGAGGGCAGCCGCACGGCCGATGCCGGTCCCGGCTCCGGTAACCCAGACCACCTTGCCATCGAAAGCGCTCATGCTTTCCTCTCCTGTTCTCGCGTTTCATCCCAGCGCGGCGAGTAGGTGCTCACTTCGCGGGCACTCGGCTTGCCGTCATCGTCCGCGTGCAGCGTGCCATCGTCCGCCGCCAGCAACGGGATATCCCGGCCGAGCAGACGGGCCGTCTGCCGCCTGGGTTTCAATTCTGCGGCCCGTGCGTGGCGTTCCTCGGCGTCCTGCTTCTCGTCGCTGACCCCCAGCCGCCGGGCCTTGGCGCGGGCGCTGGACCCGGCGGCGAACCGGCCGAGGGGCAGGCCTGTCTCGGGCGGGTAGCCGAGCCGTTCGGCGACCACGGTTGCCCAGAGGGCCAGGACCGGGGCGCGGTTGACGCGGATCGGGGAAGGTGTGGGGGCCATGGACGGCGAGGGTATCCGATGGCGCGCGGATCGGGAACTTGGCCCTGGAGCAGGCGCGGCCAGGTCTGGGGTCCCGAACCAGATGCTCGATGGCGGCGGCGATGGCCTGCTCGCCGGTCAAGCCCTTTCGCGCCGCGTATCGCTTTGCACACATCAATCAACCGCACCGGCCGAGTAGGCCCGAGATGGTCGCCGGGGCCAGCGCACTGCAACGCCGCGGCGCGCGCTTCATTTGCTTCGATCAACTCGCCACGTCCGATCTCGCCTGCGCCTGACCGGCTAGACTGGCGGCGCGCGGCGATGGCACGTCGTGGCGATCAGCACAACCCGCGAGGCATCGATGCCGACCTATGATTATGGCTGCGAGCGGTGCGGCCCGTTTACCGAGTCCCGCCCTATGGCGGAGTTCGCCTTGCCACAGCCCTGCCCGAACTGCGGTGACCCAGCCCCCCGCGCTTTAACCAGCCCGGCGATCAGCGGTGGCGCACGTGAGGCATCATTCGCGGCGCCGGGCCCCGCGCATCCTGGCGGCTGCCGTTGCTGCGCCGCACCGGGCCGGTTCTGCGCCGAGGCAGTGTGAACCGGAGGCAAAGACCTGACAGATCATCCCGCCGCTGAGGCCCGCTCAGGGTGGAATGCTGTCGTTCCGGATTTGCCCGGCCAGGTGAGAGCGAGACCAGGGTTATAAAACCAACGACGCTGCACGCGTCCGGACCAGATTCACAGGCGCGGTGAGAATGCTAGGATGTTGGAGCGAACGGCAGCGCGGCTTGACGAAGTGCGCAGAGGGGGCTGGCTGAAGCAACAGCACCCCGCATGGGGGCAAAAAGGGAGGAGCAAATCCATGATCCGGCGTCGCATGTTCACGGCTGGTGTTGTCGCTTCTCTGGCGGCGCCATCGGTCTCACGGGGCGCGGCCAACGCGGTATTGAAGTTCATTCCGCAATCAGACCTGACCGTCCTCGATCCGATCGCCACCACCGTCTACACCGCCCGCAATCACGGCTACATGGTGTTCGATACGCTGTTCGGTATGGACAGCGAGTATCAGATGCAACCGCAGATGCTGGAAGGCTTCTCCGTCGAAGATGATGGAAGGCGTTGGAAGCTGACGCTGCGCGAAGGGCTGCTCTGGCACGACAGCGAAAAGGTCCTCGCCCGCGATTGCATCGCCTCGATCCGCCGCTGGGCGGCGCGCGACGGCGTCGGCGGCCTGATGATGGCCCGGACCGATGAGCTGGCGGCGATCGAAGACCGGACGATCCAGTTCCGCCTGAAGAAGCCGTTCGGGATGCTCCCCTACGCGCTTGGCAAGATTTCCACGCCGATGTGCGCGATGATGCCGGAGCGCCTGGCCAACACGCCACATTTGGCGCGAGAACTGGTATCGCTGCTGCTCTCCGCGGGGACCACTTCCCAGATCAAGGACCATCCCACCTTCTATCGCAATCAGCTCGACGGAATTGAGGAGCAGTTTCTTTGGCCTGGCGTTCCTCCCATGCCCGCTTTCGGTTCGCATGGGACGACAGTGCAATGGCTGACTCGGGCGCGACGCCGACCTGGCCACACCCGGCCGGTAGCTGCCTGTCCGCTTTCGAGAGAAGGCTTGATCGAGCGGCCGCAAATACATCCGCTTCGGATCGTTTCTTCACCGACGTTCAGGCCTTCGAGAACGATCCATCTCAAGTAGCCGTGCTTAACGCCAGCGACCGGGCCGTGGTTGATGCTCTGGTGCGAATGGCGGGGATGCGTGCAGCATCCGAGCCACGGCGATCTGTCCCGAGGGTAGCGGCATATTGGTCGAACGAGCTGTCCGGTGTGGATGAACCAATGGCAGGTTTCGGACGCCGGGGCGTTCGCGAGCCTCAAGGGATTTGGATGGGAGGACGAGTTGGACGCGATGCGTCAAGGTCGTTCTCCGGGTTTGCAGCGATACTTGTCGACAGTTCGGTCTTGATCGCGCACCTGCGCGGCTACCTGGCCGAACTCACCGGCGCCCTGCAGGCCTGACCGCTCATTCCGGCACCGGCGACGACCAGACACGCTCCGCCACGCGCATGTAGTTGGCGCCGAGAATGCCGATCACGTCGTCATCGCCGTAGCCAAGGCGCAGCAGCATTTCGGTGATTTCGGGGAGTTGGTCGGGCCGCACGTAGTCGGATTTGCCGGCATACCATTCGCGCGGCCAGAACAGTGGATCGCGCAATCCGCTGCTGCCGGTGGCCCAGCTATAGTCCAGGCCGATGCCGACATTCGCCACGCCCACGTGCTCCACCGTGAGCTCGATCGCCCGTACCAGGGTCGCCGAGGTCGCGTCGGGGTCGCCGAGGAACCGCCCGATGCCCGTGACAGCCACCAGCCCGCCAGTGGCCACGCAGGCGCGCATCTGCTCGTCGGTGACGTTGCGCGGATGCTCGGCCAGCGCCTTCGGATTGGCATGCGAATACACCACCGGCGCCAGGGTGCGCTCGATGATCTCCATGCTGGTGCGAAAGCCCAGATGCGACAGATCGACCAGCACGCCCAGCCGGTTCGCCTCGGCCAGCAGCGCGCGGCCGAAATCCGTCAGCCCCTGATCGTCATCGTGGCAGCCGCCGCCCGCGTCGTTGTTCCGGTTGTAGACGAAATGCATCTGCCGGACGCCGAGCCGCTGGTATAGCGACAGCATGGTCAGCCTGCCGTCCAGCGACCGCGCGCCCTCAAGGTCGAAGGCAATCGCCATCTTGCCCTCGGCCTTGGCCCGCCGCACGTCCTCGGCCGTCTCGATCAGCACGAACTACTGCGGCCGCAACGCGAGCCAATGGCGGAACGCTGCCAGGTTGCGGATCGTGTCTTCCCATGGATAGACATCATAACCAACATTGATCGACAGGAAATCGACGCTGCCGGCGCGCCAGCGTTCGAGCTCGTTGAGATCCACCTCCGGCGTCGGCGCGAAGCCGCTATGCATCCCAGACCAGCGCGCTTTCCAGCAGCGCCTTCGCACGCGCCGCGATTCCATCGTCCGTCACGTCTGTCTCCCCCCATTGACAGCCCCCGATTGGCGGCCCCCGATTGGCGGCCCCCGATTGGCGGCCATCGTACCCCCTTGGCGGGCCCGCCGCGCCACGGCCTCTTCCAGCCATCCAGGCCGCACTAGCATATTTGACTAAGCGGATTTCCAGCCGAGGGTGTTTGCGAGGTCTGTGAATCACGATGAACAGACCCAGTCGTATCATGCACCCTTTGGATAATCCGGCCCCGTAGCGTAGGCCTCATGCAAAATTTCGGGTGAATCGAACTCTGCGAACTTAGCGCCACAGGCTGAGCAATTATCGTGCTCCCAGCTTTCGCTCCAGCGGGTATAGCGCTGGAAGTACAGCGTGAGACCGGCCAGATGGCGAGCACTGTCGATCCGCCATTGGTTAGGATTGCCGCCGTGGGTTTGGTCACCGCTGGTCGCGCTAGGCATATCTCCACTTTGTCAAGTATATCAGTGCCATCCAGGCCGCATCTCCGGTACTCAGCCCAGCAATTCAAGTGTGTACGGAAGCAGCGGGGCGGCGAACACCGGGCCGAGCGAACACCGCGCCGAGCACCCCTTCGGCCACCACGCCTCCCGCCAGCATCACCAGCAGCCTCACTCTCGGGCGGGAACAGGTCCCGGCTCTGCAGCCCAACCAGGCGCCAGGGACACGCCCGCCCGAAGTGACCGCCGCTCGCTCGTCACGCAGCGCGAACGAGGCTGAGAGTCCGTCCGGAGACTTCGTCAAGGATTACAGAGTTTTCTGAGCATGAGGCGGATGGATGCGCGGCGGAGGAAGGCGAGCGCATTGTGGTTGAGGTTTTCCCAGTCCTTGGCAAGCCGGCGACAGCGGTTGAGCCATGCGATTGTTCGCTCGACAATCCAGCGCTGTGGCAGCACGACAAAGCCCTTGGCCCGATCGC
>PLXO01000109.1 GCA_003151425.1 Acetobacteraceae bacterium
ACCTAATTGACGACAGGCCCTAGTGTTCTTCCAGCTATGCTCCCGCAAGGATTGCTTCGGGCCGTCGCGCCTCCAGGGATCAGCTATGACAGGACGCCTTCGTCAACTTCTCGCCGAAGCACCCCTGAGCCGTAGGCCGGAGGATTACGAGGCGGTGTTCGATGACTATGTCGCGTTCGCAGGCGGCCACCGGGTCACGGACACCATCCGTATCCCTCCCGACACGCAGAATGCAGACTACCTCCTTGAAAATCCGGAGTGGGATTGCGTCGTTGAGCTGAAGCAGGTTTCGAAATACGAACATGGTCGCACTGTCGACCGATATTTCGCGGAGCTGTATCGTCAGGGTCTGCTGAGGGCGGTCGAGAACCTTGGCTCGGGTAAAATCCGCATCACACCGCAGAGCCTTTCCCACGACCAATGGATGGCTTTCTACGACAAATTCCGGCCGGGCGTGGCGGACGCTATTGAGCAAGCCAACCGGCAGACGAGGGCGACGTTGCGTCTGCTCCCGCAATCCACAAAGCGCAGGCTGAGCGGTGTAATCATCCTGAACAGTGGGGACTACAGTCTGCCTACCGACCTGCTATTCAGATTCATTGAGCGCAAGACCAAGAAGGAATGGCGCGCGAACCATCTCCGATCGATTGACTTCGTAATTTGTCAGTCAATCGATCTATTCCATCCGGAACAGCACCCCCTGCACGGACGGGCCATTGCGCGTCCCGACGCGGACGACATTCTGAAACACGGGGTATTCGAAATATTCGAGCAATGGGTGGCCTACGTGAATGCTGAACTTGGGACGCAGGTTCAGGTTCGCCAGGACGATGAGACAGCGGGCATGGTGAACGCCGTCGATCGCGCGTTCATCGGGAAACTGAGGCTTTCGTAGGTCTCTCTTATCGGCTGGACTCGGTCGCCGCTATTCGTCTCATCAATCAGAGCACGCCCGAGTCACGCCCTACACCCCGCCCATCACCTCCTCGGCGACACTGTTGTCCACTGCGACCTCGAACGGCGTACCGGCGACGAACCCGCCGGACACCAAACTGGACAGCAACCGATCGTAGCCGACGCGCGGCAACACCGGCGAGGTGCTCCAGATACCCAGCGCCTGGTAGCGCGAGCACGCGGCTTCGCGAATGGCGGCGGCCACATCGGGGAAATAATCCGCAATCGCATCGGCGATCGTAGCGCCGGTGGCCTCCGCCACCCAAACCTGCGTGGCATGAATCGCGCGCACCATCCGCCGCAATTCCTCGCGCCGCGTCGTCAGCAATCCGCGTCGCGCATAGAACGTGGTGTAGGAGGTCGCTCCCCGCGCTGCCGCCGCGTACCAGACATGCCCCGCGCCCTCGGCCACCAATGCCGAAACGAACGGCTCGAACACCTGCACCACATCCACCTCGCCGGCGCGCAGTGAGGCGATATTCTCCACCATGCCCCGATCGCCGACGCGGTCCAACCGCCCGGGCGCAATGCCGGCGCGGCGCAGGTCTTCCTGCAGGCACAGCCATGGCGTCGGCACCTCGCCGACCGTGGCGACTCGCACGCCCAGCAAATCGGCCAACCGGAAATCCGGGCGCGGCGCGCGGCCGACCAGCAGGAACGGATCGCGCGTCACCACCTCGGCGAAGCTGACCAGATCGCAACCGGGGTGCAGCTTGTAGGCTTCCATCACCCGCATCGGCCCGCCCCAGCAGACATCGACGCCACCGTCGAACAGCCCGCGCGTCGCATCGCCCGGCCGAGGTGCGGAGACGAAACGAACCTCCACCCCCGCCGCCGCGTAGGCGCCCCGAGCAAGTGCCACGTAGAACGGCGCATAGAACAGCCCGCGCAACGATTCCTGCAACACGATGGTCATGGCGATCCCCCTCGGTCCCCCGCCCGAGACTATCGTCCGGCAGCCGAAGCAGGCATAGCTGTGCCAACGACCCGCGCCGTCGGCGCCCGGGCCGAAGCCAAGGGAGCACGCGTGTCGCACGCCGCGATCGCCACCGCGCCGTCATCGGCGCGGCGCTGGATTGCCTGTGTCGTGCTGTTGGCCGGCGCGTTCCTGCCGCCCGCGGACTTCTTCATTGTCAACGTCTCGCTGTCCTCGATCCATGAGGCGCTGCACGCCACACCGGCCCAGTTGCAACTGGTGATCTCGGGCTACGGCGTGGGCTACGCCGTGTTCCTGGTGACCGGCGGACGGCTCGGAGATCTGTACGGAAGGCGACGGATGTTCCTGCTCGGCATGGCAGGCTTCACGCTGACGAACATGCTGTGCGGCGTGGCAACCTCGGCGTCGGCGCTGGTGATCGCGCGCGTCGTGCAGGGCATTACGGCCTCGCTGCTGGTGCCGCAGGTGCTCGGTGCGATGCCGACACTGTTCGACAACGAGCGCGGCTTGTCGCGCGCGATGAGCGCCTACGGCATAATGATGGGACTGGCCGCCGCGGCGGGCCAGTTCGGTGGTGGCGCGCTGGTGGCCTGGAGCCCGTGGGACCTGGGCTGGCGCGGCGTCTTCCTGCTGAAGCTGCCGGTCTGCCTGGCGGTGTTCGCCGCCGCCTGGTTCGTGGTGCCGGAGACCAGCACCTCGCGCCGCGCACGGCTGGATGGCGGCGGGATCGTTCTGCTGTCGGCGATGCTGGCCTGCCTGATCCTTCCGTTGGTGGAAGGACGCCAACTGCACTGGCCGCCCTGGACGATCGCGGGCCTGGCTTGCGCGCCGGTGCTGCTGGCGGCGTTCCTGGTATGGGAGGCGCGGTTCGCGCGGCGCGGCGGCATGCCGCTGCTCGATCCGGCGCTGCTGCGCATCCCCAGTTTCCGCCGAGGTGCTGCGGTGGCGACGCTGTTCTACTTCACCACGCCGTTCTACCTGCTGTTTGGCCTCTATGAGCAGGAGGGGCGGGGGACCGATCCGCTGTTCACCGGCCTGGCGTTCCTGCCGTACGGTATCGGACTGTTCGTTGGGTCGATGGGCAGCGCGCCGCTGCCGGCATCGTTGCGGCCGCGGCTGCTGACCATCGGCATGGTGATCCAGGTAGCGGGCTATGCCGCGATCGGGCTGGGCGTGGCCAACGGGCTGCCGCCCTGGCAGGTGACGCTGGCCGTGTTCATCGCCGGCTTCGGCCAGGGCATTGCGCTGCCGCGGCTGTACAACGTCGCGCTGGGCCGCGTGCCGCCGGACAAGGGGGGGGTGGCGGCCGGGGTGATCAATTCGCTGATGCAGATCGGCTCGGCGATCGGCGTGGCGGCAATCGGCAGCCTGTTCTTCGCCGTACTGGGCGGTGCGCACGGCGAGCCGGCCTATGCGCACGCGTTCGGCGCGGCGATGATCGCAGTGGTGGCGGCGCTGGCGCTGGCGATGCTGGCGACGATGTTGCGTGATTGAGGCTGCGGATTCAGCCGGTCTATCCTGTCCCAAGGCCAGGCGCTGTTGGGCGTTATTGCATGCGAGCAACTAGTCACGTGACGCGCCAGGCGGGCTGATCCTGTCGGCAAACATTACGTAATATTTCTGCAACAGAGTGCCGTGAACTGAAGGTAACCGGCCTGTCGCCCTGGCCGCGTGCCATCGGCCGCATCGCCTCCAGGGCGCCAAACGCAGGGTGAACGCGATGGCGACCAAGATCGGGGGAGACCAAGACCGGACGGATTTTGTCGGGAAATTTTACGTCATATTTCCGCAATGAAACCCAACATATTGAAAATGGGAGGACTCTTTGATTGGCATCACCGCTGTCCGGTGTAATGCGAACGAACCGCTCCTAAGTATTTGATATATAATGACGTTTAAGCGAATTTTGGTGGTGTCGATTTGAACTCGAAAAAGCCCAAACGGGCGATCTCCCGGGCTGTTCAGGCCGATCGTCACTGATGAGCCGCTCGAAAAGGCGGTCCGGATCGACACATTCGAAGGCTTCCTTTCGCGCACAGTATTTGAAAAACCACTGATCCCAACTAAGGCTTTAAAATTGGCATACAGATGCAGAATGGTAATGTTTGTAAGTCATTGAATTCGCTCGTCTATTCACCGGACGTCAGTGGATTGGCATAATGTTTGCTACTGATTCTCGCGAGATCTATGTCGAGGGTTGCTCTGGCCGCGCCGGCCGGCAGCCATCGGCCGGTTGGGGCTGCGTTTGCAATCAGGGGGCGATGAAGCGATGGGCAAGTGTCGGGTAGGATGCAGTATCACCGTGCTGACGATCGGCCTGATCGCGCAGGCAAGGGCCGGGACCATTACGTCGTTTACGCCGGGCGATCTGATTATCAGCACCGTCTCTTGTTCTGTCGATGCCACGATTTGCAATAGCACGAGTGGCGGACTGGATACGGCGGCACCGATCGTGCTGCAGCAATTCCAACTCGGCGCCGGCGGCACCTCCGCCACGGCGAACGGCACACTCACCCTGCCGTCGACGATCTCTGGCGAGTACGGCTCGGCCTCGGAAGGCATCCTTCAGCAATCCGCGAACGGCCAATACCTGACGATGATGGGTTACGGCGTGAACGCCAATACCTTCAACACCGCGCCACTCTCGACCTATGGCACCGCCGCGCTGGGACAGACCACCAGCCTGACCGCCGCCAACCAGACCGGTACCATCTACACGACGGTGCCGCGTACGGTCGCGCTGATCGGCGGTGCAGCCGACGTCGATACCAGCAGGCAACTGACCGGCGTGTTCAACACGAACAACCCACGCAGCGCGGCGACAGTCGATGGTTCGGCATTCTACGTATCGGGCCAAGGCGCCAGCAAGACCGACCCGACGCAGGGTGTGTTCTACGCAACGCTGGGCGCCACCATCGCGACGCCGATCGACAACAGTACCGACACACGCGTGGCGTCGATCTTCAACACCGGCAGCGGCAACACGCTGTATGTCTCGCGCGACTATAACCCCCCAGGCAGCGGCGGCCAGAACAACACCAATGTTGACAGTCTCACGATCGCCGGGGGCGGACTGCCGACCTCTTCCGCCGGGGTCACCGACACCCATATCATCCCGCCCGCCACCCCAAATTCCCTCGGCGGCAACAATGGTTCCATCAACGTGACGACCGTGACGGAGAACGGGGTGAATAACTCCCGCCTTGGCAAGTTCGTCTATCTCAGCCCTGAGCAATACTTCTTCGCCAGCCCGACGGTGCTGTACGTCACCGATAGCGGCCAACCCAAGAACGGCAACGCCAACGCAGCGGCGCTGGGCGAGGGCGGACTGCAGAAATGGGTGTTCACCTCGGGCGTCTGGACCCTGGATTACGATCTCGTTGCTGGGCCGAACTTGGCAAATAACGCAAATGCCAACTCCGCCACGCCCACCGCGCCCGGCGTGACGGGCCTGTTTGGCCTGACCGGCGAGGTCGTCGGCGGGAACGTCGAACTGTTCGCCACAAGCTACGGGCTGAACGAGCTGTCGCCGAGCTACCTGTACGAAATCACCGACACGCTGGCGGACACATCGATCATCCAGGCGAGCGGAGAAAGCTTCACGACGCTGGACTCCGCCCCGGGGGGCGCCTCGATCCGCGGCGTCGCCTTCGCAGCGGTGCCCGAGCCTGCCTCGCTGGTCCTGCTCGCCACCGGGTTGCTCGGTATCGGTGTGTTTCGGTCTCGACGCATCCCGGGCCGCCCCCTCGGGAAGCTGCTTCGCAACGACCTGAGCGACCGCGAGAGAATGCTTGATGCGGTCACGGGCGACCCGATTCAAGCTTCGGGTGCCCCCAGCTCGCTGATCCCAGCGTGCTGACCCACGCCGACAAGGACGCTCTGATCCTGGCGCTGTGGCAGCAGCCTGCGGCGGCTGCGGCGGATTGCGGAACTAGCAGCCAGCCTCGTCGAGCCGGGCGGTCGCGACCAGTGTCTTCCTTGAAAAGCGACTCATACAAGCGCCTTTAACTGGTGACCTGTAGACACGGTTCAACCGTCGCCGGCATGCGAAGTCCCCCTACGTCTCATTGGCCTTGTCCAGTATCGGCTGGAACTGCGCCGTCACCCGCTTCAACTCCGTCGCCACATCCGCGCCGGCAACGATGTTGGTGACCCCGATACCGATGGTGTCGCGGAACTCGGTGACTGGAACGATCACCGGCAGGCCGGAGCGCGCCATCTTCAGGCTGGTGCCCGTCGTGTCGAACCATTCCTGCGGGAACTTGCTGCTCTTGACGATGTCGGCGCGCTCATAGACCGACAGCCGAGCCGGGGTGCCGGACCCGGTGCGCAGCACCTCGCCGAGCATTTCCTTGCCGGTCGCCCATTGCACGAACAGCCAGGCGGCCTGCTTGTTCTTCGCGGTCGCCGGGATGCCGATGCCGTCGATGAAGGTGGCGCAGTTGCGCACCTTGCCGGCGACATCGGGTGCGAAGGCCACCGCGTCCACCACCTTGGATTTGCTCGGATCGAGCAACGGCGCGGAGAAGCCAATGCCATCCCACCACATCGCTGCCCGACTTTGCATGAACGTGGTCTGGCATTCGTTCCAGTTGTAGCCGATCACGCCCGACGGCGCGCACTCGCGCATCAGCTTCTGGTACCATTGACCGGCCTCGATCGCCGCCGGCGTGTCGGTCAGCAGCTTCCTGCCGTCGGCGCTGACCGTCTCCTGGTCCCATTTCAGCAGGATGTCGTCGAACAGCACCATGTTGGCGTTCTTCAGGCCGCGGCCGACAAACCCGTAGACGCCCTTCGAGGCGTCGGTGAGCTGATGCGCCATCGACATCATTTCATCCAGCGTCTGCGGCGCCCCCTTCAGACCCTTCTCCGCGAACAGCGCCTTGTTCCAGAACAGGATGAACAGATCCTGGTTCAGCGGCAGCACGTTCAGCTTGCCGTCGGCGCCGGTCGCAACCGTCATCGAGGGCTTGCTGAAATCACCCATGTCGAAATCGGGATTGGTCAGGCTGCCATCGGCGATGTAGGGCCGCAGATCGTCCATCCATTTCGCCTTCTCGATCAGCCGCTTCTGCACGTGCATGCCGACATTCACGACGTCGAAGCTGGGATGGCCAGTGGCCATCTCCATCGCCACCTTGGGGCGCTGCTGCTGCTCGGGGATCTGCTCGAAGCCGACCGAGATGCCGGTCAGCGCCTCGAACTTCTTCATGTTGGCCTTCGCCACGTCGCCGCGCGGCGAGAGCTGGTAATTGACCTCGATGTGCTGGCCCTTGAACTGCTGCCAGTCGAACTTCGATTGAGCGTTGGCACGCGCCACGATCGCCGGCGCGGCGAGCAGTGCGGTCGACGCCTGCAGCAGGCGACGGCGACGGATCATGACGTTTTCCCCTTATTGATGCGTTCCGGCAAACCGGACCAGCCGACAAGTATAGAGCGTCGACGGAACCTGGGGAACCCGGCCCAGCGTCGTTCCCCGGCCCGGCGTCACTCAATCGTCCCGATGCACCCGTTCCATCCGCTCGTGGCGCTCCTGCGCCTCGATCGAAAGGATCGCGATCGGCCGCGCCTCCAGCCGGCGCAGGCTGATCGGCTCGCCGCTTTCCTCGCAGTAGCCGTAGCTGCCGGTCTCGATCCGATACAGCGCCTGGTCGATCTTGGCGATCAGCTTGCGCGCCCGGTCGCGGGTGCGCAGCTCCAGCGCCCGGTCGGTCTCCACGCTGGCGCGGTCGGTGACGTCCGCCTCGCGGATCCCCCCCTCGGACAGGCTCGCCAAGGTGCCATTCGCCTCCCGCAGCAGGTCGACTCGCCAGCGCAGCAGCTTCTGCCGGAAATATTCGGCCTGGATCGGATTCATGAACTCCTCGACCTCGGTCGGGCGGTAGTCCGGGGGAAGAGTCACCATCATGCGCGATCGATCCTGCGTTTCTTGTTGCCACGGCCTCCCGTGAACTATGGGTCTCCGTGGGGCGCCCGGGCGACGCCACGGCCACGCCGACCGGCCCTTTGCAGGCCAACGCCGGGCCAACGCACCCCCAGCCCCCAATGCGCGGGCTTATAGCGGTGCCACCTGGCCGCGCCAAGGGGACATCACGATCCGACAAGCGGCTGACATGAAACTATTTTGCTGACGCCGGCGGCGCACCCGAGCGCTCCAGCAGCGCCAGTTCGACCCGGGCGCGCAACACGATCGTGCCCAGCACCACCGCCAACTGCGGGTCGGTCGCTATCGGCATGTCGGCGACCAGCGCGGCAATCCGGTCGAGTATGGCTGCCTGGTCGCCATCCTCCAGCAGCGCACGCTGCAGCGCGGCCAGCCCGGCAAGCACCGCGTGGCCCTGGCGCCGCGCTGCCTGATCGCGCGCCGACTCCCGGTCCAGCGACTCCGCCGCCAGCATCACGCCGAGCGACACCGAGGGGACGTCGTCGACCGGCACCGTGGCCTCTGCGGCCCCAGACTCCGCCTCCTCCTCCACCCGGAATGCGCCGCCTGCCGGCCGCGTCACCGCAAAGGCGGCGCCGCCGCTGGCACCCAGGCCCGTGGCACCGATCGCGCGGGGGCGCGTGGCATCAATCCTGCTCATTCACCCGACCCTTTCTTCCCTGGGTCATTCACCCGATCCATTCTTCCCTGGGTCATTCACCCGGCTCCTTTTTCCGCGCCCGCCGTGCCGAGCGGCAGTTCCTGCCGGGGCGGCCTGCCCCCGAACCCTGGGAACCGGCCAACCCCGGGCTGGCACAACGCTTGCGCTATCTCTTGCACGATGACTGCAATTTATTAACGGACCCGCTACCACAGTGCGGATCGCCCCACACTGAGGACGACGTGGACCACTACGGGGATCGCCGTGTATCGCAAGCTTCTCGCCCTGCTGACCTGCCTGACCCTGCTCCTCGCCGCCCTGCCGTTCGTGGCGGGGCCAGCGGCGGCGCAGGTGCGCATCAAGGACATCGCCGACCTGGAAGGTGTGCGTGACAACCAGCTTATTGGCTACGGCCTGGTGGTCGGCCTGAACGGCACCGGCGACAAGCTGGACAACGACGTGTTCACCCGAGAATCCCTGGTCGGCATGCTGGAGCGCCTCGGCGTCAACACCCGCGACCAGATCGCCAAGTTGGAGACCAAGAACCTCGCCGCGGTGATGGTCACCGCCGAACTGCCGCCTTTCGCGCGCAGCGGCAGCCGCATCGACATCGCGGTCTCCTCGCTCGGCGACGCCACCAACCTGACCGGCGGCACGCTGCTGGTCACCCCGCTGCTTGCCGCCGACGGCGAGGTCTACGCGGTGGCCCAAGGCGCGCTCGCAACCGGGGCGATCGCCGCCCGCGGCGGGGCCGGCTCGGTCACCCGCGGCGTGCCCACCGCCGGGCGGATCTCCAACGGCGCCACCGTGGAGCGCGAGATCACCTACCAGCTCGACAAGGCCGGCGCGCTGCGGCTCGGCCTGCGCAACCCCGACCTGACCACCGCGCGGCGCATCGCCGACGCGATCAACCATTCCGTCGGCCCCATCGCCCGCGCCACCGATCCGCGCTCGGTGTCGCTCAACTTCGCCGGCCGCGACCCGATCGACACGCTGGCCGTGGTCGAGGATTTGCGGGTGGAACCCGACAGCCCGGCCGTGGTGATCATCGAGGAAGCCTCCGGCACCATCGTGATGGGCGCCAACGTGCGCGTCAGCACCGTGGCGATCGCCCAGGGCAACCTGACGATCCGCGTCACCGAGACGCCGGAAGTGAGCCAGCCCGGCCCGCTGTCCAAAGGGGGCACCACCGTCGTCGTGCCGCGCACCCAGATCCAGGTGGACGACCAGCACGATAAGAAGCTGGGCATCTTGCAGGGCAGTGTGACCCTGCGTGACCTGGTGGCGAGCCTGAATGCACTCGGCGTCGGGCCTCGGGACCTGATCTCGATCCTGCAGTCGATCAAGGCCGCCGGCGCGCTGCAAGCCGACCTGCAGGTGCGCTGATGCCGACCGGTGCACCACCTGTGGCCAACACGACCCCGGGCGCGGTCCCGGCCTCCGGCAGCGCCGCGGCTCCGGCCCCGCCCGGGGACGCGCCCCGGGACCCGAAGGTCTGGGCGGCGGCAAAGAAGTTCGAGGCGATGGCGATCGGCCAGATGCTGGCGCCGATGTTCGACACGGTCGACTTGTCCAAGTCGAAGTTCGGCGGCGGCCAGGGGGAGTCGGCCTGGAAGCCGATGATGGTAGACGCCATAGGCAAGCAGATCGAGGCGCATGGCGGCTTCGGCCTGGCCCAGCCGGTCTACGCCGCGATGTTGCGTGCGCAGGAAACCCGCGCACAGGCTGGGGGCGCGCTGGCTGGAAGCGCCCACGCTGGGAGCGCCCACGCTGGGGGTGCACAGAGTGCAAGCCCCTATGTTGGTGGCCCACAGGCGGGGAGCGCACAGCTTGGCGCCGTGCGGCCGAGTGGCGCACAGGTTGGCGCCGCGCGGCCGGGTGGCGTGCAGGCGGATCGCGTGCAGGAGGGGGCGGCCGGCCAACCCGCTCTGCGATCCAATCAGCCAGAGAATAGTGTCCACCAACCAGGGAAGACCCGATGACCGAGGACCTTACCGCCGCCGCTGTCCGCCTCACTGAGGTGCTGGCGGCCGAGAATGCCGCGCTCGCCGCGGTGGACCTGCCGCGTGCCGGGGCAATGCTGGCCGAGAAGACCCGCGCCGCCGACGCGTTCGTCGCCGCCCAGGCAGCGTCCCATGGTGCGTTGTCCGGCGCGCGCCCGGCCATGTTCGAGCGCCTGCGCGACCTGGTCGAGGAGAACCAGCGCCTCCTGGACGTCGCCATCAAGGTCCAGGGCCGAGTGATCGGTATCATCGCCCGAGCCCTGCCGCGGGCGCTGCGCGACCCCGCAGGTACACGCTATGGCGCCCAGGGACGGGCGGCACCGGCACGGCTGTCAGCCTTCGCCATCTCCGCCCGAGCCTGATCCGCGCCGTCCCGGAAAGACGGATCTTCACCTCGCCCACGCCTGCGGGCTTGGGCTGCCAAGAGCGACCAAGGCCTGCCCCGCGGACTTGTTCCGGGGGTCGAGGCGCGAAGCGACGAGGCTGAGGGTGCCGCCCCCGCCCATCCCGGCACCGCCGGCCCGTCCCCCGCTTCATAGGGTCTTTGCACGAAAATCGCGTTCCGCGCCCCGCCACGACCGCGAGCCGCGCCGTCCGGTGCCGCCCCCGACCATCCGCGTCCGGTCGGCCCGTCCCCCGCTTCATAGGGTCTTTGCGCGAAAATCGCATTCCGCGCCCGCACAACCGCCAGCCGTGCCGTCCGGTGCCGCCCCCGACCATCCGCGTCCGGTCGGCCCGTCCCCCGCTTCATAGGGTCTTTGCACGAAAATCGCATTCCACGCCCTGCCACGACCGCGAGCCGCGCCGTCCGGTGCCGCCTCCGACCATCCCGGCCCCGCCCGGCCCGCGCCCCGCGTCATAGGGTCCTTGCACGAAAATCGCATTCCGCGCCCTGCCACGACCGCGAGCCGCACCGTCCGGTGCCGACCTCGACCATCCCGGCCGTGCCGGCCCGTCCCCCGCTTCATAGGATCTTTGCGCGAAATTCGCATTCCGCGTCCCGCCGCAACGTCCAGCCGCGCCGTCCGGTGCCGCCCCCGACCACCCGCGTCCGGTCGGCCCGTCCCCCGCTTCATAGGGTCTTTGCACGAAAATCGCATTCCGCGCCCCGCGGCGACCGCCAGCCGCGCCGTCCGGTGCCGCCCCGAACCATCCCTGCCGCGCCGGCCCGTCCCCCGCTTCATAGGGTCCTTGCGCGAAAATCGCATTCCGCGCCCGCGGCGACCGCCAGCCGTACCGTCCGGCCCGGACCCCGAGCATCCCAGTCCTCCCGGCCCGCGCCCCGCTTCATAGGGTCTTTGCACGAATTTCGCATTCCGTGCCCCGTGACAGGCTCCGCACGGGGATCTTTGCGAGCCGGAGACCTCCCCGCCGGCCGGCACCGCCCACCTTGTGCGCCAACGCGCACCGGCCCAGCAGATGGAGCGCCTGCCATGCCCGCGGTGGCACCCAACCTCGGCGCGGGCGTGAATGCCACCGGCGAGGGGTCAACCGCCGCCCGCGCTCACTCCTCGCCGGCCGCCGCGGCTGCCTGCGACTCGGGCGTCAACATCGACAGCGGCGCCACCTGGCCGTCGTACGTATAGCCGAAGAATTCCCGCCGCTCCGGCTTGGTCATGTTCTCCCACCCCGGATACGGCCGCGCGGCGCGCTCGTCGGGCTTGAAGCGATGGATGTAGTCCTCGGGCTTGTAGCGGTAGAGAACCTTCGGCCCGCTCCTCGGCAGCGGCGGCTCGCCGGCCTTCTCGCGGCGCTCCTCCTCGACTGCAATGGCAAGCTCCGCATCGTCGATCTCGTCGATCCATTTGACGATGACTTGCGGCGCCGCCTCGCCTGGCTTGCCGCTCCGCGGTGGTTCGGCAGGGCGCGGCGGTTCCGCCCGCCACGCCGCGCCCAGGTCGGCCGCGGCGCTGCCCCAGTCGCGCGCCTCCGCGGCCGGCAGCACTCGCTGCTCCTTCAGCAGGCGTATCGCCCCGGTCATGGTGCGCGCCAGCGAGGTGGCGTTCGCCCGCTGCCGCAGCGCCTGCACCGCCGTGGTGCCGGGCTCGAACGCGAGCCGGTAGGCGTCGAGCGACCCGGCGTTGGCGGCAATGATCTGGATCGCCAGCATCGCCTCGATCGCATCGCGCGGGTCGAACGCGCCGAGCTTGTCGAGGCCGGCTTGCACCACCTCCTGCCAGGCGGTTTCCGGCGCGTCGCCGCACGGGCGCGCCAGGGTGAGCACCATGGCGCGAAGGGTCGCCGGCGGGACGGGGTAGGGAGGCTTGGTTGGCCCGGCATCAGGGGTGGAGGAAGGATCGGACATAGGCGCGGTCTCCGTAGGTTTCAGTTGGACCGGCCAGTGTAGCATGTATAGGAAAATACTCCGTTAATATTTCGCAAAAACAGCCGCCCAGCGGGACTGTTTCGCGAAGATTGATGACCGGCGCGGATGTTTGACCCCTTGCCGCACATTGCCAGGGGTGCAGGGCGCCTTCTCCGTGTCCTCAGCCCTGTCCACTGGCAGCCCTGCTCACTGCCAGCCCTGCTCACTGCGCCGATTTGCCGCCATCCACCGAGACGATCTGGCCGGTGACGAACGACGCCTGCTCGGAGGCGAGAAACACGATGGCCTTCGCGATCTCCTGCGGTGTCCCGGAGCGCTTGAGCGGCACGCCCGGAATCAAGCCCGCCTTCCTGTCGGCATTGCCGGTGAAACGATTCAACATGTCCGTTTCGATCGGGCCGGGCGCGACGGCGTTGACGCGCACGCCAAACGCCGCGCCTTCGAGGGCCGCCGCTTTGGTCAGCCCTTCGACCGCGTGCTTGCTGGCGGTGTAG
The DNA here is from genome assembly GCA_003151425.1 of Acetobacteraceae bacterium. Classification (GTDB taxonomy): domain Bacteria; phylum Pseudomonadota; class Alphaproteobacteria; order Acetobacterales; family Acetobacteraceae; genus Palsa-883. The sequence continues at coordinate 13,299 of PLXO01000109.1, forward strand.
ATGGAGGCGCCCGGCGCCGCCTTGTGGCCCATCGTGGATGACAGGTTGATAATGCTGCCGTGCCCCTGTGCCAGCATCACGCGCATCTCGTGCTTCAGGCTCAGCACGGTGCCGAGCACGTTGGTGTCGAACGTGGCCGCGTAGCTCTCGGCGGACTGCTCCGTCAGCGGGCCCGGCTTGCCTTCGGTGCCGGCGTTGTTGACCGCCACGTCCAGGCGACCGAAGCGCGCAACGGTCTGATCGATCAGGCTGCGCACGTCGTCCTCGTGACGCACGTCGGCGCGAATGTAGTGGGCGGACCCGTTTAGCGCGTTCAGCTCGCCGGCCAACGCCTGCCCGGCCTCGTCGCGGCGGCCGGAGACAACGACGTGGGCGCTCGCGCGGGCGAAGGCCAGGGCGGTGGCGCGGCCGATGCCGGTCAGGGCACCGGTGACAAGCACGACTTGGTTGCTCATGGCGGTGTGTCCTCGATAGCGCCGGGGTATCGCACCGTCATGATGGATTTGAACCGGCGAGGCGCTCAAAGCGCTGTTGCAGGCCGTCATCTAGGTCGCGCTGGCGAGGAACAGAAAGACTTTGTAAGCTGCGCCCCATACCTCAAAGGCATGGCACGCATGGAACTGCGCCACCTACGCTATTTCGTCGCGGTCGCCGAGGAACGCAGCTTCACGCACGCTGCTGAACAGCGGCTGCTATCGCAGCAGCCGAACAAGCGCGGAATTGGCCCGATTATCGGTCATCGTGATTGGCAGCATACATCACGGCAGACATTGGAGTGACCGCATTGCTGTCTCTAAATCTCGTGATACGGAGAGGCGGGCGAGTTAGTCGGAGCGGGCGACGGTTGGGGAACGGGGGCAGGAACGGGTGGCGAAGGCACGTAGGGCTGAGAAGGCATCCCGTAGGGCTGCGAATTGCCCGTGTAGGGTTGCGTGGAGCCAGAGCCACCTTGATCGTTGAGATATTTGATGCACGCCGTCATCGTCGAGATGGCACCGTTGCTGCCGAGTAGACCAAGCGCCCAAGGAGTCTCTGTCCCTGTCGGAAACCAAACGATGATCTGGTTACCAAAGCGTATTTCGTTCGAAAATTTTGAGATATCTTCCGATGCAACGTAAAGCTCGACGCCTGCAAGATCACCGGCGGTTATGCCCTTCGCTTTGACTGCCCAGGCTGGTGCTCCGTCAATGCGCATGTCCACATCGATGGGCATTCCTTTCGGGATTGCCCAAGTGCTCTTAAATACCTGAATCGTTAGGTAGGGCGCTCCCTTAAACCACTTGAGGGTAAATGCTCGGCCGTCGTTGGTGGTTGAGCCTATGCCGCATACAGGCACGCCATCCACGGCCGTCCCGCCGAACGCGTCCCAATACCCCGTGGTGGACAGGGTGACCGTTTTGGCACGAGTAACATCCGTGCCAAACGCGACAAATACCAGAGACGCCAGGATTGCCCAGCAATGCCTAGCGAACATCCGCCGATCCTTTCATCATGCGGCCGGTTGTCGTCGCATCTTACCGTATTGTCTCTGATCGGCGTGCGACGGCAGAGATGATGGATTTACGCATGTGCGTTCTCCTTTGCTCCGGCAGTGTCGCGCTATGGTGACGGAAGCGCAATTCCATTGGTCTGGCGTCCCATGCGGAGTGTCTTTGGGCGGATTGAGTGACCGGCGGCATCTGCCGGATTGCGCTCGGTTGCCTCGCGCGGTCAGGGGGCCATCTCGCAACAGCGCATGAAGCCGAAACCTTGCCGACGGTGATTTCGTTGGCGCTCTCAACCGGCGGAGTCAGTTTGCTGCCCGCCTACGCGCAAGGGCTGCTGCCACCTTCGGTCGTGGCCCGGCCATTGCACGGTCGGGCACCCACGATCGCACTTGCAATCGGCTACGACAAGTCCAACGCCTCTCCGCTCCTGAAACGTGTTCTGTCGCGGGCCGACGACTTCATTCCACCAGCACCGAAAACGCAGCCAGCGCGCTGAAAGCATGACCGATAATCTTGCCACGCCCTGGCATCCCGCGCCTCAATCATTGCAAAGTCGTCGCGGCATCAGTAGAGCGGTGCAAGATGGGCGACGTTACGGACATGACCGGACGAACACGAAGAACGGCGGGCAGGCGCTTTGCGCGAAGCGCCATGGTCTTGCCTTCTCTGCGATCTCTGCGATCTCTGTGTTAACGCGGCAGAGCCGACCGCACGACAGTTCGCCACGGGCGGCAAGGCATGGCTCCGACGGGATGGGCTTGTGCCTGTTACACACAAGGAAGGATTAACACAGAGATCGCAGAGATCGCAGAGATCGCAGAGAAGGAAGCCTTGGGCGCTTGCGCGGTAGAGTGGCGGCACCTTCCGAACCGGCGCCAGGGCCGGTAGCAGGGATTGACTCGCATGCGCCCCAATGCGCTCAAGTCGACACGCACAACCAACTCAAACGATTCAAGAACCTTCCTGACGGACGCTACCGCCTTTGATAGAAACCCGCTCCGATCAGCACGACACCAAGAACCAGGGCGCCTCCGCTCACGATCGGTGGGATAACGTGCTCGGTGTGTTCCGTGGTTTGAACCTTCAAGTCCCCGATCTTGGCCACATCCTTGGTCTGCTGGGTCGTAAAGATCGGGATCGCGTATCCCACCAAACCGAGAAGAACCAACACCGCCCCGGCAATCATCAGCCCACTCATTCCACGACCCACGACAACCTCCGTTACAGGATGGTGATATCCTACCCTGCCACGTCGTCCTATACGAGGGTCGCCGGACTCGACAGCACTCACAACTCCGGCAACGAACACGGGACGCGCGCCGACCGCCGCCAACCCAAAGGAGCCGGCCCATGACCGTAGCTTCGCCGCCTGGCGAAAAGCGCACGGACCTCCTGCGAATCGCCGAGTGCCCCCCATGCTGACCTGGCGCATCGGCGACGTGACCATCACCCGCATCGCCGAGCTCGAAACCACCGGCGGCAGCCGCTTCATCCTGCCCGACGCCACGCGCGACGCCGTCCTGCCCATCGCCTGGCTGCGCCCCCATTTCGCCGACGAGGACGGCCGCCTGCGCATGAGCATCCACGCCCTGATCGTCGAAACCCGCACACGCCGCATCGTCGTCGACACCTGCCTCGGCAACGACAAGCAGGACCGCCGCATCCCCACCTGGAACGATCTGCACGGCCCGTTCCTCGCCGACCTTGCCGCCGCGGGCTACGCGCGCGAAACGATCGACACCGTGCTCTGCACCCATCTGCACGTCGACCACGTCGGCTGGAACACCATGCTGGTCGACGGAACCTGGCGCCCGACCTTCCCCAACGCGCGCTATCTGATGGGCCGCATCGAATACGCCCACTGGCGCGACTGCTACGCCCACCGGCACGACCGCGAGGACCAGCGCGCCGTCTTCGCCGACTCGGTCCAGCCGGTATTCGACGCCGGCCTGGTCGACCTGGTCGAAACCGATCACCGCATCGACGACGCGGTCAGCCTGATCCCCACCATCGGCCACACCCCCGGCCATGTCAGCGTGCGTATCCGCTCCCGCGGGCACGAAGCCCTGATCACCGGCGACTTCATGCACCACCCGTGTCAGATCGCCCGCCCCGACTGGGCCTCCACCGCCGATTCAGACCCCTCCACCGCACGCCACACGCGCGAGCATATGCTGGCCAGCCTGGCGCACACGCCCACGCTGGTGATCGGCACCCATTTCGCCGCCCCGACCGCGGGGCGAATCGCGCGCGACGGGGCCGCCTATCGCCTGGAGGTCTGAAGCCCGGCGCCGCGGCGCGACGCACCACGCGGCAGCAGCAGGGGCAGGATCAGGCCGACGCCAAGCCCCCAGGCGCCATTGATCAGGAGCGAGCGCAGGATCGGCCAGATCATCCAGCCGTTGGCGATTGGATTCCCCTTGATCGGCGCGACGATGAACATGCCGACCAGTGCGGCGATGATCCCCATGATCAACCCGCAGAGCCACAGTGGCAGGGTGAAGCGTGGCCGCAGCAGGCCGAACACCGCGCCATACAGCCCGCCCCAGAAACACAGATCGACGATCAGCGGCACCCCGAGCGGGCCAATCGCGTTGGTCGGATAGGGCGACTGCGCGCCCCAACTCAGGGCGTAAAACAGGACGGCCCACATCCCCTGATGGAACGTCAGCACCGAGATCGCAGCGGCCACAAAACCCAGAAACGCACGCATCGGCGCCGTTTGCATGATTGGTCTCCCTGCCTCTTCGCGGCTTTACGCCCAGCATAGCCGTCAGCGCGGGTCCGCCGTCAATCTTGCACTGCGGCATCCTGAGCCACCCGCCTGCAGACAGACGTCCAGGCTTTACCCCGGCCTGTCCCTGCAACCCGCTTTGGCGAATCCCTTGGACGGCACCTTCGGGCGGTTTCGCACGGCGCAGTAGGCTGATGTCACCCGATGCGAGGCTCACGACGTATAGGTGTAGCCAATCGTCGCTCCGCTGTCTCGTCCCGTCGGGAGTTATCTCGGTTTGGTCCCGCTAAGAGCCGCAGGCTGTCACGTATCTCGTAGAGTGTGGCAATTGCGCCGAAGACCGCACCAGCGACAATGATTCCAATTCCGCAGCCGAGCACTGAGAAGACAAGCTCAAGAAGCGTAATCGCACCACCGGACTGCCTATAGCTGCCATAGGCAATGAACTCATTGGGCCGCCCGACGTTGTAGCCTGCTACGGTGAAACCGATAATCGTCAGTGCTGCCGCAACGACTATGACGGCGCGTCCGACACCGGAAAGCAACTTAATCACGTGGCCGTGCGCCTATCCTGGGCAATATCCGGTAGCATGACGGTCTGCTCGTCCTTCAGCCCGATCCCGGTCAGCCGCAGCCGCCGCATCGCGCCGATCAGCCACAGCAGCTTATCCGCCGCCGGCTCCGGCGCAAACCCCTCCGGACGGATGTTGGAGATGCAATTGCGCTCGGCATCGCTCCTCCCACGCCGCGGCTGCCAGGTGAGGTAAATGCCCAGGCTGTCGGCGGCACTCAGGCCCGGTCGCTCGCCGATCAGCACCGCGACCGCCTCCGCACCCAGCGCCTCGCCGATGTCATCGCCGAGCGCCACGCGCCCCTGTTCCGCCACCACCACCGGCGCCACCGCCAGCCCCTGCGCGCGCAACGCCGGCACCGCCAGCGCCAGCACCGCCACCGCATGGCGCGCCACCGCGGTCGCCGAAAGCCCGTCGCACACCACGAAGGCGAACGCGCCCGGTTGCGGCGTCAGCTTTGATCGATCCGCCTCGTGCAGCCGCCGGCCGAGGTCCGGGCGCAGCAGATACGTGTGCCGATCCGCGGCCTCGCTGCGCACTGCGACGCTGTCGATCCCGATCGAGGCTATCGCGTCGCGCAGTGCCGCGACATCCAGCGCGGCATGCACCGCGTCGCGCGCCGCGGCGTGGGCAGCCTGGAACGCGAGATGCGCGCCGGTCGGCAGCCCATTGCCGGCGCGGCCCAGCGCCACGCGCGCGGAGGTGAAACGGCGGAGATCGGCCCACAGCGCCGGTGGCTGTGCCGGTGGATCCGCGGGTGGATGTGCCGGTGGCAGCCCCGGCGGATGCTCGGTCCGATTTGCCAACACCTGCTCCCGCTTGCACGCCCGCGCCGCCCACTACGTCGCAGGAACGCAGCCCCCACGCCCGGGCATACCGGGTGTGCACCGTATCGTGATCCGTTCCGCGGTGCGCTCAACCCATATGCACTGACGATACGGCCGGATATGGAGTGAAGACGCGGCCCATCCAAGCGAAGACACCACCAACGAAGTCTACACAAATTTAAAGAGAACCGCCATGAATCCGATCAAGCTCCTGCCAGCTCTGGCTTTCGCACTCGCGCCGGCTTTCGCCTTGATGCCCTCCCCGGTGCTCGCGGCGCACGCCGGCGCGCCGTACGAGAATGTCGATCACAGCAACGACGCCGGCAACGACACCGGCGATTCCAAAGTGGACGGCCTGAACAGCGGCCAGCTCAACCAGAACTACAGCGGCCCGATGCAGTTGCGCACGCCGGCCACCACGCCATCGGCCACGCAGCCCCCGATCGTCCTGGCGCCGGCCGGACAAACCCCGCCAGCCGTCCCGCAGCAATAAATCGCACGCCCTCGTCATGCCGACCCGCGGGCCGGCATGACGGAATAAGCGTTTCCGGGATCAGAAGTCCGGCCTAATCGAGGCCGATCAGCGTCGGCGACAACGCCGCCGGAATCCGATCCGACAGCGCCGCGGGCATCCGGTCGGACAACGCCGCCGGAATGCAGTCCGGCGTGACGGCGCCGGCGACGCCCATCCGCGCCAGCCACGCCTCGAACTCCGGTGCCGGCCGCAGGCCCAGCGCACCTCGCAAATACAACGCGTCATGGAACGACGTGCTCTGATACGACAACATAACGTCGTCCGCGCCCGGCACGCCCATGACAAACGTCACACCGGCCACGCCGAGCAGCGTCAGCAGCGCGTCCATGTCGTCCTGGTCCGCCTCGGCATGGTTGGTGTAGCAGACGTCGACCCCCATCGGCAGTCCCAGCAGCTTGCCGCAGAAATGATCCTCCAGGCCGGCGCGGGTGATCTGCTTGCCGTCGTACAGATATTCCGGGCCAATGAACCCCACCACCGTATTGACCAGCAGCGGATCGAACGCCCGCGCCACCGCATAGGCCCGCGCCTCGACGGTCTGCTGATCGACGCCATGATGCGCATCGGCCGACAGCGCGCTGCCCTGCCCGGTCTCGAAATACATCACGTTGTCGCCGAGCGTGCCGCGCTTCAGCGCCAGCGCCGCCTCGCGCGCCTCGGCCAGCAGTGCCAACGAGACGCCGAAGCTGCGGTTCGCCGCCTCGGTCCCCGCGATCGACTGGAACATCAGATCGAGCGGCGCGCCGCGCTCGATCGCCCGCGGGCTGGTGGTGACATGCGCCAGCACGCAGGTCTGCGTCGGGATGGCGTAGCGGTCGCGGATCGCGTCCAGCATCGTCAGCAGCGTGCAGGTCGCCTCCACATTGTCGGTCGCCGGGTTGACGCCGATCACCGCATCGCCCGACCCCAGCAGCAGCCCATCCAGCACCGAGGCCGCCACGCCGCGCGGATCGTCCGTCGGATGATTGGGCTGCAGCCGCACCGACAGCCGCCCCGGTAGCCCGATCGTGTTGCGGAAGCGCGTCACCACCCGGCATTTCGCTGCCACCGCGATCAGGTCCTGCTGGCGCATGATCTTGCTGACCGCCGCCGCCATCTCCGGCGTCACCCCGGCGCGGATCGCCGCCAGCTCGTCCGGTGCCGCGGCCAGCAAGTATTCGCGGAACGCACCCACCGTCAGCGCCGCGATCGGCGCAAACGCCACCGCATCATGCGTGTCCACGATCAGCCGCGTGACCTCGTCCGCCTCGTACGGCACCACGGCCTCGCTCAGCAGCACAAGCAGCGGCAAATCCGCCAGCGCCATCTGCGCCGCCACGCGCTCGGCGGCGGACGCAGCGGCCAGCCCCGCCAGCGCGTCGCCCGAGCGGAACGGGCTCGCCCGCGCCAGCAGCGTGGCAAGGTCCGGAAACACGTAGCGCGTGCCACCGATGTTGTGCGCGTAGGGCAGGGCGGGCTCCTCGGTCGACCGGCGATTGTGCGCCGAGAGCCAGCCCCGGCGTCAAGCCAATCCGGCCACGAGGGATCGTCTCGGCTCTGCCGGCCTCGCACTCGTCGATGTCGCCCTCGAATCCCTTCCCACGCTTATCTGTGGGCAGACGCACCCGAATGTGGTCTTGCTGCCACAAGCCAGGCCCTGGCCGCATGCTTTCGAGCCCGTGTGTGAGCAGCGATGTGTGAGCGGCGATTGACGGTTCGGCCAATCTGGCTAGACTCTGGCCAGAATGCGGTTGGCGATCGTCCTGGCCCCCGAAGCTGTCGAGGATCTGAAACGGCTCAGAGCCAATGTCCGGACCGAGGTGCGGACGGCGATCGAAACCCATCTGCGGCACGAGCCGCGAAAGGCAAGCCGCAGCCGCATCAAGCGGCTTCGCGGGGTCAGCCGGCCGCAGCTCAGGCTTCGTGTGGGCGAGCACAGGGTGTTCTACGATGTCTCGGAGTGGACCGTCGAAATCCTGGCGATCGTGGCAAAACCGGAGGCAGAGTCGTGGCTGGCACAGTTCGGAAGTCTGGAATGAAGGAAGTCCCGCTTTCCGTGGTCAAGGACGATCTCTCACACTTCCTCCGTGAAGCCGAGAAGCAGGAAATCGTCATTACACGCCACGGCAAACCGGCCGGCGTCCTGATCGGTTTCGAGTCGGAGGACGATTGGTTCGACTACCGACTGGAGAACGATCCCCGCTTCCTTCGCCGTATCGAACAAGCGCGCGCGAGCATGCGGGCAGGGCGCGGCGTACGCCTGGAGGATCTGGAGTCGGAGTAGCGGGGCGGGCGGACGGGGCGCCGATACTCACGTCCCGGCGGCGGCCTCGTCGGGGAAACTCACCCCATCGTAGAATTCTGCGACCGGCACTTCGATGTCGATCTCCGGCATGCGAACGATATCGTCGGCGGTGAGCGTCGTCGCGCGCCACGCCTCATCGGGTGCGTGCCGTTCAAGAACGGTCAGCCCGACGCTGGTGGATTCGAGGATGACGTAGCGCCGGATGGAGGCCACGGCCGCGTATTCGCGAACCTTGATGATGCGGTCCGTGCGGCTGGTGCTCGAGCTGAGAACCTCGAAGACGACCACGACGCCGGGCACAGTGAGCGCGTCATTGTCCAGCTTTGAGCATGTCACCAAGGCATCGGGATAACGGACGGCAGTGCCCACCGTGGCGACGCCGGCCGCGGGTCCCAGCGGCTGACGCCTGCCGTCCCGCAACCGGCGGTCAAGCGCGCAATGAAGGCTGCGGATGATGATGGCGTGACCGACGGTCCCGCCAGTCATCGCGACAGGCCGGAAGCCGTCGAACTCATAGCGGCCTTCCCGGGAGGCGGCCCAGGCGAAGAACTCGTCCTGCGTCCAGGATCGGTGCAGCGGAGCGCTCATGCAAGCAGATCTATCACAGTTGGGCAGTATTGGCGCGGGTTTCGTTGGCGAACCAGCAATTCTTGTTTTGGTCGCGCGGTACGGCCTTTCAACGTCATGGCCGGACTTGTTNNCAAGTCCGGCCATGACGATGTGGCAACCAGATGGGTCAAAATGAGAATTGCTGTTGGCGAACGCTGCACCAGCGCGCCCGGACAGCCCCGCCGCCCTACCGCCCGGTGAATACCGGCTGCCGCTTCTCCATGAACGCGCGGCGGCCTTCCTTGTAGTCCTCGCTGTCGAAGCACAGCTTGCCCGCGGCGCGCACCGCGTCCATGTCGCGGTCGGCCGGATCCTTCAGCACCTCGGTGATTGTCAGCTTCGACGCGGCGACCGACAGCGGCGCGTTGTCGGCGATGGTGCGGGCGATATCCAGCACGGTCTCGTTCAGCTCCTCGTCCAACACCATCTTGTTGATCAGGCCGATCCGTTCCGCCTCCGTCGCATCGATCCGCTTCCCGGTGTACAAAATCATCCGCGCATGCGCCGGCCCGACCAGATTCACCAGGTTGCGCAGCCCGTCGAACCCGTAGGCGATCGACAGCCGAGCCGCCGGAATTCCGAACTCGCTGTCCACCGCGGCGATGCGCAGATCGGTCTGCATGGCGATCGCCAGCCCGCCGCCAAGACAAAACCCGCGGATGCGCGCGATGGTCGGCTTGGGGAACGCCTGGAACTTCTGCCGCCCGACGCCGGTCATCCGGTCGTATTCCTGCTGCGCATCGGCGTTCGAACGCAGCTTGTCGAACTGACTGATATCCGCACCCGAAACGAACGCCTTGTTGCCGGCGCCGCTCAGGATCACCACGCGGACCGAGCTGTCTTCGGCGAACGCGTCCAGGATCTCGCCCAGGCCGACCCACATCTCCACCGACATGGCGTTGCGCTTCTCGGGCTGGTTGAAGGTGATCAGCCCGATCCCGTCTTCCTTCGCGGCCAGCATTCTGCCGCCGGCGTATTCGACGGAGACGCCGCCGCTGACGATCGTATCCATGTCAGATCGCTCCCTTCTTGCGCATGCCCGCGATCGCGGCGTCCGAGTAACCGACCGAGTGCAGCACTTCATCGGTGCTGGAGCTCGCCTCCGGCGTCGGAATGCGGATGTCCTTCGAGAAGCCGGAGATGTTGATCGCCGAGGCCACCACCTCCTTGGTGCCGACCGCGGGACTCGCCATCGGCCGCGCCATGCGCAGATGTTTCACCTGCGGATCGGCAAACACCTGGTCGATCGAATAGATCGGCCCGCAGGGGATGCCGTTCGCCTCGAACAGCTCGATCCAGTGGTTGGCCGGCTTCGTCCTGGTGATCTCGCCGATCGCGGCGTTGATCTCCTTGCGCGCCTTGCTGCGGCCGATCTGCGTCTTCCATTCCGCTTTCTGCAACCAGTCCGGCCGCTCGATCGCCTCGCAGAAGCGGGTGAACACACGCGACGAGCTGGCGGCGATGTTGATGTGGCCATCGCTGGTCGGAAACACGCCGGTCGGGATGCCCGTCGGATGATCGTTGCCGGCCTGGCCCGCGACCTCGCCCTCCATCAGCCAGCGGCTGGCCTGGAAGTCGAGCATGAAGATCTGCGCCTCCAGCAGCGAGGTCGTCACCCAGCGCCCGACTCCGGTGCGCTCGCGGTCGAAGATCGCCATCATGCAGCCCAGCGCCAGCAGGTTGCCGGCGGTCAGGTCGTCGATCGGAATGCCGACGCGCATCGGGCCGCGCCCCGGCTCGCCGGTAATCGACATCAACCCACCCATTCCCTGGGCGATCTGATCGACGCCGGCACGAGGCCCATAAGGACCGTCCTGGCCAAACCCGCTGATGCTGCCATAGACGATGCGCGGGTTGATCGCCTTCACATCCTCATACGACACTTTCAGCCGGTGCTTCACCTGGGCGCGCATGTTCTCCAGGATCACGTCCGCGGTCTTCGCCAGCCGCATGAACGCCGCATGCCCCTCCGGCGTCTTCAGGTTCAGCGTGATCGCGCGCTTGTTTCGGTGCAGATTCTGAAAATCGAAGCCATGACGGCGGCCCGCGACATCCTCGCCCTCACCGGCCGGCGGCTCGATGCGGATGACGTCGGCGCCCCAGTCGGCGAAGTGCCGCACGGCGGTCGGCCCGGCGCGGGCCAGCGTCAGGTCCAGCACCGTGATGCCGTTCAGCGGCAGGCGCGTCTCCGTCAACACACTTTTGTCCATCGGGCTTTCCGGCATCGATCGTCCTCCAACGTCCGGGCGATTGTCCGTCGCATTGGCCGTTTACTCAAGACCCGAGGGCTGGTCGCTCACGGGGACCGCATTTGGCACACGGCCAGCGCGTCATTTTCCCCCGTCGCCCGCACGTGCGGGTTTGGGCCGCGAAGAGCGATAGCCTGCCCAGCGGGTCAAACCCGGTGGGCAGGCTCCGCCTTTCCCTGGGGCTTTACCCGGGGCCGGCCACGACGGCAGCAATTCTCGTTTTGGTCGGGCGGTACAGCCTGTCAACGTCATGGCCGGACTT
>PLXO01000057.1:0-56231 GCA_003151425.1 Acetobacteraceae bacterium
ACCCGTGGCCGAGCATGCGCTTTGCCGTCAGACACCCAAGGTGGGAGCCGTATGCGGGAAAGCCGCACGTACGGTTTTGTGCGGGGGGCGCCCTGTAATGGGCGTCCCTACCGCGATCTGTCGGCCGAAGCGCGAGCGATGCGCTCTTTCTTCGCCAGCTCTACGCTCTCCCGCCGCCGCCCGCGCCGCGTGCCAGCCGACGCACGGCGGTCGAGGCAGTGCGCTTGCCCTCGCCAGCGTAAGCCTCGTGATATTCGTCGATTCGCACGGGATCGTAGAGATAGTTCACCATCAGCGTGGCGCTTTCCTTTGCCCCCTTCTCCGAGGTGTCGCCGTGCAGGTTGATCCGCTCGATGCGTGCGCCGTTCGACAGATGGAAATGCGCCACCGGGTCGCGCGCCCGCTTGCCCGCGCTCTCGTGCACCAGGTAGCGCGCACACAGCCGTTCCAGTACCGGACCGGCGGTCTTGCTCAACCCCGGCTCGCGCCACCAGCCGCGCTTGGCCATGATCGCGGCCAGCGCCTGCTTGCCATTCTCGGCCGGCATCGCGGACATGAGGCTCGAGGCCTCCTCGGCGGTCAGCAGGTCCACCTGTTGAACACTGGGCCGCTGACCATTGGGCGGCTCATCGTTGGGCGGTCCCCCCGCGCGCGCAGGATCGAGCAAAGGCCCGGCGCGCGAAGGCTCGGCGAGCGAACGATCCAGCAACGGATCGAGCCAGGTGCGAAACCCCGGGATGGGCGACAGCGTGGCGAAGCTGTGCAGGCCGCGCAGCTCCGCCTCCAGCAGCTCGACCACCTGCTTGATCAGGAAATTGCCGAAGCTGATGCCGGCAAGACCCTTCTGGCAGTTGCTGATCGAATAGAAGATCGCGGTGTCGGCGCCGCGCGGATCCTGCACCGGGGCTTTCTCATCCAGCAGAAGCTGCACCGATCCGGCGAGGCCCTTCACCAGCGCGACCTCGACGAAGATCAGCGGCTCGTCCGGCATGCGCGGATGGAAGAAGGCGTAGCAACGGCGGTCGGAATCCAGCCGGTTCTTCAGGTCGCGCCAGCTTCGGATGGCATGCACCGCCTCGTAGTCGACCAGCTTCTCCAGCAGCGCCGCGGGGCTCGACCAGTCGATCCGCCGCAGCTCCAGGAAGCCGATGTCGAACCACGCCGCCAGCAGGCCGCGCAGATCGGATTCCAGCGCCGCCAGCCGTTTGTCGTCGCGCCGCGAGCGCAGCAGGATCGCGCGCAGATCGACCAGGAATTTTCGTCCGTCCGGGATGGTGGTGAACTGGGTCAGAAGGCGCAACCGCGGCGGCTCCAGCGCGCGGCGCAGTTCCGCGGTGGCGATGGCGCGCGCCGCGGGGTCCTCGGCCGCGCGCACTGTTGCGTAGGCGGCATCGACGGTATCCGGATCGGAGTCGAAGCCGGCGAGCGTCAGCAGGAAGTCGCGTTGCGCCGCGTCGCCGAGCGACTCGAAGGTCTCCGCCAGGCGGGCGGCGCGGCTGCGCGCGCTGACCTCACCGCCGTGCCCGTTGAGGCAGGCGCGGATCTGCCCCTCGATGCTGTCGTCGGTCTCGCCGACGACGCTGGCCGCCATGTCGCGCCAGACCAGGCCGATGCGGCGGAGCGCACGGTCGAACAGGCCGGGCGAGGCGGATCGGGCGGGCGGGGCAGATGCGGCAATCGGCGCATCGTTCATTCTGGTCTCCGATTGGGCGTGCACTGCCCGCCGAAGTCGGGATTTGCCAGGACTTCGGCAAGGGCCGGTAACAAGTCTTCGACCACCATGGCTGGTCCGGCGCGCAGCGCGGCATGGCCGTGCAGGAAGGCGCCGGCGCAGGCCGCCTCCCAGTCTGGCATCCCCTGGGCCAGCAGCCCGGCGATCAGCCCGGACAGCACGTCGCCGGCGCCGGCGGTAGCAAGCCAGGGCGGCGCCGAGGCGTTGATCGCGACACGGCCGTCCGGCGCGGCGATAATGGTGTCCGGCCCTTTCAGCAGCACCACCGCCCCGGTGCGCGCGGCGGCGGCGCGCACGGCGGCGACGCGGTCGACGCCCGCCGCGCCGAACACGCGGCTGAATTCGCCGCTGTGAGGGGTCAGTACCGCCGCACCGCGCAACGCGTCGGGCGCGCCGGCAAAGGCGGTGAGCGCGTCGGCGTCGGCCACCACGCGGCGCCCGGCGCGCAGCAGGCGTGGCAAGGCGTCGCGTGCCGCCTGCTGCCCGAGGCCCGGGCCGCACACCCAGACCAGCCTGCGTGCGTCGGCCAGCAACGTGTCCAGTGGCGCCTCGCTCACCAGCAGGCCTGGCGGGCCGCTGCGATAGACGTCGCCGCGCTCGGTGGCGGCGATGGTCACCAGGCCGGCGCCGGCGCGGCGCGAGGCCTCGGCCGCCAGACGGGCAGCCCCGGTCATCTCCGCGCCGCCCATCACCGTGACATGGCCGCGGCTGTATTTGTGGCCGTCGTCGCGCAGGCTCGGCAACGTCCACAGCTCGGGCAGGTTGGCGAAGCAGCGTGGCCGCACCTGGTCCAGCACGGCGTCGGGCAGCCCGATGTCGGCCAGCACCAGCGCGCCGCATTGCTCCCGGCCGGGCAGCAGCAGGTGCCCGGGTTTCAGCCGGAAGAAGGTCACGGTCAGCGCGGCCTGGGGGGCATAGCCGCGGATCGCCCCGGTGGCCCCATCGACGCCGCTCGGCACATCGACCGCGACCACAAGCCGCGCGGCGCGCAGGGTCTCGGCCACCACGCCGTCGACCTTACGCGCCAGGCCGGCGCCGAACACGGCGTCGATCACGAGGTCGGCCCGCGCCGCCGCCTCGGGCGTGAATTGCGCCAACGGTCCGCGCCACTGCCGCCCCGCCCCGGCGGCATCGGCGCCGTCGCGAGGTGGTGCCAGCGCGGCCACTGCCACCGGCCAGCCGTGCTGCGCCAGCAGGCGCGCCACCACGTAGCCGTCGCCGCCGTTGTTGCCCGGGCCCGCCAGCACCAGCGTCCGGCAGGGGCGGAATCGCGCCTGGATCGCGCGCGCGACGGCGCGGCCGGCATGCGCCATCAGCGTCGGCCCAGGGGCGCCGAGGGTGGGCGACAGCGCGTCGGCCCGACCCATCTCTGCCGGGTCCAGCAGGTCGGCACGTCCGGCCAGCCGGCGCGTCAGGTTGGGGTCGAAATTCATGGGCGGAGAGTGCCATCCCACTATGGACGAAGGAAGGGCAGGGACGAAGGAAGGCCTGGCGCGAAGCCCTGGTCGATGCAACAAAGCGACGATCCATGAGACGGCTACACATTATAGCGTACTTGGCAATTCGGTGTGGCCACGCTCTAGCAACGCGACGGCTGATCTGGTCTGTTGCGCGCTCCGGGACTTGGAGTCGCCTGGCATGGCGCTGGTGATAACGGTGGCGCAACAGAAGGGCGGCACCGGCAAGACGACACTCGCGGCCAATATCGCCGCCGCCCTCGCGCCCGGGAAGCGCGTGGCGTTGCTTGACATCGATCCGCAACGAACGCTGACCAGGTGGAACGCGCTGCGCCTGGCCCGCCCCACGCCCGCGCCGGCGCTTGGCTTTTCCGACGTCGCGGGCTGGCGGTTGACCGCGGAGCTTGATCGGTTGCGGCGGACCCATGACCTGGTGGTGATCGACAGCCCGCCGCAGGTCGACACGGACGCGAAGCTGGCGGTGCGCGGCGCCGATATCGTTCTGGTGCCGGTGCAGCCAAGTCCGCCCGATGTCTGGGCGGCGGAGGCCACGCTGAAGCTGGCGGCCGACGAAGGGCGCCGCGTGTGGCTGCTGTTCAACCGTGTCCCGACCGCCTCTCGCCTGAGCGGGGCGGTGCGGGCCGACATCGCCTCGCGCGGTCTGCCGGCGCTGCACAGCGAGCTTGGCAATCGTACCGGATTCGCGCTGGCGTTCGCCGAGGGGCTCGGTGTCGTCGAGGCGGAGCCGCGGTCCCAGGCCGCCGATGAGATGCGCGCCCTGCTCGGCGAATTGCTGGCAATCGCCGGATGATCGACCCGGATTATTTCTGGCGGCTGATGCGTGCCCTGCATGTGCTCGGCGCCGTGATCTGGGTCGGCGGCATGTTCTTCGCCATGCTGATCATGCGCCCCGCCCTGGCGGATCTCGACGCGCCGCGCCGGGTCAATGTCTACCGTGCCGCGTTCCACCGCTTCTTCCGGCTGATCTGGCTGGTCATGCCGACGATGCTGCTGACCGGCTACCTCATGCTGTTCGGGGAATACGGCGGCTTCGCCCAGGCAAACTGGGACGTGCATCTGATGCACATGCTTGGCCTCGGCATGGCGGCGGTGTTCGTTGCCATCTGGTTCGGGCCGTACCACCAGTTTCGCAATGGTCAGGGCCGCGCGATGGAGGTGATCCGCCCGATGATCTTCGCTAATCTGCTGCTGGGACTTGCGACGGTCGTCATCGCCGCACTCGGCTGAGCAGTCGATGGGTGAGCGGCTGCCCGGACCAAGAAGGCAAGCGATTGCAACCGCAGATGCACCCAGACGTTCCGTGCGGGTTGACAAACCGTGCGCCAAACGCCAGATCTGGGGCGCGACTTGGCGAACGTTGCGTAGCAGGCAGAGCTGCGGGCCGGTCGCCTTCAGGTCGTTGAGGCATTGAGCGGTGTGAGCGCTGCCCGGCGCCTTGATTGCTTTCACTTCGACGATGATTATTTCCTCGACGGACAGATCGACTGCTTATTTCCCGCCAACAATGCCGTTGTACCGGACGGTGATAACGAAAGCTGCGTAAGTCCGGCACAAAGTCTCTTCGGCTGTGAATGCCATCCAACGCTACATGTGGCGACGGTCAGGTGTCGGGATGCCCTCCCTCACGGAGCAGGCTGCGTCGAGGAATACGGCACGCCGTCTCGCGGGGATCATTTTTCGCGACGGGCGGTTAAGACAACAGCCTTCGATGAAAGCGCCTACCTGGCGGCGCCATCCACGCCTGACCTCCGGTCCGGGAGCCAATCTCTCACGTAATCCGTGGTCGGAGATCTCGGGGACAGGTCACGATCATTGCGGGCTCCTCGCGCCAAGACTATTGGCTTGCTGGGACGGTCGATGCAGCCTGCGGGGGAATGAGCGGGCGTGTGCAAGTGATGAACGCCGTCACGGCGAGCTTGGTGGTCGCGGCCTGCATTTTCGCTGGCGGACTGGCGGGTCTGTACCTCCACCGGATTCTGCCGCAGCACCACCTGACCAAGGAGACGCAGGATGTCATCAGGCTCGGCACCGGAATGCTGTCGGTGTTGGCCTCCTTGGTTCTTGGCCTGCTGATCGCGACGAGCAAGAGTTCCTACGATTCGACCGATCGTGCGGTCCGCAGCTACGCAGCCGAGCTGGCGTTGTTGAATGAGATCCTTCGAGATTACGGCGGTGGCGCCTCGGTCCCCCGCGATCTGCTGCGCAGCTACACCGAGGGATTGTTACAGGATGTCTGGCCCAAGGACGGGGAACGCACCGCCGTATTGGAGGACGACAAAACCCGGCTGCTTCTGGAGCATGTGCGAGAGACGATTCGAGCCCTGAAGCCTATCGACACCGGCCAGAAGTCGCTGCAAGACCGGGCGATAGACATCAACATCAATCTGCTGCGCGAGCGCTGGCTGCTGATCGAGCAACAGGGACCAAGCGTGCAGCGCGTGGTGCTCGTGATACTGGTGTCGTGGGTCACTGTCATTTTCGCCAGCTTTGGCGTGTATGCGCCCCGCAACAGCACGGTCGTGTTGACATTCCTGATCTGTTCGCTCGCCATCGGCGGGGCGATTTTCCTGATCTTGGAAATGGACCGGCCGTTGGACGGCGTGATGCAGATTTCGAGCTGGCCGCTGCGGAACGTGCTCTCGTATATGAACTGGTAGCCCCAGCGCCGGCCCGGGCAAGGACCAAGGCAGCAGGCCGCGGCCACTCCCATCGCGGTGAGCGATGTCCGGTGCATGGGTCATTTGCGCGTCCTCGGCGCGTGGTTCGGACCGACCAGACTTGTCTACACCCCGCAAAGAGCGGGAGCAGTGTACGGCGCGGCCTCGCTCAGTTCAGCCGCAGATCGCGGATGTGCTTCGGATCGGGCTTCAGCTCGCCACGTTCGACCTTGGTAACGATCTCGGTCAGCACCCGGTTGGCCGGCGTCGCCAGGCCGATTTCCTCGCCCTTGCGCGCCACCATTCCGTTGAGGAACTGAATCTCGGTGCGCCGCCCCTTCACCATGTCCTGCCCCATCGAGGGCCGGTGCTCGCCGCCGCCCTTCGCCGCCTCGGCCGCCCGGTGCTCGTCGTAGGCTCGGCTCGCCTCCGGATCGTTCTCACCGGCGCGCGCGATAAGCTCCGGATCGAGGTGATGGATCTCCTCCAGCGCGTAGCCCAGCGCCTGGCCGACGCGGATCGCCTCGCTGCCCAGGCGGGCGGAGAAATGCCGGATCGTGTCGTCGCGCATCATGTCCTTGGTGATCATGCCGGTGCACGCCGACAGCCCGTTGCCCATCACGTTGGTCACCAGCTTCGACCAGCGCTCGCCCCATAGGTTCTCCGTCACCATCGCCGAGTCCGCCAGCGATACCAGCCGGCAGATTTCCTTCACCCGGTCGGTGACGCGGCCATGCACCTCACCGGTGCGGAACACGGTGTGCTTCGTCCCGCTCTTGCCCGCCGCGCGGCGCACGTGCCCGGGCTCGCACAGATCGACGGTGATGGAGCTGGCGATGCACCCCACCGTGCGGCCCCAGCCGACCACGCCGGCGATCGTTTCCTCGTTCATGCAATTCTGCAACGAAACGATGAAGCCGTTGGGCGAGAGATACTGTGCGATCAGCGTGGTCGCCCATTCGGTGTCATACGACTTCATGCAGACGAAGGCGATGTCGACGGGCTTTTCCTTCGCCAATTGCTGTGCGTCGGTCAGGTGCAGCGCGCGCACCTTGGCGGTGAACTCCGGCACGTCGCGGATGTGGGTGATCTTCAACCCGTGCGAGCGCATGCGCTCGACGTGCTCGGGCCAGGGGTCGATGAAGGTCACATCCTCCCCGGCATGCGCCATGTGCGCCCCCGCGTAGCCGCCGACCGCGCCCGTGCCCATGATTGCGATCTTCGCCCCCATTCGTCCCTCCCTGCATTCAACTGGCGGCCAGCTTACCGCCGCGGGGCGATGGCGGCCAGATCGGGCGGTGATGCAGGTGAGCCATTGCGGCGGCGGCGAGCGCCATCCCGCGTCGCGCGAGGCCCAGTGCCTGGCGACGCCGCGGATGACGACCGGAGCGCGTCAGAAGTCGATCTTCAGCTTCAGGCCGCCACTGGTAACCTTGAATTTTGGCGGCGGGTCGAACTTCCAATTGTCGGGGACCAACGTCACGCCGGTTTTGCCGAGCGGAACGCCGCCCTTGGCGATCAATTTTTTTACCACATCGGGAAGGCCGTCGAACGGCTTGGGGTCCGCTTTCGGCGATACCTTCAGACCGAATATCTTGTCCGAGAGGTCTTTCGAGGCCTGTTCCGCATCTTTTGCCGCCGCGTCCCTTTGTTTCTTGAGCGCCTCCATCTTGTCTATTTCCGCCTGGATGTCGGCGAGTTTCTGTGCCGCCTCCTTGATCGTCTTTTCCCAGTCGGCCACGAATTTGGTCACAGCATCAACGACTTTGTCGTAGTCAACGAGATCGGCCATGTCGCAGCCTCCATATTTCGATCGCTGGGCACCACGCGGGTTGACAATCAGCCGGGTGCCCGTGGCGAATTGCTATCTTTGCTCAAACCGGGAGTGACAACAAGGTCCTCGTCATCTCCGCGCCCGTGTTGCCGCGGTAGCCAAGATAGGCGGAGTTCGCCTGTTGCTGGAGTGATTTCCGTCACACCCAGTTGGTATGTCATTTATCATACGCGCCATAACGTATCGATATGACCATGTCCCCTCCGCCAACGCCCCTCCTAGGCGCTGATACCGAGAATCTCCCGCGTACGGGTTACCTTGCCGCCCCAGCGCGCGTCGAATTCCGCAATCAGTGCCTTGATCGCCGGAGAGGTCGTGATCGCCTCGGCGGACGCCACGCTGTCGAACGAGTAGAACGCGCAATGCACCGCCGGATCGGTGCGGCTCCAGGCGCGCCAGGCATGCAGCGCGCCGAAGGCTTTCATCGCATCCGGCAGATGCTCGTCCGCGTACCAGCGGTCGAATGCCGGACGCTCCGCCGGATCCGCCACGATCGCCCGCACCACCAGGTAGGCTCGATCCGCCATCGGTTTTCTCCCTCGCCTGACCAGCGCCGCGTTTCATGCTACGCGGTGCGCTGTCAGGAGGAACACTAGCACATGATTCAGGCACGCATGGCATGAAGCTCTATGAAGGTGGGCGCAGCCTCGCCGGCGCGGTCGTGACGGTGGATGGCGCGCCGCTCGACCCGCGTTTCGATATCAAACGGTTCAGCCCGGCCGGATTCGAATGGACCTATGAGGGCGACGGCCCGCGCCAACTCGCACTGGCCCTGCTCGCCGACCATCTGGGCGATCCGGCGCGCGCGCTGGCGCTGACCGATTGGTTCATGCACAAGGTCGTGGCGGTGCTGGACAACGCCTGGCAGTTGACGAGCGAGGAGATCGAGGTGGCGTTGCGCAACGCGCAGGGATAGAACGGGCTCCAGCGAAGCCCGCTGCTAATCGCTACGATTTCGCCGGCTGCCACCCGAGCGTGGTCATGCAGGCCTGGACGGCAGGTTCATCCACCTTTACCTCGGTCGCCTCGGCGTAGCCGGAATGCGTAATGACCTGGGAATTCTGCTTGCGGCATTGCGCCAGATCGGTGTCGTGCTGGGTCGCGCCGTAGTCGGGATGCATGGTGTTTTCGTAGCGGCTAGTGGCACAGCTGCTCAACACGCCACAGACAACCACGGCTCCGGCCCATCCGGCACCTCGAAGGATCGCCATCGGTCTCTCCCCTGATCCTGTTATGCGTCATTCGTCGGATCGAGCTTGTATCGAGACTGCCAGAGCGACCCGGATCTGGAAAGTGCCGGACGATGAGGCAACGTCGCCGTACCATAATGACCATTGCCGGTCAGCAATTGATCGCATTGACCGCCAGTCCGCCCTGCGAGGTCTCCTTGTACTTCGACAGCATGTCGCGCCCGGTATCACGCATGGTGCGAATGACCTGATCGAGGCTGACGAAATGCGAACCGTCGCCGTGCAGCGACAGGCGGGCGGCGTTGATCGCCTTCACCGAGGCCAGGGCATTTCGCTCGATGCACGGGATCTGCACCAGCCCCGCGATGGGGTCGCAGGTCAGGCCCAGGTTATGTTCCAGCGCGATTTCCGCCGCGTTCTCGACCTGGCCGTTGCTGCCACCCAACGTGGCCGCCAATCCCGCCGCGGCCATGGCGCAGGCCGATCCGACCTCGCCCTGACAGCCGACCTCGGCCCCGGAGATGGAGGCGTTCCGCTTGATCAGCGAACCGACGGCCGCCGCCGCCAGCAGGAAGGTCTCGATGCCCTCGGCGCTCGCCCCGGTGATGAAACGGTCATAGTAGTGCAGCACCGCCGGAACGATCCCGGCCGCACCGTTCGTGGGTGCCGTCACCACGCGGCCGCCCGCAGCATTCTCCTCATTGACTGCCAGGGCAAAGACGTTCACCCAATCCATGCCCTCCAACACATCGCGTTCGTTGCTGCCCTCCCGCGCGATCAGGCGGGCATAAAGTCCGGGCGCCCGCCGGCGCACCCGCAGGCCGCCTGGTAGCTCCCCGGTCTGGCGCAGCCCTCGCGCGACGCAAGCCTGCATCACGCTCCAGATATGGGCGATTGCCTCGGAGATTTGTGCGTCCGAGCGGAATGAACGCTCATTGGCGCGCTGCAGTGCGGCGATGCTGAGGCCGGCGTCCTGCGCCATCGCCAGCAGGTCGGCCGAGGTCGTAAAGGGATATGGCACCCGCATCGCGTCGGGCGCACCAGCTTCTTCATCGCCATCGGTGACGACGAAGCCGCCGCCGACCGAATAGTAGGTGCGCGCGTAGACTGCGTCGGGGCTGATTGCCGTGCAGCGCATCGCGTTCGGGTGACGCGGCAGCATCTTCCGGTTGAACGCGATGTCCGTTGCCGGGTCGAACGCAATTGTGCGGCCGCCCGGCAGGGTCAGCGTCTTCTGCTGTGCGACCGCGCCGACGAGGGAAGGCACCTGGTCCGGGTCCAGCCGATCCGGTCGTTCGCCGAGCAGGCCCAGGACGACGGCAGTGTCGGTCGCGTGCCCTTTACCGGTGAGGGCCAGTGAACCGAACAGTTCGACCTTCAGGTCCACGACCTGCATGTCCGCGGGGATTGCGGCGACGAAGCGTGCCGCCGCCAGCATCGGTCCAACGGTGTGCGAACTGGACGGCCCAATGCCGATCCGAAACAGGTCGAACAATCCGATCCAGGACGGTACATCGTCGGCCATGTGTTTCTCCGGGCTTGCCACAATCTATCACCGTAGGGCGGACAAGCGCAGCACCTTCCGCCATCCTTGCGGTCCCCGGGCCGGTAACCGTCGACGCACCGCAAGTGGCGGATGACGCTACGCTCTTCCGCCCTACTTTCCCTTCGCCAGATGCCGCTCATACGCCTGCGCCAGCAGCGTGCTGGGGAACAGCATGGCGAAATAGATCAGCGCCACCACTGTGTAGACCTCCAGCGGCCGATACGTGTCGGCGGTGATCAGCGTGCCCTGATACAGCAGGTCCGGCACTGCAATGGTTGACACCAGCGACGTGTTCTTAAGCTGCGTGATCGACTGGTTGACGAACGGCGGGATCATCCGCCGGATTGCCTGCGGCAGGATCACCTTGCGCATCATATGCCAACGCGCCAGCCCCAGCGCGCGCCCCGCGTCCCACTGCCCCTGCTCGATCGAAACGATCCCGCCGCGGAATATCTCCGCATAGAACGCGGCGGTATAAAGCGACAGCGTCAGCACCGCTGCGGCCGTCGCAGGAATCTGGATCCCCAGCAGCACCGGCAGCGCGTAGTAGAACCACACGATCTGCACCAGCAGCGGCGTGCAGCGGAACGCCTCGATGAAGGCGACGAGCGGAATGTTGACCAGCTTCGAGCGTGACAACCGGCCCATCCCGACCACCAGGCCGATGAGCAGCCCGAGGAAGATCGTGCCCACCGTGTAGGCGAGCGTGATCAGCACGCCCTTCCACAGCAGCGGGATGTAGCGCTGCAGGAAATAGAAGTCCCAATGATAGACCATGCGCCCGGACCGACCCGGCCGGACCGACGCGTCCCCGCGCCGGCCCGGCCGGATTCCCTAGAAGCTGAGTTCCGCCGGCACCGCGTCGCGCGGCACGCCGTTCAGCTCCAGACCCTGCAGCAACCATTCGCGGATCTGGCCGATGCCGCGATTGAAGTCGAGCCACGCGTTGATCACCTCGACGAAGCGCGTATCCGGCTCGTGCTGGACGGCGAGTTCGGTCGGCAGCGCCACCGTCGGGCTGCCCAGCAGATGGAACGGGCCGAGGCTGGCATTGCGTCCGACCGTGGTCAGTCCAATCAGCGCGGCCTGGATGATCACATCGGCATGGCCGGATTGCAGCGCCAGCACCACCTGGTCGCGGTTGGTGTAGCCGATCAACTGCGCCTTGG
This sequence comes from Acetobacteraceae bacterium, assembly GCA_003151425.1. GTDB lineage: Bacteria > Pseudomonadota > Alphaproteobacteria > Acetobacterales > Acetobacteraceae > Palsa-883. The sequence goes on from PLXO01000057.1 coordinate 11,607, forward strand.
GGGCAAAGCGGCGTGCGACGACCTCGTGCAGCGAGCCGATGTCGAACGCCACCTTCAGCTCCGGCTTGTCGATGTCGGCCCAGGTTTTCGGGCCAAAACCCTGCTTCGCCAGGCAGCCGAACGGGTGGATGATCATCGGGTGGGTGAAGCCGATCGACAATGCCCGCGCCGGCGACGGGTTGAGCGCGAACGCGAGATCCACCTTGTTCGACTGCAGATCCAGCACCGAGTTGCCATAGGTGGATTCAACATAGGCAAGCTGCGCGTCGAACACCTTGGCGATGTCCTTCGCCATGGAGATCGCCGCGCCGCTCCATTCGCCTGTCGTGATGTCCTTTTTGAAATAGGGCAGTTCCCCCGGCAGCGCCGCGATGCGCAGCGTCTTGCTCCGCCGCACCCGGTCGAACGTGCTCTCAGGCGCACTCTGCGCGTGCGCGCTGCCGATCAGCGCGGCGGCCGGCAACAGCGCCGCAGCGCCCGCCAGCGCCCGCCGGCCAAGCTGGTTGGTCATCACTCAATCCTCTCCCTGTCATGGTCGGCCCGATGTTGCGGACCGCGCCGCCGACATGCAATGCAGGATTTGCGCCGGGCTGGCTATGCGCAGGACGGGATTTGCACCGGCAGGGTCACGCTACGGCACATCGGGGAAGCTGAAGCCGATCAGCGCCACCACCATGCCGACCGTCCATGCGAGGTAGATGGCAATCAGCATGTCGCGCGTGCCGAACCGGCGCCCGAGATGGCGTGCCGCGGGATAGCCAGGCAGCAGCGCCACGATGCCGGCGCTGATCCCGGCCAGACCAAAAAGGTGGCCCCACATGGCGAAGCCCGTGATGAGGGCGACGAACACCGGCGGGATGCAGGCCAGGATCGCCATTTCCTGGCGCACGAAGCCGGCCGCGCAGACGACGAACGCGAACAGCGCAATGGCCACGCCATAGGTCAGCGACTCCGCCACTACCCAGGGCACCACCCCTGTCACCGCCCCGGGCCCCGCCGAGCCGCCGCCGGCCTCAGTGTCCGCCCGTAAAGTTTGGTGTTTCACGGCGGCCCATCGGCCGGCCCTCAAGCGCCAGACCTTCCGGACGCTCACTCAGCTTCCGACCTTGAGCGTGTTCACCAGCCCGCGCAGGCAGGCCAACACCGACAGCGTGGTCAGCTTGCCGGTGCGCGGGTTCTCGGCACTCGGTACGCCCTCGATCGTCATGGTGAAACGCGCGGCCTCGGCCTCGACGCGGATCGTGTGCGTGTTGCGCGTCACGCCGGGATCGGCCCAGATTTCTACCCGTGTGCGCATCGGCCCGATGCCGGCCAGCGCGAGCGCCGCGGCAACGTTGACGTTGGCCGGAAACCCTGCCGCGGCGTCCAGCGCGTTGCCGCGGAACACGCAGAGCGGCTTGGTGATCCCCAGCACCTCGATGCCGTGCTCCAGCAGATAGGGCGCGCCGTCCAGACCACCCGGCGGCTTGCGCGTCTCCAGCGTCACGCTCTCGACCCGCCCCTCGGCCGCCGCGCGCACCGCATCCAGCCCGAGCAGCGCGCCGGTCGGTACCACGATGCGCGCCCCGGTCGCCTGCGCCCGCCGCACCAGGTGCATGCGCGGCAGCAGCGCGCCGACCGAGCACGCCACGAACATGCGCCCCTGCTCGATCGCCGGCATGGCGACAAGTTCGAACACCGCGGCCGGAGCCGCCTCCACGATGATGTCGCATTCGGCGAGATCCGCCAGGCTGACCACCGGCGGCGGCGCGCGGAAGCTGCTGAGATTGGCCTCCGCCTTGGCCTTGTTGCGGGCCGCAACCGCCGTCAGGGACAGGCCCGGCACACCGGCGTCGAGGGCGCGCGCGAGCGGCAGGCCAATGGCGCCGAGCCCCGCGATCGCGACCGTCCTGGTCATGGCTTGCCCCCTCGTCTCTCCCGGTGGGTGTCACGGCGGCTGGCCAGTATGCGGGCGGTGGCCAGGTCCTCCGGTGTGTTGACATTGTGGAATGGGTCCCATGCAACCGCGGGGAAATCAACCCGACGCATCGCGAGGCGTTCGGCGAGGTCCCGGCCTTCAGTGAAATCCCGGCCTTCGGTGAAATCCCTGACGCCGCGGCGGCCAGGTTCGGCCAGGAAGCGGCGCAGCCCGGCCCGCGCGGTGACCGGCCAGAGCGCCACCAGATGGTGCACCTGCCCGGCGCTCGTCGCGCAGGCCGGCGGCGGGGCCAGCGCCGCGGCAAGGTCGGGCGGAATGAAGGGCGTGTCGCCGGGGACGGTCAGCAGGGCCTCCGCGCCCTGTGCCGCCGCCCAGTCGAGCCCGGCCAGCACGCCGGCGAGCGGCCCCTGACCGGCGAACGCCCCATCCGGCAGGACCGGCAGCCCGAACGAGGCGAAGCGCGCGGGATCGCCATTGGCGCTCAATGCGATCGGCCCGGCCTGCGCGGCCAGCAGCTCGATGATGCGCTCCAGCAACGACCGTCCGGTCAGCTCGAGCAGCGGCTTCTCGATCCCGCCCAGCCGCCGCGCCTCGCCGCCGGCAAGGATCAGCGCGGGATGCGTCATGGCAGTGACGGTGGGAAAGAGCGGATGGGGCGAGCAACGGGACTCGAACCCGTGACATCCAAGACCACAACCTGGCGCTCTGCCAACTGAGCTATGCCCGCCATCCGAGGGGCGGCGTTGTGGCCGATCACCCCACCGCCGTCAATGTATTCCGTTGGGTGTCCCCATGGGTGGTTCCCTGGGCATTCCCTTGGGTGTTCCGGCGGAAATGCCGCTGCAACCGCGCCACCGCCTCGTCCAGCACCGCGTCCTGCTTGCAGAACGCGAAGCGCGCGTAGTGCGCCGGTGGATCCGGCCCGTCGTAGAACGCCGTCACCGGGATCGCGGTGACCCCTGCCGCCTCGGTGATATGCCGGCAGAATGCCACATCGTCGCCGTTGAACCCCAACGGGGAAAAATCCGTCGTGATGAAGTAGCTGCCGTGCACCGGCAGCACACCGAAGCCGATCGCCGCCAGCCCCGCGCCCAGCCGGTCGCGCTTGGCCGCCAGCGCCGGCCCCAGCGAGGCGAAATACGCATCGTCCTTCGCCAGCCCCACGGCGACCGCGCGCTGCAGATTTGGTGGTGTGGTGAAGGTCAGGTTCTGGTGCGCCTTCGCCACCAGCGGCGCCAGGGTCGCCGGCGCGGTGACGTAGCCGACCTTCCAGCCGGTCAGAGAGAACGTCTTGCCGGCGCTGCCGATGCGCATGCAGCGCTCGAACATGCCCGGCAGGGTCATCAGCGGGACGTGCCGCCAGCCGTCGAATGTCAGGTGCTCGTAGACCTCGTCGCAGACCGCGTAGCAGTCGTGGCGGACCAGCAGGTCGGCGATGAACGCCAGCTCCGCCGCGGTGAACACCTTGCCGGTTGGGTTCATCGGCGTGTTGAACAGCAGCGCCTTGGTCTTCGGCCCGAACGCGGCGGCGAGCTCGGCGTGCGGCAGGTCCCAGTCGGGCGGGCTCAGCCGGACCAGGCGCGGGACCGCGCCGAGCAGGCGGATCACCGGAAGGTAGGTGTCGTAGAGCGGCTCGATCACCACGATCTCGTCGCCCGGGTCGAGCACCGCCATCAGGCAGGCGGTGATCGCCTCGGTGGCGCCCGAGGTCACCACGACCTCGGTCATCGGATCCACCTTCAGGCCGTAGAACCGCGCATCGTGCGCGGCGACGGCCTGACGCAGTTCCGGCACGCCCGGCATCGGCGGATACTGGTTGCGCCCATCCATCAGCGCCTCGGCCGCGGCCTTCAGCACGTCGGGCGGTCCGTCGGTGTCGGGGAACCCCTGGCCCAGATTGATCGACTTGTGCTGCGACGCCAGCGCCGACATCACGGTGAAGATGGTGGTGCCGGTGGCGGCGAGCAGCGAATTCACGGTCTTCACGGCGGCGGTGGTCTCCCCCAAGGGTGCGTTGTTGGTGCGCACTATGCGGGGACCGCCACCTGGGGACAATGCGTGGTGTGCGCCGGTACGGGCGGAAATGTGCGGCGCATTCCGCCTCTTGCTGTTATCGGCCGCGCCCCGTACGCCTGGAGTCGCCCCGTCTCCACCAGCGCGTTGTGGCTTGGTGGCAGGTCCCGCTAAAAAACCCATCCGATACCTGCCAAATGGGCGCCCCGATCCACCCAAAGCCAATTGGGCCAATGGTCCGCGGTCCGTCACGCGTCCCTCCTGGCCACCTATCCAACGTGCTTCGGACGAAAAAAATCCGGCTGCCCGCAAACCGCGCTCGCAGCGGCGTAAAGTTTGCTGGACATCACCGCTGGCCGCGTTAGGTACGGCGCGCGGGCGGGGCCGTCGCATGCCATGCCAGCATTGATCCAACGGCGATGCCGCGTGGCTTCAGACGCTGCTCCGGGTATCGACGACTTGGCTAGGGCGTCGGTTCGGGGGCACGACGGGCACTGTCGAGGCCAACCCCGGCGGCGCACCCCCTGCCGCGCTGCGAGATTGCCGGCCGCGCTGCGACATTGAATGTGAGGTTCCAACATGCATGACACGGCCGCGGCGTTCGGCGCCGCATTCTTCCGCAGCTACACCGACGCGATCGAACGCGCCCACATCCTCGAGATCGGCGCCGCCGACCTGAACGGCGCCTTGCGCGGATCCGCTCCGTTGGGCGCGCAGTATACCGGGATCGACCTCGCACCCGGGCCGGGCGTCGATCGCGTCCTGGACGACCCCTATCGCTATCCGTTCAACACCGCCAGTTTTGACGCCGTCGTGTCGTCTTCCTGCTTTGAACATGACCCGATGTTCTGGCGCTCGTTCACCGAGATGTGCCGCGTGGTGCGGCCGGGCGGGTTCATCTATCTGAATGCGCCATCGAACGGCCCCGTCCATCGCGTGCCGACCGACAACTGGCGATTTTACCCGGATGCCGGGGTGGCGCTGGCGACCTGGGCGCGCCACACCGGCCAGGATATTCGTCTGGTGGAAAGCTTCGTTGGCCGCCGTGTGAGTGATCTTTGGAACGACTGCGTCATGGTCTTCGGCAAGGGCGAGACGCGGCCACCGCAGCGCTTGCTGGCCGAGCTCTTCCCGCGGTCGTTCAACATCAGGATCGGCGAAGCGGGCGCGATCTCGAACGAGTGTGGACCGACCGAGGATATGACGCTGCAGGTCGCGCCGGCCGAGCCGGTGGCGACGTCCCCGGCCCCGAACGGCGGCGACGCGCGCGCGGTATCGGAAAGCGCCGCCGCGGCGGCAGCCCAGATCGACGCCCTGCGCGCGGCACTCGCCGAGCGCGATGCGACGCTTGCCCGCGTCGGGCAGATTCTGGCCGATCGCCAGGCCGAAATCGCTGCTCTCAACGCAGCGCTCACGCGCACGACAGCGGTAGCCGCCGGGTAGCGGGCCAGGCTGGCGGCGGGCGAAACCATGCGCGCTTCGGCGTGACGACGAGATCGCCGCACGCGATACCGCGCGCGGCGCGCCGGCGGTTTGGTTCCGCCATGCCTCGGCCGGCTTCAGATCGACCCTACCTCGGGGTCGCGCATCCTGCGAGGTTCCGCATCCGCTTTTATTGCGTCCTCCAAGGACCGCAGATCGCGCGCCACCACCTTCCTCGCCGCCGCTTCCATGGCGCGAAAGCGGCGAATCACCTCGCGGCCGAACGGCGTCACTTCGGCGCGGTTGTCGGCTTTGCCGCCCGGCCGGGTCGCCACGACCGGCTCCACGAACGCCTGGTTGAGACTGTCCACCAGCAGCCAGGCGCGGCGATACGACATGTCCATCGCGCGGCCGGCGGCACTGATCGAGCCGAGGTCGCCGATCAGCTCCAGCAGCCGGACCTTCCCCGGTCCCAGGCGAACCGTGTCGCCGAAATCCAGCCGCAGCGTCATTCGTGTCGTTCGGTCGGCCATGTGACAGGCATTACCCGTTCGATCGGATCAGTTCGAGAGCAACGGCGAAGCGCCACTGGCCGCATCGCTCACGCGCACCCGATTTGGCGCCGACGCGGCTCCCTGGTGGTCGTGGGTCAGGGCGGCGTATGTTTGCCGGCAGTGCGGGGCGACGCGGATTGTCCTGGCCGGCCGGAACTGGGAAGAGGGAACGCGCAAGGGATGGTCGGGATGCATCTGCCGGCCGCGGTCGGGCGGCGCTCACTATGTGACGGTAATTGATCGGGGCATTGATCGGAGCTCGGCAGAGAACGCGTGTCAGACTTCCTCGCTCTCCCCCGCCTCACCCTTGGCCTTCTGCTCGGGTTCGATGCCGCATTGCTGCGTATCATCGTCCTTTCGGTGGCGGTCAGTTTTTCCGCCACCGTCGTGGCGTCTGTGCTCGGGCTGCCGCTCGGCGCGGCCCTCGCCGTGTTCCGCTTCCGCGGGCGCGCACCGCTGATCCTGCTGGCGAACGCGTTGCTCGGGCTGCCGCCCGTCGTGGTCGGCCTCACGCTCTACCTGTTGCTCTCGCGGTCGGGGCCACTCGGCGCCCTCGGGATCCTGTTCACCCCGACTGCCATGGTCATCGCGCAATTCGTCCTGGCGTTGCCCATCGTGACCGCGCTCAGCCATCGCGCCATGGAGGGGATCTGGCGGGACTACGGTGACGATCTGCTGGTCTCCGGCGCGAGCCGCCTGCGGGCGATACCCCACCTGTTGTCGATCGGACGGCGAGAATCGCTGACCGCCGTTCTCGCCGGGTTCGGGCGGACGATCTCCGAGGTCGGCGCCATCCTGATTGTCGGCGGCAACATTGCCGGATACACCAGGACGATGACAACGGCGATCGTGCTCGAGACCAGTGAGGGAAATCTGGCGTTCGCGCTGGCGCTCGGCTTGGTGCTGATCGCACTCAGCGTGGCGGTGAGCGCCTGCGCCTTCGGGCTGGAGGCCCGCTCGCGCCGAACCCCGCGCCGGGGGACTGCATGAAACGAATCCGCCGATCCCGGCTGGCCGTGCTGGCAGCCCTTGCCCTGCTGACCGCCACGCCACGGACGGTTCAGGCCCAAATGGGAACTGCGACGCAGCCCGAAACGATCGTGCTGGCCTCCACCACATCGGTGGAGAACAGCGGGCTGCTGGCGCACATTCTGCCAGGCTTTACGCGGGAGACCGGCATCGAGGTGCACGTGGTCGCGCAGGGCACCGGGCAGGCGCTCGCCACGGCCGCGCATGGCGATGCGGACCTTGTGCTGGTGCACGATCCGGATGCCGAATCGAAATTCATCGCCGCGGGCCATGGGGTGAGCCGCCAGGAGATCGCGTGGAACGACTTCATCATTGTCGGCCCGGGCGCCGACCCCGCGCATATCGCAGGCACCACGGACGTGCTGGCCGCGCTTCGGGCGATCGCCGCGGCCAAGGCGCCGTTCGTGTCGCGCGGCGACAACAGCGGCACGGATGCGCTGGAAAAGCGGCTGTGGAAACCCGTCGGGCTCGATCCTGCGACAGTCAGCGGGGCGGCGGCCGGTGGGACGATGGCCGGCAGCGTTTGGTATCGCGACATCGGCGGCGGCATGGGCGCGGCGCTGAACGCCGCGGCGGCGATGGAGGCCTATACAATGTCCGACCGCGGCACCTGGCTGAGCTTCGGTCACAAAGCCGATCTCCGGATCGTGCTCGAGGGCGATCCTCGGCTGCTGAACCGTTACGACGTCATCCTGCTGAATCCGCAGACCCATCCGCAGGCCAAGCAGGGGCCGGCGCGCCGTTTCGCCGCATGGCTGGCCTCGCCGGAAGGGCAGGCTGCGATTGGCGGCTACATGATTGCCGGGCAGCGCCTGTTCCACCCGGAATCCGACCCGAAGCCGTAGTGCGCCGTTTCGATCGCGGCCACGCGCGCCCCTATGGGCCCGATGACATGAGGCCCACGACATGAGGCCCGCACGGTGGTAGTTCCCGGCATGCTGCAACACCCCGCCGTCAAGCGCTGGCTTGGCGGCGTCGAGCCGGCCTGGACGCTGCTGGATCAAGCCAGCTTCGCGGCGCTGCATCGGCCGCCGTCGCCGATGGCAGGTCCGATCCGGCTTGCCACCGACCTCACGCATGAAGAGGTCCAGCAATCGCCCGTTGCACGCAACGTCCTGCTTCTTTTGCGCGCTGCCGCGGCAGGCCCGGGGTTGAAAATGACGGCCACGGGGAATCTGTCTCGCGGCGTCGTGGCAGAGATGTGCGAGCGCTTCACATGGCCCGACTTCGACCAAGCCTACGCCTTTCAGTTCAACAAGGTGATCAACGAAACGGATTTTCTGCCGCTTTATTTCGTTCGTCACATTGCTGTGGTTGGCAAGCTCCTGCGTCGATACAAGGGCCACCTCAAGGTCACACCGGCGGGCCGACGGATGCTGGAGGACGCGAACCTGCGGGTGCTGCAGGCAGTCCTGTTTCATGTCGCATTGTGGCATCTCAACCTTGGATATTTCGGTCCCGACCTGCATCACGGATGGCCGCAATCCGATGCGGGCATCGTCCTCTGGTCCTTGTCGGTTGCTGCCAATGACTGGCAATCGCCGGAGCGCCTGACGCGCTTATGCACGATCCCCAACGATAGCGTGTTGGACAATAAATGGGACTGGGACACGGCTTCCTACATGATGGAGGCAAAGATCCTCCGACCGCTCAAGTGGTTCGGCCTGCTCGAACACAGGGAAGACAAGGCCGATCCGGGCCGCTTCGAAAGGCGGCAGTTCTTTCGCAAGACCGCCTTGTTCGACCGCTTCCTGTCCTTCGACGTCGGACTGGAAACCGCGGGCGCATCGCATCACTGACCAAGCGCCACGGCAGCTTCGGCATTTTTTCGCTTCATCGAGTTCAGCCGCGCTGAGCCGTCCCGTTCAGCGCGAACTCGAAGATGTCGAAATTGCGCAGGCGTCGGCTCTCTGCGATGCGTCGGTACTCGGGCGTCAGCTTGTGTGAGAGAATGAACGGCACCTTCTGCTCCGCGAGACCCCCATGCGAGCGAAGTCGATGGCCGGCAAGTCCGGACAGGTCATGCGCGGCGCGCGTCGATCCGACCACCGTGTTTGCATCCCCCAGCACGACGAAATCACCTTCCCGATCGAGCGGCAGTTCGAATCGTTGCGCCGCGGTCGGGCCGTCGACTACCTCGGCCACGCCTTGCAGCGACGCGCTGGCCGCCATGAGACGTGCAAGCTCGACGTTGTTCCGCAGGTAGACGCGCACGAACGAGCCAAGGGCGCCGTGGTGGCGCACGAACGGATCGGTGATCGGACAGATCACGCGGACCGTGCCGGTGCCGAAACGGTTGTTGAGCTCGTCCTCAAGGTAGACGACGTGCGGCTCGCCGTTGGGCAGCGCCTTGTCGTTCATGCCGTGGTCGGCAACCAGGCCGACCACCGCGCCGAGCGCCAGCAAGCGTCCGACGCGCCCGTCGACCGCCCGATGGAATTCATCCGCCTCCGCCTCGCCCGGTGTGGATTTGTGCTGCACGTAATCGGAAAGCGAGAGGTAGAACAGCTCGGCGGCGCCACGCTCCAGCAGCTTGATGCCGGCGTCGAGCACGAACAGCGAAAGATCGGCGGAGTACTGGTCCGGCTTCGGCCTGCCGACCAGCGCTTCGGCATCAGTGATGCCATTCTCCTCGGCGGTGCACTGGTCGGCGTGTTCCGAGGAGAAGCAGATGCCATCAAGATGTTGCCCAAGAATCTTCCGCAGCTTGTCCTTCGCGGTAACTGCCGCGGTCTTCACGCCGGCGTGCGACATGAGTGCCAGAATCGTCTCGCTGCGCAGCAGCGACGCGTCAGTGATCATCACCTCCTGGCCCGTGTTGCGATCCAGATAATAGTTGCCGGCGATGCCATGGATCGAGGGCGGAGCCCCCGTCACGATCGAGACATTGTTCGGATTGGTGAACGTCGGCATTGCGGCGTCGGCGGTGGCGAAGTAGCCGTCGCGGCGAAACGATTCGATGATGGGGAAGACCCCGTCCGGGATGCCGCGCCGGATATACTCCGGATCACACCCGTCGAGGCAGATCACCACCGTGGGGCGGGCCGGCTTGCGGTAGTGCCGTCCATTCAATTCGATCAGCTCGGGCACCGTCGCCTCCCTGACGCAATTTCAAGTTTCATTCTCCCCTTCCCCTTGAGGGCTTGGGCCGCGAAGCGGACCAAGGGCGGGGGGAGGGGTCCCGCAGCAAGGTGCTTCGGTGTGGGGATAACCAAGACTGATTCCGGGAACAAGTCCAGGGACGGCGAACGGCAATTCATTCATTTTGGTCGTGCCGTACGGCCTCCAACCGTCATGGCCGGACTTGTTCCGGCCATCCCCGAAGCACGGTGCCGCGGCGGATGGCCGGAACAAGTCCGGCCATGACGATATGGCAACCAGATGGACCAAAATGAGGATTGCTGGACAGCGAAAGTGCGTTTCGTGCGCGAGGTCGCATCGTCACGCGATGGGTTGCGGGTCGTATTCTTGCAACATCTCGATGTAGTCGGCGCGGATCAGTGCACCTGTCCTCCGCGTCTTCCGGCGGCTCAACAGACCGCGGACCTGATCGAGCGACCGGATGTCGCGCGCGGACAGCCAGGCATTGACACCGCTCAGCAGGGTTGCGACATGCTGCACCCCGTGCCGCAGCAGCGCGGAGGTCGTCATCACGGCGTCCGCGCCGGCCAGCAGATATTTCAGAACTTCTTCGGCACTCTCGACCCCGGTGCTCGCCGCGAGCGATGCGCGGATGTTGCCTGATAAAACGCCAATCCACAGCAGCGGCAGCCGGATCTCGTTGCGTCGGCTCAGTTCCAGGTCCTTGACCATGCGCAGGCCCACCAGATCGATATCCGGTTGGTAGAACCGATTGAACAGCACGAGCGCATCGGCCCCCGCGCGGTCGAGCTCCTGCGCCATTTGGCCGAAAGCGCTGAAGTATGGGCCGACCTTGACGGCGACGGGGATCGCGACGGCAGCGCGAACCGCGGTTAGGATCTCCACATAGCGCTGTTCGACAGCGCGGCCGCTCATCGCGGGATCGATGGGCAGGAAATACACATTGAGCTCGATCCCCGCGGCACCGGCCTGCTCGATCTGCTTCGCAAAGTCGATCCAGCCCTCGTTGGTTGTGCCGTTGAGGCTGCCAATGATCGGCAGGTCAACCGCCTCTACCGCGGCTCGTACCAGCATCAGGTAGCGCTCCGGCCCGGCGTGGGACGCGCTCAGCGCCGGGAAGTAGGTGAGTGCCTCGGGAAAGCTGTCCGCACCCGCCTCGGTCAGGGCTTCGTAGCGCCGCGCCTCGGCTTCGATATGCTCCTGGAACAGCGACGGCAGGACGATCGCGGCCACCCCCGCATCCTCGAGCTGACGAAGACTGTCGAGCTCGCCGGTGAGCGGCGATGCCGAGGCTACCAGCGGATTCTTAAGGTCGAGCCCCATGTAGCGTGACGTCAGATCCATCTGACATTCCTCCCCGGATCGACGTTGTGCACTATACCAGAAGTCGAAACGATTGACGCTCGGTCGGTTCGCACTGGCGTTGCCCATGCGTCATGGCCGCCCCCGGGCGTCTGGCCCGGGGATCTGTCCCGGCCATTCCCACCGGCTCCGACGCAGCCGGAAACTGGTTCTTTCGCGATCGTCATGACGCGCGTGTCCTTGTCCGCCGGTCCCGAGCGGCGGCTCACGCCGGCTCGGTCTTGCGGCTGATCGTGTCCGCGGGCGGATGGAATTTCCCGCCATCGAGACCCGCCAACTGCTCGTAGCTGCGATATTTCTCAAGCACAACGGATTGCGCCATCCGCGCCAGTTCCTCGGCCTCGGCTGGGCGCGTCATGGTCAGCGAGTGATAGCGGATCTCGTTGTAGGCGTAGTCCTTGAAAGGAATGCTCGGGCGCAACGAATCCAGCCGGAACGGATTCTGGCCGGCCTGCCGCATCGACGGGTTGAACCGGAACAGCGGCCAGTAGCCGCTGGCCGTGGCAAGGTCCTGCTGCCGCATGCCGAACTGCATGTCGATGCCATGCGCGATGCAATGGCTGTAGGCGAGAATGAGTGAGGGTCCCTTGTAGGCCTCGGCCTCGCGGAACGCGAGCAGGGTTTGTTGCGGGTTCGCCCCCATCGCCACCTGCGCGACGTAGACATTGCCGTAGGCGATGGCCTGCATCGCCAGGTCCTTGCGTGCCGTGCGCTTGCCGGCTGCGGCAAACTTCGCCACGGCGCCGAGGGGGGTCGCCTTGGACGCCTGGCCGCCGGTGTTCGAGTAGACCTCGGTGTCGAGCACCAGCACGTTGACGTCGTGCCCGGACGCCAGCACGTGGTCCAGGCCGCCATAGCCGATGTCGTAGGCCCAGCCGTCGCCGCCCACGGTCCAGATGCTTCGCCGGACCAGGTGATCGACCACCGACAGCAGATCGCGTGCCGCCGCGTTGCCGTCGGCCAGCCCGAGCAGCTTCGTCTTCAGCTCGGCGACACGGATCCGCTGGGCCCGGATCTCGGACTCCTGGATTTGTGGCGCGGCCAGGATCGCGGCCACAAACGCCTCGCCGAGCACTGGTGCCAGAGACCTGAGGCAGCGGTCCGCAAGCTCGAGATGCTTGTCGGCAGCGAGGCGGAAGCCCAGGCCGAATTCCGCGTTGTCCTCGAACAGCGAGTTCGACCAGGCCGGGCCGCGGCCTTCCTGGTTCTTGCTCCACGGCGTCACCGGAAGATTGCCGCCGTAGATCGACGAGCACCCGGTGGCGTTCGCGACCAGCATCCGGTCGCCGAACAACTGCGACAATAGCTTCAGATATGGCGTTTCGCCACAGCCGGCGCAGGCGCCTGAGAACTCGAACAGCGGCTCCAGAAACTGCACGCCGCGCACGTTGGCGAAATCGACCCGGGCACGGTCGTTCACCGGCAGGGTCTCGAAGAAGCCGATGTTCGTGCGCTCCGCCTCGACGATCGGCGCCTTCGGCTTGAGGTTGATCGCCTTCACCCCCGCCTCGATCGGGCTCAGCGCCGGGCACGCCTCGGTGCAAAGGGCGCACCCGGTGCAGTCTTCCACGTAGAATTGCAATGTGAAACGAGCATCCGGGTAGCCGCGCGCATTCACCGGGGCGGACTTGAAACTGGCAGGCGCACCGTCGAGCCGCGCCGCGTCGTAGTATTTGGCGCGGATCACGCTGTGCGGACACACGAAGCTGCATTGGCCGCACTGGACGCACAGGTCTGGTTCCCAAACCGGCACGAAGTCCGCGATGTTGCGCTTCTCCCACGCGGCGGTGCCGGACGGAAAGGTGCCGTCGATCGGCATCAGGCTGACCGGGATTTCCTCGCCCAGCCCCTCGAGCATCCTGGCGGTCACGTTGCGCACGAACTCGGGCGCGCTCGCGGGGACGATCGGCGGGCGATCGAACGCGCTGGTGACCGTTTCGGGAACGTTCACCTCGGTGAGATTGGCCAGCGAGGCGTCGACCGCCGCATAATTCTTGCGAACGACCGCATCGCCTTTCGCGTGGTAGGTCTTTTTGATCGCCGCCTTGATGTGACGGATCGCCTCGTCGCGCGGCAGCACGCCTGAAATGGCAAAGAAGCAGGTCTGCAACACGGTGTTGGGCCGGTTGCCGAGGCCGGCCGCGCGCGCCACCTGGGACGCGTCGATCACATAGACCCGCAGCTTCAGCTCGATGATCCGCTGCTGGGCGGCGCGTGGCAGGTGATCCCAGACGGTTTCGCGGCCGTAAGGGCTGTTGATCAGGAAGGTGGCACCGGGTGCCGCGAGCCGCAGCATGTCCAGTCGCTCAAGGAAATTGAACTGATGGCAGGCGACGAAGCTGGCCGAAGCAATCAGATAGGGCGAGCGGATCGGCCGCTTGCCGAAGCGCAGATGCGAAATGGTCTGGGCGCCCGACTTGTGTGAATCGTAAACGAAATAAGCCTGCGCAAACAGCCCCGCGTCCTCGACGATGATCTTGGCGGTGTTCTTGTTGGCGCCCACCGTGCCGTCGGCGCCCAGGCCGTAGAAGACCGCGCGAACCACATCGTCCGACTCGATCGAATAACCCGGATCGGGCGTCAGGCTGGTGTGCGTCACATCGTCGATGATGCCGACGGTGAACCCGTTCTTCGGGACCGGCTTCTTGAGCTCGTCGAACACCGCCTTGGCCAATGGCGGACTGAAGTCCTTCGACGAAATTCCATAGCGGCCGCCGATCACCTTCGGGAACGTTGCGCGTTCGCCGTGCGAAACGGCCTGTGCCAGCGTGGTGACGACATCCTGATAAAGCGGCTCGCCGGCAGCGCCGGGCTCCTTGGTCTGCTCGATCACCGCGATCGCGTTGCAGGTGGCGGGCAGGGCGGCCAGGAAATGCGCGGCGGAGAACGGACGGAACAGACGCACCTGAAGCACACCCACCTTCTCGCCGGCGCGGCATAACGCCGCCGCGGTTTCGCGTGACGTTTCGGCGCCGGAGCCCATCACGATGATGACCCGCTCGGCATCAGCGGCGCCCTCGTAGTCGAACAGATGGTAGTGCCGGCCCGTCATCGCGCCGAAACGATCCATCTCCGCCTGCATGATGTCGGGCAGCCGGTCGTAGAACGGATTGACCGTCTCGCGGGCCTGGAAATACGTGTCCGGATTGTGCGCCGTGCCGCGGATGAACGGATGTTCCGGGTTGAGCGCCCGCGCGCGATGCGTCCGCACCAGTTCGTCGTCGATCATGCTGCGAATCTCGTCGTCGCTCAGCAGCGTCAGCGTGTTGATCTCGTGCGAGGTGCGAAATCCGTCGAAGAAGTGCATGAACGGCACGCGCGATCGCAGCGTCGCGGCCTGCGCGAGCAGGGCGGAGTCATGCGCCTCCTGCACCGAGGCCGAGGAAAGCTGCGCGAAGCCGGCCGCGCGCACCGCCATGACATCGGAATGATCGCCGAAGATGGACAGCGCCTGCGTGGCAATGGCGCGTGCCGCAATATGAAAGACGGTGGGCGTGAGCTCGCCGGCGATCTTGAACATGTTCGGCAGCATCAGCAGCAGGCCCTGCGACGCGGTGAACGTCGTGGTCAACGCCCCCGCCTGCAGGGCGCCATGCACCGCACCCGCGGCGCCGCCTTCGCTTTGCATCTGTTGCACAACGGGGACCGTGCCCCAGACGTTCTTGATCCCCGCGGCGGCCCACTCGTCGGCCAGCTCCGCCATGGTCGAGGATGGCGTGATGGGGAAGATGGCGCACACTTCGTTGACCCGGTAGGCGACGTGCGCGACCGCCGTGTTGCCATCCATTACAGCGATCTTTTGGCCCGCAATCTTCGGCGCCGCAATTTGCTGATCTGCAATCTGCTGATCCATCGTCCTATTCCTCTACTGCGGCTTGCCGATATAGCCCCCACCTGTCATTGCGAGGAGCGTAGCGACGAAGCAACCTCCCGCCGCGGGGGATTGCTTCGTCGCTGCGCTCCTCGCAATGACAGGGGGCTGCGCTCTTCGCGGCCCAAGCCCACAAGCGTGGGCGAGGTGTACTTGGCGGCGTCACGATGCCGGCTCCGGAATCATCTCGATTGCGTGGCACGGGCATTGTTCGAAGCACACGGCGCAGCCGGTGCACTTGTCGTAGTCATATCGATACCGCAGACCGGGCCCGAGCTTGATGATCGCGTCCTCCGGACACGCGGCATAGCAATTGTCGCACTCGAAACAATTCCCGCACGACAGGCAGCGCTGGGCTTCGCGCCGCGCCGCCGCCTCGGTCAGGCCGGCGACCACTTCCTCGAAGCCGCGCTCCCGCCGGTCGGCGGGCAGTTCCGGCTGATGCGCCGCATCGGCATCGCTAAATACCGGTAAAACCAGCATATCGAAGCTGACGATCGGCGCCTTGGCCGGCGCCTCGTACGCCTCCTTGTGCAGCCATGCGTCGATGTGCCGCGCCGCGCGCTTGCCGTGCCCGACGGCAACCGTCACCGTCCGCTCGCTCGGCACCATGTCGCCACCGGCGAAGATCCCGGGATGCCCGGTCATCATGTTCGGCCCGACCTTCACGGTGCCGTCGGGGCCGAATTCAATCCCCGGCAGCCGGCGCAGGAACGCGCTCTCGGTCTCCTGCCCAAGTGCCAGCACGATTGAGTCCGCCTGCAGCGTTTCGAACTTGCCGGTCGGCTGCGGCCGACCCTTGGCGTCGATCTCCATCATCTCGACGGTCAGGTCGGGGCCGACGATCTCCTTGATCGTGGTGAGCCACTTGATCTTGATGCCTTCCGCCAGCACCTCGTCGGCCTCGATTTCGTGCGCCGGCATGTGCGCCCGGTCGCGCCGGTAGACGATCAGCGCCTCGTCGGCGCCCAGCCGCTTGGCCGTCCGCGCCGCGTCCATCGCGGTGTTGCCGCCGCCGTAGATGACCACCCGGCGGCCGAGTTTCGGTGCCTCGCCGGTGGCCACATCGCGCAACATGGCGACGGCATCGAGCACGCGCCCGGCGTCACGCGCCGGGATCTCGATGTGCTTGCCGATATGCGCACCGATGGCGATGAAGACCGCGTCGAAGCCGCCTTCTTGTTGCTCCGCCAGAATGTCGTCGACCTTGTGATCAAGCACGATCCGCACGCCCATCGCCTCGATGTGCCCGATCTCCCGCATCAGGTCGGCGCGCGGCAACCGGTAGGCGGGGATGCCGAAATGCATCATGCCGCCGGGCACCGGCCCCGCCTCATGGATTTCCACCGTGTGGCCGAGGCGCGTCAGGTGATAGGCGGCGGACAGCCCGCTCGGTCCGGCGCCGACCACCAGGACGCGCCTGCCGCTCGGTGCCGCGCCGCGCGGGTAGGACCAGCCTTCCGCGAGCGCGAGGTCGCCCAGGAAGCGCTCCACGGCATGGATGCTGACCGACTCGTCCAAGTCCTTTCGGTTGCAACCATCCTCGCACGGGTGATAGCAGACCCGCCCGTGCACGCCCGGCAGCGGGTTGTCGTGCACCAGCGTTTCCCACGCCTGCCGGTATTTCCCGGCCTGCGCGAACGCGAGCCAGGCCTGGATGTTCTCGCCTGCCGGGCAGGCGTGGTTGCACGGCGGCAGCAGGTCGACATAGGTCGGCCGGCGCGCGCGCACAGGACCGGTTCCCCTTTCCAGGGTCAGGTCCATCACCGGCGTCATATCGCTCCGCTTCGCGACCATTCATGCATCTCCTGATACTTGATGAGCCGGACACTCGATACTTGATGGGCCGGACACTCGACGCACTTGACGGCCAGTCGTCGGCCGCGACGAGCGGCCTTCAGCAGCAGCCCCTGAACCGGCCCTTCTCGATCGCGTAGCGTGCGGTCTGCCGCTCCCGGAAAAATTCCTTATACGTCATCACCGGCAGGTCCGGGTGCAGCGCGCGGCGATGGTCCACGTAGGTCTGATAGTCCGGCACGCCGACCATCAGCCGTGCCGCGCGCACGGACCAGGTGGTCGTTGCGCGCGCGGTCTGGCCCAAACGTTCCAACAAGAGATCGAAATCAGTCATCGCCGGCCGCCATCGCGTCCGCCGCGCCGACCTCGATCGCCGAGGCCGTCGGGTTGCCGCGTGCCTTGCGGACATCGATCACGCCGTAGACCACCATGGTGATGACGACCGCGGCGAACACCGCGGCCAGCGTCGCATCGGTGTAGTCATTGAAGAGGATCTGGTTCATCTGATGCATCGTCTTGGCGGGCGCCAGCACCTGACCGGCCGCCGCCGCCGCGCCGAACTTTTGCGCGTGGGCAAGGAAGCCGACCGCCGGGTTCGGGCTGAACACTTTCTCCAGGCCCGCGGTGACCGTGCAGGCCACCAGCCAGACCGTCGGCACGACGGTGACCCAGGCAAAGCGCTCATGCTTCATCTTGAACAGCGCCACGGTGCAGAACGTCAGCGCGATCGCCGCCAGCATCTGATTGGCCGTGCCGAACAGCGGCCACAGCGTCCAGATGCCGCCCAGCGGGTCGACGACCCCCTGATACAGGATGTAGCCCCACAGCAGGCAGGCGAGCGCCGAGCCGGTCAGGTTGTTGGCCCAGGATTTGGTTTCCTTGAACGCCGGGATCACGTTGCCGATCAGGTCCTGGATCATGAAGCGGGTGACGCGGGTACCGGCATCGACCGTGGACAGAATGAACAGCGCCTCGAACAGGATGGCGAAGTGGTACCAGATGCCCATCAGCGCCTTGCCGCCCAGCATGCCCGACAGAATGGTGGCCATGCCGACCGCCAGTGTCGGCGCGCCGCCGGTGCGCGACAGCACGGAGATCTCGCCCACATCATGCGCGATCTGCGTCAGGATGTCGGGGGTGACGACGAAGCCCCATGAGGTCACCACCTGGGCCGCCTGCACGGCGGTGGTGCCGATCAGCCCAGCCGAGCTGTTCATCGCGAAGTAGACGCCCGGATGGATCACCGAGGCGCCGATCATCGCCATGATCGCCACCAAGGATTCCATTAGCATCGCGCCATAGCCGATGAAGCGCATCTGGTTCTCGTTCTCGATCATCTTCGGCGTGGTGCCGGAGGCGATCAGCGCGTGCCAGCCGGAGACCGCGCCGCAGGCGATGGTGATGAACAGGAACGGGAACAGGCTGCCGGCCCAGACCGGTCCGCTGCCGTCGACGAAGCGCGTCAGCGGCGGCATCTGCAGATCCGGCCGCACCAGCATGATGCCGACCGCCAGCAGCAGGATCGTGCCGATCTTCATAAAGGTCGACAGGTAGTCGCGCGGTGCCAGCAGCAGCCACACCGGCAGCACCGAGGCGACGTAGCCGTAGCCGATGATGATCAGCGCCAGGGTCGCGCCGCTCATGGTGAAATACGGCGCCAGTTCGGGCGTCTCGGCGACGGTTCGGCCGTACAGCAGCGCGGCGATCAGCAGGGCGAAGCCGATCGCCGACATCTCGCCGATGCGGCCTGGCCGGATGAACCTGGTGTAGAGGCCCATCAGAATGGCGATCGGTAACGTGCTGAAGACGGTGAAGGTGCCCCACGGGCTGCCCGCCAGCGCGTTCACCACCACGAGGGCGAGCACCGCGAGGACGATGATGCAGATCAGCAGCACGCCGATGCCGCCGATCGCGCCGGCCACGGGGCCCATCTCGGAACGGATCATGTCGCCGAGCGAACGGCCGTCGCGCCGCGTCGAGAGGAACAGGATCGTCATGTCCTGCACGGCGCCGGCGAAGACGACTCCCGCGAGGATCCACAGCGTGCCCGGGAGATAGCCCATCTGCGCGGCGAGCACGGGCCCCACCAGCGGCCCGGCACCGGCGATGGCCGCGAAATGATGGCCGAACAACACGTAGCGGTTGGTCGGCACGTAATCGAGGCCGTCGTTGCGGCGATAGGCCGGAGTCGGGCGCGTCGGGTCGACCCCCAACACCTTGTTGGCGACGAACAGCGCGTAGAAGCGATAGGCGATGAAGTAGACGCACACCGCCGCGACAACCAGCCACGCCGCGTTGACGGGCTCGCCGCGGGTGAGCGCGACGATGCCAAGTGCGACGGTGCCCAACAGGATGACGGCACTCCACAGAAGCTTATTTAACATTGGCAATCTCCCACCCAATCCCAGGTCGCCGTGGCGTCCTCAACGGCAGCTTCGTGCGCAGGTTCGATCAGGCAGGACGATCCGGCATTGATATGCATCAACCTCCCTTCTCCCCCGCCCCTTGAGGGCTTGGGCCACGCAGCGGACCAAGGGTGGGGGGAGGGGGGACGGGGAGGTGAAGGGGCGGCGCGAGGGAAGGCGGCCGCGGGAATCGGTTGCCGCCAGGATCAATCCGACGGCCCATGCCCCGCGCCCGCTCTTTCTTTGGCCATGAGGCGAAAGCCGTGCCAATGTGAACAGACCGAGGCTCAATGGTTGTGGCGATTGGTCTAATATCGCTCCGCATGGCACCGACCGTACGCCCCCGCTTTCGCCGCCGCGGCCGCTTCGTCGGGCTGCCGCTGGCCGCCGCGGCCGCCGCCGGCGTGATCGTCTATGCAATCATCCGGCCGCCGGAAATACCGCCCATCGCGCCGCCTGCCCCCACATCCTTCGCCACCACCGAAATCGCCCGCGGCGCCGAACTGGCCGCGGTCGGCGACTGCGCCGTCTGCCATACGATGCAGACTGGGCACACGACGCAGTCCGGGCGCCCCTTCGCCGGCGGGCGCGCGGTGCCGACGCCCTTCGGACGCATCTACGCGACCAACATCACGCCCGATGTCGCCACCGGCATCGGCGGCTGGTCGCTCGCCGCGTTCCGCCGCGCCATGCGGGACGGCGTCGACCGCGCGGGCCGGCATCTCTACCCGGTGCTCCCGTACCCGCACTTCACCCGCGCGACCGACGCCGACATTGCGGCGATGTATGCGTTTCTGATGACCCGCCAGCCGGTGCGCCAGGCAACGCCGCCAAATGCGCTGACCTTCCCGTTCAACGTGCGTGCGTTGCTCGCGGGATGGAACCTGCAGTTCCTGCGCCAAGGCGAATTTCAGCCTGATCCCACAAAGGATGCGGCGTGGAATCGCGGCGCCTACCTGGTCGAGGCGATCGGCCACTGCGGCGCCTGCCACACGCCGCACAATTTGCTCGGCGCCGAGAAGAACCACCAGGCGCTGGCCGGGGGTGAGGCGGAAGGTTGGGATGCCCCGGCGCTGCAGGTCGGCTCGCCCGCACCACTTGCGTGGAACGTCGATGCGCTCGCGACCTATCTGCACACCGGCTTCCAGGCCGGCCATGGGGCTGTGGCGGGGCCGATGGCGCCGGTGACACAGCAGCTTGCGTCGGCGCCGGACGCGGATATCCACGCGATCGCGGTCTACATTGCCTCGCGCATGCCGCCCGCGCAGGCTGCGCGCACGCCGGCTGCCCGCACGCCGGCTACCCCCGCGCCGGCTACCGGGGCGGCAAAGCCGGCGCCGCCGATAACGGCTGATGCGCAGCGAGCAGATGCGCAGCGAGCGGACGCGCAGGGGGCGGATGCGCCGGCGGCTTCCATGTTCAACGGCGCCTGCGGTGCCTGCCACGCGGCCGACGCCCCGATGACCCATGGCGGAGCACCGGCCCTTGCGCTCAGCAGCGCGGTAAACGCACCGACCGCGCGCAATGTCGTTGACATGATCCTGCACGGGCTGCCCTGGCGGGAGGGCCATGCCGGACCCTACATGCCAGCGTTTGCCGATGCGTTGACCGATGCGCAGGTCGCCGTGCTCGCCGCGTATGTGCGGGCGCGCTATAGCGATCTGCCGCCGTGGCCGGACATCGAGGCGAACGTGCGAGAGGCAAGACGCGAGGGGGGCGGTACATGATCAGGCTGACCGTCAACGGGCGGGACCACGAGGTCGATGCCGAACCGGACACGCCCCTGCTGTATGTACTGCGCAACGATCTTGCACTGAACGGCGCCAAGTTCGGCTGCGGCCTTGGGCAGTGTGGGGCCTGCACGGTGATCGTCGACGGCGCGGCGGTGTTCTCCTGTCTGACCCCGATCGCGCTGCTGCCCGGACGCCAGGTGACGACGATCGAGGGACTTGGCACGCCGGCCGCGCCCGGCCCGGTGCAGCGCGCCTTCATTGCGGAACAGGCGGCACAATGCGGGTATTGCATCGCCGGCATGGTGATGCGCACGCAGGCGTTGCTGGCGTGCACGCAAGACCCGTCGGAGCAGGAAATCCGCGGCGGGCTCAATCCCAATCTGTGTCGCTGCGGCACGCATATGCGCATCCTCGCCGCCGTCCGACGCGCCGCCGCGTCGCTGCGCGCGGCCACCCAAGCGAAGGCGACCACCCCCGCCAACGCAGCCGCGCCCGTGAAGGCGGCCACGCAATGACCGCCGCGCTGTCGCGCCGAAGTCTGCTCGCCGCCGGCGGGGGCCTGCTGGTGTCCGTTACGCTACCGGGCGCACCGGGGCACGCCGACGACGCGCCGCTACCGGGAAGCCTCAAGGAGACACCGCTGCTCGATGCCTGGATCCGCATCGGGCCGGATGGTGGCATCACGGCCTTCACTGGCAAGGCGGAGCTTGGCCAGGGCCTGAAGACGGCGCTGATCCAGGTGGTCGCGGAGCAGCTCGACGTCGCGCCCGCGCGGGTGACGCTGGTGACGGCGGATACCGCGCGCACGCCGAATGAGGGTATCACCGCCGGCAGCCATTCCATGCAGGACAGTGGCACGGCGCTGCTCAACGCGGCGGCCCAGGCGCGGCTGCTGCTGGTCGATGCCGCGGCGGCCGACCTTGGCGTTGCAGCGGCGGCGCTGAGCGTCGAGGACGGCGTGGTGCATGCGCCGGGCGGGGCCGCGCGCGACTACGGCGCACTGGCCGCCAAGCTGTCGTTGCACGTCCGGGCGCAGCCGGGCGGCGCGTTGAAAGATCCTGCCACGTATCGCGTGATCGGCACGGCGATGCCGCGCATCGACATACCCGGAAAACTCACCGGCGGCGCGGCCTACGTGCAGGACATGCGGCTGCCGGGCATGCTGCACGCCCGCGCGGTGCGTCAGCCGAGCGCCGGTGCTGTGCTGCTGCGCGCCGACACCGACGGCGTCGCGCGCATGCCAGGCGTGGTGAAGGTGGTGCGCGAAGCCAGCTACCTCGCGGTCGTTGCCGTGGGGGAATGGCAGGCGATCAAGGCGATGCGCGTGCTGGCTGCGTCGGTAGAGTGGCAGGAGACCGCGACGCTACCGGTGCAAGCCGACGCCCCCGCGCTGATCCGCTCGTTGCCGGCGCGTGACATTCCGGTGCTGAACTGGACCAACCCCGCCGAGCCGGCGGTCAAACGGATCAGCGCCCGCTACACGCGCCCCTATCAGATGCACGGCGCGATCGGCCCGTCCTGTGCGCTCGCCGTGTCGGGCGAGGACGGCATGACGGTGTGGACGCACACCCAGGGCGTGTTCCCGTTGCGCGCCGCGCTGGCACAGTTGCTCGGCCTGCCGCCGCAGAAAGTTCGTTGCGTGCATGTCGAGGGCTCCGGCTGCTATGGCCACAACGGCGCCGACGACGTGGCCGCGGACGCCGCCCTGATCGCGCGTGCGGTGCCCGGCCGCCCCATCCGCGTGCAGTGGATGCGCGAGCAGGAGCACACCAGCGAGCCGTATGGCCCGGCGATGGTAGCCGAGGTCTCCGGCGCGCTCGATGCCGAGGGCCGCATCGTCGACTGGGATTACGGCGTGTGGAGCAACACGCACAACCGGCGCCCGAATGTCGGCGGGCTGCTGGTGCAGAATGCCGCGTTGCCGACCGCCTTGCCGGTTCCCCCGCCGGCGCCGATCCCGATGCCGGAGGGCGGCGGCGACCGCAACAGCAACCCGATCTATGCGTTGCCGAACGCGCGGGTGGTGTCGCATTTCGTGCCTGACATGCCGCTGCGGGTTTCCGCGATGCGCGCCCTCGGCGCCTATCTGAACGTGTTTGCGATCGAGAGTTTCATGGATGAACTGGCGATCGCCGCCGGTGCCGATCCCGTCGCCTTCCGGCTGCGCCACCTGACGGATGAGCGTGCCCGCGCCGTCGTGCAGGCGGCGGCGGACCGTTTCGGTTGGGGCAAGCCAGCGCCGCGCGAGGCCAATGTTGGTCGTGGCTTTGCCTTCGCGCGGTACAAGAATCTCGCCGCGTATTGTGCGGTGGCACTTTCCGTTTCGGTAGAGCACGAAACCGGCCAGATCCGGCTCGGCCGCGTTGTCGCCGCGGTGGACAGCGGTCAGCCGATCAATCCTGACGGCATCCGCAACCAGATCGAGGGCGCAATGGTGCAAGCGGCGAGCTGGACGCTCTACGAGGAGGTGCGCTTCGACCGCCGCCACATCACCAGCACCGACTGGAGCGGATATCCGATCCTGCGCTTTCCGGCAGCACCCGAGAGCGTCGAGGTCCATGTGCTGCCGCGCCCGGGCCAGCCGTTTCTGGGAACCGGCGAGGCGGGGCAGGGGCCGATGGCAGCGGCGATTGCCAACGCGCTACGCGATGCGACGGGCGTTCGGCTGCGCGACCTGCCGCTGTCGTCCGCGCGCGTCAAAGCCGCGATCGGCGTGTAATGGGTTCTTTACGCACACTATTTTGGCGAGCCGGATAACCCGGCGATCGGCTGTCGGTCGGCAAGGCCATACCGCGCGGACCGTGCCATGACCGGCGCGTCTACGGCGCGGCAATCAGATAATCCCACCCGTCTGGCATCCCACCCAGGCGTCAAGCCTGCCGGAGGCTGGCATAAGTAGTTTCCGAGTCTCCTGCCGCTGCCGCGTTGTGGACTATACTTGATATCTGTTCGGTGCGGGACCTGGGCTGATCGGATTGGCGATCGGATCGTCGGACGTTTCTCCGCATACGATCACTTGGAATTGCCGCGCGAGGACCAGCGCAGGCTGGCTCTCGAAAGGAGGCGTCATGACCGATACCACACAGACGGAAGCGAATCGCGACGAGAATCCGGGAGAGCCGAAGGATACGCGTCCGCAATTGGAAGCGGATGAAGACGACCTGGATGGGACGTCAGCTCAACAAAGCCGCGTGGGTTCGACCGGTCGGCGCTCTTCTCCCGGACGCAGGCCACTCTTCGGCACATGATCGGGCGTTCCCACGCCCTCGCGTGCGCTGGTTCGGCGCTTGCCGCGCCTCACAGGTACTGAAGAGTTCATCCAGTGGCCGAGACCATTGCCTCTGGGGCCGTTCGCACTGGACGTCATGGCCCTCCCCGGAAAAAGTCCAGGGACGGCCATGACGGTTGGAACGGTTGACGGCCGAGGTAGGTCAATCCTTTCGACCGCCGGTATCACCGGTGCTGAAGGGTCCCCCAAGGCTCGAGCGGTGGCGACGCGATGGCGATTGTCGGACGCGGTTCCCGCGCGATAGATATCTGCGCCGGCGCCGCCTGACCGACGGCATTTCGCCGAGGCTGTGTGTCAAGTCTCGAGCATTTTCACGCTGACCGGAAACACCACCTGTCATTGCGAGGAGCGCAGCGACGAAGCAATCTCCCGCCCCAACGCAGGGGATTGCTTCGTCGCTGCGCTCCTCGCAATGACAGGTGGTGCCGGCAATCCCAGTCAGGCCGAAAATGCTCTAGCCCGCGCTGCCGAGCCAATCGCCAACTGTTCCGGCGGCGAACACGCTGATGCCCTGGGTCAGCGCCTGGGCGACAAAGGCGCGCACCACGTCGCGCAACTGCGCTGCATCGACATAGGCGACGGTGACGTGGTTGCTCTGGTGGCCCGCCATCAGGTCGTCGCGGCCGACGCCGTCGAGCACCGCGTTCATCAGCGGCCACTGGTAGGTGGTCGCGCGCCGGCGACGTTCGAACTCGGCGTCCGGCAGTTCGGCGGCGTGGCCCGTGCCAATATGCATGATCACCCTGGTGCCTTCGTAGTGCGCCCGCGCCCAGGCGAACGTTCCGGCTTTGCACTGGCCGGTGATCGTCGCACCGCCCATCGGGAAATACATCGGCGGCTGGCGGTAGCCGGTGGCCCCGGCGATGCCGCCCTTCAGATGTGCGAATGGCACCGCGCCGGAAATCTCCAGGTCCCAGTAGAACTTTCCGTCGAATTCGCTGCCCCAGCGCACGTCGTGCAGCGTGGTCTCCGCCGGCAGCCCGAGCGAGGTCAGCAGCCGCCACAGCATGGTCTGCGGAATGCCGCTGCCCATGTCGACCTCGTTGATGCACGGGATCGCCTCGTCGGGGCGGATGATGGCGCCGCCAGTCTCTGGGCCGTCGGCGTCGGGGATCGGGAAACGCTCGGCCGAGCCGATGGCGCCCTCAGCGAAGTCCGACGCGGCGCAGGAGCGTGCCAGCCCCTGCTGATACTGCACGCCGACCGCGGACAGGCCGAAGCGGCTGACGAAGCGGCCAAGCGCGATCAGCATGGCGCACTGCTCGAGCACCTGCGGGCGGGTCAGTTCGGTGGCGGGATCGGTGCCGAAGGCGAACTTCATGCCGCGCGATTCGTACCAGCGCAGGCAGGCCTCGCGCAACTCCGCGGGAACGGCCGCCATCTCCACCAGCAGCGCCGACTGCGACAGCGCTTCCATCGGCATGCCGATCTCGGCCAGCGCACGCTGCGGAAACACGCCATTCATCATGCCCATGCAGAAGCTGTCGAACAGACCCATGATCTCCTTGTGGCGCAGCACATACGCGCCGACGCGCTGGCCGATCGCGCCGGCCGGCGTGCGCAGCACCGGATGGTCGGCGGTGACGGGATGCAGATAGCTCGTGTCGTGGTCGATCCGACCGGTGTCGAGCCAGGCGCGCAGCCCGTCCAGGAAGAATGCGTCGTCGAAATTTTCCGACCACAGCCGCGCGCACGGTTTGCCCAGGCTGGTCAGCGTACCGGCCAGGCACAGCATGCCGACCAGGCCGGGCCAGGTGCCGTCGAAGTTCGCAAGCAGCAGGATCTTGCCGCGGTGATGCAGCAGGCTCGCGGCCAGATGGTGCGAGTATTGCCACGCCGTCAGCAGCACGATCACCGGCGCATCGGGATCGATGCGGGCGAACAGGTCGCTGCCCTCGCGCTGGCTGCTAATGAAGCCGTGCCCCTTGTCTGCCTTCACCGGATGCGCGCGCCGGACCGCGACGCCAAATTTGTCGCCCAGCACGTCGTGCAGCATGTGCTCGAATTTCTCCTGTACCGGCCAGCATGCGACGTTGGCGGATTCGCGCAGGTCGGCATTGGTTACCAGCAGCACCTCGTTGCGGCCGACGCTGATTTGGGGTTCGGCTTGCGCAAGTTGCAGCGACAGCATGGTGATCACCCTCTAATTCGTTGCGTCCATCATCCGACGGTAGCGGCACCAGTCGTCATACAGCGCCAGATACACGGCGTATTTCGCATCGTGGAATGCGCGCCTGGCCGGATCGGCATGAATCGTTCCGCCGACATGCGCCATCGACGCCGTGGCCGAGGGCAGGTCGGCGAAGGCACCGCTCGCGGTGGCGGCCAGGATCGCGGCGCCGAGCGTCACCGCCTGTTCCTCGCTGCCAAGATGCAGGTCGCAGCCGGTGACGTCGGCGTGCTCGCGCAGCAGCAGCGCGTTGCGCGTGCCGCCACCGGTCATCACCACGCGCGTGATGCGATGGCCGGCTGCGTTGAGGCTGTCGATAATGTGGCGCGTGCCGTAAGCCAGTGCCTGCACGGTTGCCAGGTAGTGCCGCGCCAGCGCATCCGGCCCGTGTTCCAGCGTCAGCCCAGCGACGATGCCGCGCGCCAGCGGATCGGCGCGCGGCGAGCGGTTGCCGTGATGGTCGGCCAGCACATGCAGATGGCGCGTCGGCTCCGACTCGCGCGCCTGCAACGCCGCCACCCAGTCGTTGGCGATCTCGTAGACGCTGCGCCCAGCCTCGGTGGCCGCCGCCTGCAATGCCGGCCAGGCGTCATGCTGGCGTAACGTCCAGTCGATCAGCGCGCCGGCCGCGCTTTGGCCACCCTCGTTGAGCCACCAGCCGGGCAGCATGGCGCCGAAATACGGCCCCCACACGCCCGGCACCATGATCGGTCGGCGGCTGACCACCAGATGGCAGCACGAGGTTCCGCTGATGATCGCCAGGCCGCCGTCGGGCGCCGCGCCGAGCAGCGCCACGCTGCCGGAATGGGCGTCGATGATGCCGGTGGCGACCACGGTCCCGACTTGCAAGCCGAGAGCGGTGGCGGCTTGCGGGCCAAGCCGCCCCGCGGCGGAGCCGAGCTGGCGCACCTCTGCGGGGACCAGGCGTGGCAGGTCGCCCAGACCGACGGCGTCGAGCAGGCTGGCGCTGAATCGTTGCTCATGCGCCAGGTAGTTCCACTTGCAGGTCAGCGTGCAGACGCTGGCGACGTCGGCACCAGTGGCGCGCCACACCATGTAGTCCGCCAGGTCGAAGTAGCGCCGCACCGCGGCATGGCGTTCGGGGAAATGCCGGCGTAGCCACAGGATCTTTGGCAGTTCCATCTCGACGCTGACCTCGCCGCCGACATAGGCCAGGGCGGGATCGTGCGTGGCATTGATCTCGGCCGCCTCGACCACCGCGCGATGATCCATCCACATGACGATGTCACGCTGCGGATCGGCGTCCTCGGCCACCGAGACGGGCGCGCCGTCCGCGCCAACGGCGACCAGCGAGCACGTCGCGTCGAAGCCGATGCCGCCGATAGACTGCGGGGACAGGCCGGCCTGGTCGATCGCGGCGCGCACCGCGGCGCCGGTCTGCGCCCAGATGTCGGTGGAGGACTGCTCGAACACGTCGGCGCGTGGGTTGAACTGGCGGATCGGACGGACGGCGAAGGCCAGCTCGGTGCCGGCACGATCGAACACCCCGGCGCGCACGCTGGCGGAGCCTACGTCCACGCCGACGAATGCCGATGCGTCCATGTCCGAATCCCATCTGCCGCGGGCGGGAGCTACCCCGCGGCACGGTGGACGCAAACATAGCGCCTCCGCAGGTGGTGTCGTTGACCTAGGTCAACGCCGATTTGTTCGAATGGCAGTCAATTCCAGCAGCGGAACGCCGCGCAGGTGAAGTGCAGTGGGTCAGTCTGGTCGCCACCGTTTCCCGCACGTCACGACCGTCCCCGGCCGCTTGCCCCGGGGATCGCCCGGCCATCCGTCGCGGCACTGTACCGCCGCGCCGATGGCCTCGGCGTGGCAAAGCCGCCGCCAACCAAGGCTGACCCATACCACACAAGGCAAAGGATCGGATCGGTGATCACACTCACACGCCGCGACAGCATGGCGCTGGCTCTCAACCTGGGGATTGCCGCGGCCGCTGCCGGCGCATCCGCCCAGCCGACCCGCAATGTGCTGGTCGGCGGCTTCGACGTGGGTCCGGGCGGCTATCCGAACAACTTCAACCCGCTCGCCGCCACTGCCGGCTTCCAGTGGCTCAACCTGTACTACGACACGCTGGTGCTTTACGACGGCAAGCTGGAGACGATCCAGGGCTCGCTGGCACAACGCGTCGAAGCCAAACCCGACAAGACGGCGTACACGTTCCACCTTGTGCCGGACGTGAAATGGCATGACGGCCAGCCGTTCACCTCCGCCGATGTCGCCTTCACCATCGAGCTGGCGAAGGACCCGCGCTCCGGCTCGATCTTCAATTCGCGCCTGGGCGACATTGCCCGCGTCGGCACGCCTGATCCGATGACCGCGGTGTTCGAACTGAGCAAGTCCAACGGCGCGCTGCTGGACATCATCACCAAGCTGATGATGCTGCCGAAACATGCGCTGGAGCCGTTGCCGCGCGACGGGCTGGACCGCAACCCGTGGTGGGTGAAGACGCCAATCGGCACCGGGCCGTTCAGTTTCGTGCGCTACGAGACCGACCAGTTCGTCGAGCTGAAGGCCAACCCCGCGTATCGCAAGGGAAGGCCGAAGCTGGACGGGGTGATCAACCGCTATTTCAAGAACTCGTCGAACGCGGTCGACGCGCTGCGTGCCGGCGAAATCCAGTTCAGCTATGTCGAGGCCGACGAGGCGCGCAGCTTCCAGGGCAACCGGGCATTCCACGTCATCCCCGGCAATTCCTGGGTGATGAACTACATCGGTTTCAATCACGCCACCACGCTGTGGGAAGACGTGCAGGTGCGCCGCGCGCTGATGCAGGCGATCAACCGCCAGGCGCTGGTCACCTCGATCCTGAAGGGCGCGGCGGAGCTGGCCAACTCGGTCTACATCGCCGGCAACGTCACGCCGAAGGATCTCGATCCGTACCCGTATGATCCGGCCAAGGCGCGGCAATTGCTGCAGGACGCCGGGTGGGAGAAGATCAACGGCAGCAAGCCGCTGGCGTGGCTGACCTACTACAACACGCCGCTGGTGGAGAACCTGATGGCGGCGATGCAGGCGATGCTGGCGGCGGTGGGTATCCATGTCGTGCCGCGGGCGGTGGACGTCGCCACCTATAACGGCATCGTCTACAATCGACAGCCGGACCTGGCGCAATATCCGCTGGTCTATGCCGGCGCGCAGAACGGGCCGGAACCGGGGGCGGTCAATTTGTACATCAACGAAAGCCAGATCCCGCCCAATGGCGCCAACATCATGCGCATCCGCGACGCGGCGCTGAATGGTGCCCTCGGCGCGGCGCTCGGCGAGCCCGACGACACCAAGCGGATCACCCGCTTCCAGGACGTGGCGCGCGTGTTCAACCGCGATCTGCCGTGGGCGCCGCTGTGGGTGGGCACCCGTTACGGCATCATCGCGTCGAACGTCGCCAACTTCGTCTGGACGCCCGCGCCGTCGGGTGGCGGCTACGACCAGCAGGCCGAGTCCTGGGCGTTCATTGCGTGAACCGGGACTGCACGGCTGGGTCTGGGGATAAGGGGGCGGCTGGCGGTGACTTCTCCCCCTCCCGTTGTGGGAGGTGGGTGGGGGGAGGGGTGCCAACGGCAAGAGGTTGCAGTTTGACCCGCGCGCCGACCCCTCCCCGCATCCCCCTCCCTCAAGGGGAGGGGAAGATTCATTCCATACCCTGAACTGTGCCGTATTTCATCGCCCGCCGCGTTGCCGCCGCCTGCCTGATGCTGATCGCGCTCAGCGTGCTGATGTTCGGTCTGCTGCGGCTGACGCCGGGCGATCCCATCGCGGCCTACATCGATCCCACGGTGCCGATGAGCGAGGCGGACGTGGCGGCGCTGCGGCATCGGCTGGGTCTCGATCGATCGTTGCCGGTGCAGTATGTCGCCTGGGCCGAGGCGGCGGTGCACGGCGATCTCGGCTATTCCACCCAGCATGAACGGGCGCCGGTGCGCGCGCTGATCGCCGAACGCGCCGGCCCGACATTGTTGCTGATGGGCACCGGTCTGCTGCTGGCGACGGTGGGCGGCATGCTGTTCGGCATCATCAGCGCGGTACGGGCCAACAGCGCGCTCGACATCGCGCTGGCCAGCCTGTCGGCACTTGGCATTTCTGCGCCGGCCTTTCTGGTCGCGTTGATTTTCCTGTTCGTGTTTGCCGTGCGCCTAGGCTGGGCGCCGGCCGGCGGCCTCGCCACCCCGGGCGTGCCGGTCACCGCCGGCGACGTGCTGGCACACCTTGTGCTGCCCGCCGCGGTCTTCGGCATCACCCAGATGACAATGACTCTGCGCTTCATGCGCGGGGCGCTGCTGGAAGCGCTTGGCCAGGACTATGTCCGCACCGCCCGCGCCAAGGGCGTGGCGGAGTTCTCCGTGATCGTCAAACACGCGTTGCGCAATGCCTTGCTGCCGGTGGTGACGCTGGTCGGTGCCAATCTCGGCGCCGCGGTGGGCGGAGCGATCTTTATCGAGAGCGTGTTCAACTGGCCGGGCATGGGCCTGCTGCTGGTGAACGCGGTCGAGGCGCGGGACTACCCGCTGATCATGGGCGCCGCGCTCGTGATCGGCGCGTTCGTGCTGATCATCAACCTGTTGACCGACCTGCTGTATGCCGCGATCGATCCGCGTATCGCCCTGCGATGAGCGCGCCGCAATGAACCCCGCTGGGACAGGGCACTCCACATCGCGCCCGGAACGGTACACCACATGGCGCACCACATGGCGCGCCCATCCGCTGGCGCAGGCCGCCGGCCGCTTCGCCGGCAATCCCCTGCCGATGGCGGGGCTGATCCTGCTATCAGCGATCCTGCTGGCGGTGATCTTCTATGGCATGTTGCTCGGCGTCGATCCGAACGCCATCGATCTGACGGCGCTGAATGCGCCGCCGGATCGGACGCACTGGCTAGGCACCGACGGCGTCGGCCGCGACGTGCTGGCGCGCATGCTGGAGGGCGGCCGCATCTCGCTCATCGTCGCCGGCAGCGCCGTCTGCGTTTCCATGCTGATCGGCTTCCTGGTCGGCGCGGTGGCGGCGCTCGGCGGGGCGCTGGCGAATGCCTGCGCAATGCGCATGACCGATCTGGCGATGACCTTGCCGCCGGTCGTGCTGCTGCTGGTGCTGGCCTCGATCGCCGGGCAGGGCATCGCGCCGACCATCCTGGTGATTTCGCTGCTGTCCTGGCCGGTGCTGGCAAGACTGGTCCGCGCGCGGCTGCTGGAGCTGCGCGAACGCGAGTTCGTCATCGCCGCGCGTGGCATGGGTGGCGGCACCTGGTACCTCATGACCCGGCATGCGTTGCCGAACTGTATCGACATCCTGATCGTCTTCGCAACGCTGCAGCTCGCCCAGGCGATCCTGGCCGAGGCCGGCCTGTCGTTCCTCGGCATGGGCATTCCGCCACCGGCGGCCAGTTGGGGCAACATGCTGAACGCCGCGCGCTCGACGGTCGTGCTGGAGCACTACCCCTGGCAGTGGCTGGCGCCCGGCATCGCCCTGCTGCTGACCGAGCTGGCCATCAATTTCGTCGGCGACGGCCTGAGCGCCGCCCTTAATCCCCGCTCCGAGCTCGGCTGATACGAGCGGCAAATGCATCGGCGCAGCAAGCAAGGCCAAGGGGCGCTGCCCCTTGGATCCCCGCTAAGGGCAGAGCCCTTAGAACCCGCCCGTTGGTTGTGGCGCGGGAGGGGGAACCGAGCTGCGCTTGGCCGGCGTCTCGACTCCGGCGATCGCCGGAGTCGAGACGCCGGCCAAGCGCAGCTCGGTTCCCCCTCCCGCGCCACAACCAAAATGGATGGATTCCAAAGGCTCCGCCTTTGGTGGGGGTCCAGGGGGCAAAGCCCCTTGGCCTTGCTTGCCGGGTCATCGCACGGGCCGTTCGCATGAGCGCGCTGTTGGACATCACGGCGCTGCGCACCGAGTTCGCCACGCGCGCCGGCCCGGTGCTGCCGGTGAACGGCGTCAGCCTGTCGGTGCAGGTGGGCGAGACGCTGGCGCTGGTCGGCGAATCCGGCTGCGGCAAGTCGGTTACCGCGCTGTCGATCCTGCGGTTGCTGCCGCGGCGGATCGGGCGCATCACCGGCGGCAGCATCCGGCTGCAAGGCGTCGAGGGCGATTTGATTACGCTGCCGAAGGCGCAGATGCGTCACGTGCGCGGCGGCGCCGTCGGCATGATCTTCCAGGAACCGGCGACCTGCCTCAATCCGCTGCTGACCGTGGGAGAGCAGGTCGCCGAGCCGCTGCGCATCCATCGCCGCCTGTCGCACGGCGCGGCGGCGCGTGAGGCGGTTGGGACGCTCGCCAGCGTCGGCCTGCCGGGCGATGACCATCAGGCGGGTCGTTATGCGCACGAACTGTCCGGCGGGATGCGGCAACGGGCGATGATCGCGGTCGCCCTGGCGTGCCGTCCGCGGCTGCTGATCGCCGACGAACCGACCACCGCGTTGGATGTTACGATCCAGGCACAGATCATCGAGCTGTTGCGCACGCTGCAACGCGAACTCGGCATGGGCATGCTGTTCATCACGCATAATTTCGCGCTGGTGGCCGATCTGGCGCATCGCATGGCGGTGATGTACGCCGGCCGCATCGTCGAACACGGGCCGGTCGCCGAGGTGTTTGCGCGACCGCGGCATCCCTACACGCACGGCCTGCTCGCCTGCATGCCGCGGCTCGGCCAGGCGCATCGGCTGCGCGCCGGCAACCAGATGCTGCCGACCATTGCCGGCACGGTGCCGCAGCTTGGGGCGCTGCCCGTCGGATGCAGTTTTGCGCCGCGCTGCGCACTGGTGACGGAGGCGTGCCGGCAAGCCACGCCGCCGCTGGTCGAGGTGTCCGCGGAGCACGCGGTGCGCTGCCTGCGATGGATCGAGCTATGAGTGGGACGCTGCCCGCGGTGGACCGAGCCATGCGCGCGCCGCTGCTGCAGGTGCGTAGCCTGACCAAGCATTTCGGCAGTGCCGGCGTGTTCGGGCGCGGTCGCGTGGTGCATGCGGTGGAGGACGTGTCGCTCGATGTGGCGCGCGGCGAGGTGGTTGGCCTGGTCGGTGAATCGGGCAGCGGCAAGACCACCATTGCCCGCTGTGCGCTGCGCCTGACCGAGCCGACCGCGGGCGAAATTCGTTTCGATGGGACCGATCTACGCGGGCTGCCCCGCCAGGCACTGAAGCGACTGCGCCAACGCATGCAATACGTCTTCCAGGATCCGTTCGGCAGCCTGTCACCGCGCATGACGGTGGCGGGGATCCTGACCGAGGGCCTGGTCATCCAGGGCATCGGTTCGCGTGCCGAACGGTATGACCGCGCGGCGCGGGCACTGGAAGCGGTGGAGCTGCCAGCCGACTCGCTGGCGCGCTATCCGCACCAGTTCTCCGGCGGCCAGCGGCAGCGCCTGGGCATCGCGCGGGCGCTGGTGCTGCAGCCGGATTTCCTGGTGGCCGACGAACCGGTCTCGGCGCTGGATGTATCGATCCAGGCGCAGATCATCAATCTGCTGCGCGGCCTGCAGCAGCGCATGGGGCTGACCATGCTGTTCATCAGCCACGATCTTGCGGTGGTGGAATATCTGTGCGACCGCGTCGTGGTGCTGTATCTCGGCCGCATTATGGAGGTGGCGCCGACCGCGAGGCTGTACGAGGCGCCACAACACCCCTACACCAAGGCGCTGATGGCCGCGGTGCCGGTGCCCGATCCGGGCGCGCCGCACCGCGCCGCGTTGCTGCGCGGCGACATCCCCAGCCCGGCCAACCCGCCCGCCGGCTGCGTGCTGCACACACGCTGCCCGCTCGCCACCGCGGAGTGTCAGCGCACCGTCCCGCAGTTGCGTGAGGTGGCGCCGGGGCACTTCAAGGCCTGCTGGCGCGACGCCTAGACCGCTTTCATCGTGACCGGCATCGTTGCAGCGGCCCTACATCACGCACCGGCATCGTTGCGCCGGCCGTACATCACGCAACGTAGGGCGGAACAGCGCAGCGCATTCCGCCATCCCTGCAGCCCCACGGCAGGAGGATCCCCGCGACGCAAGTGGCGGCATGCGCTGCGCTTTTCCGCCCGACATTATGCCGACGCGGTCAATCGGCACGCTGCCGCCGGACGCGACAGCCGGCGTCAGCTGTTGATCCACTCCCGCATGAAGCGGGCGTAGCAGTCGCGCTCGCCGGGCATCTTCGGCCAGCCGGCGAGCAGCCGCACCGTCGCCAGCAGCAGCCGATCACGCAGATGCGTGGAGTTGTGACTGTACTCCTCGAAGGTGGAGTGGCTGATCTTCTGGTTGTGCGGATCGTCCTGGAACTTGCAGGCGGTGACCGCAACACTGCCCATCAGCGCGTCGCGGTCGGCACCGGTGTGCAGATAGGCGTTGGCCACCGCGGTGGAGCGGGCGAAGTCGAACGCCATGATGGCCTCGTCCTGCTCGCGCAACAACGCCGCCGCGGTGCGGCCGGACAGATCAAAACCGGAAAACTCCTGCGCCAGCACCGGGCTGAACAGCTTGTTGGCGCGCGCCGCGTCGTTCACGAAGCTGGCCATCAGATACAGGATGCGCGGCTGATACGGGTTGTCGCTGGTGCGCAGCCAATAGTTTGCGGTGTTGCAGTAGTCGAACGGATGCTGGCCCTCGGTGAACTTGCGCGGCACGGTGGTGCGCAGGATCAGCTCGGCGGCGCCGATCTGGATGGTGTCGGCCAGGCTGCGCACCGACCTGCCGTTGTGCAGATGCGCGGTGAGCTGGGCCCACACCGTCTGGATGTCGGCCTCCAGCAGCATCCGCACCATGTCCTCGACCTCGGGTGGGGTGAGCGGGATCTGGTTGGTCTGCTTCAGGCTTTTGCCGGCGTCGGGGAACGCCTCAGTTATCGTTACGCAGGCGGCGTCATATAGCGAGTAATACAGCGGTCCGATCGCCATGTCGGGCACGCCGGTGTAGAACACGCCGTGTGCGCGCTCCCAGCCGATGGCGTCGGCGAGATCGACCACCGCGCGGGCTCGCAGCGCCTTGTGGCCGGTGTTGCGCGCCTTGCGGCCTGCCACCGTGTCCTGCAGGTCGATCAGGCCGAGGAACAGCAACTGGTCGCGCAGCCTGGGTCGGTTTGCCGGGTCGGCGGCCAGGCCCAGGAACAGCCCGTAGGAGCGCTTCACGTCGCCGCTCATCGTGGCGATCATGTGCGCATGCAGCCGTTCCGTGAGCGTGCCGGGCTCGACGATCGGCTCCTGGTCCGCGTTCCACACCACCGGACCATGTTTCGGCAGCGGGACGTTCATGCCCTTCATCGTGGCGTAACGGCCCGGATATTTTCCGAGGAGCTGGTTCCAGATGTCGAGCCCGGCCGGGATGTACCAAACGCTCTGCAGCAGCGGCAGCAGGCGATGGGATTCCGGCAGATAGGGCGAGAGCGCGTTGGAGGTGCGCAGGCCCAGGATGGTGTGGTCGTTGTTGATCAGCGTGATTTGGCCATCGCGCACGTCGATGTGGTTGGGCACCTGGACGAACGGCGCCTCGGCGGCGGTGACTACGCTGAGCGCGTCGCCGACCGAGCGGCCGTCGCGGCGCACCATGCGGAAGAAGATGTCGGCGGTGCGGGGCTGATCGTGCACCAGGATGGCGTCGGTGAATGCATCGACGTTCTTGTCTTGGCAGATCGCCTCTCGGCTCATCAGCATGGCTGTTTCCCCTTCCCGCCGGCAGCGTTGCGGGCGTTTGGCCGGGAGGTTAACGCCGCGGTGCGCCGCGCGCAAAGCGGGCGCCGGCGCTCAGGCAGGGCAATCGGGCGAGGCAATGGACCCGTCCGGATGTTGCTGTCATTGCGAGCGTAGCGAAGCAATCCCCTGGCAGTTGCGTACCGTCATGGGGATTGCCGCGTCGCTTCGCTCCTCGCAATGACAGTGAACCGGCTGATCGTCCGCGTTTCCTACGTTCACCCGATTGCCCTGGGCGCTCAGGCCTTCACGCCGCCTGCCGTCAGCCCGGAGACGATTTCCCTCTGCATGAACAGCGTCAGCAGCAGTACCGGCGCCGTCACCACCAGTGCAGCGGCGGCGAGCGGGCCCCAACTGATCTGCTCGAACGTCAGCACGTTGTAGACCGCGACGGGCAGCGTGCGCGTGGTACGGCCGGCCAGCACCACGCCGAAGATGAAGTTGTTCCAACTGAAGATGAACGCCAGGATGGTCGCCACCATGATCCCTGGCCGTGCCAGCGGCACCGCGACGTAGCGGAACGCCTGCCAGATGGTGGCGCCGTCCACCAGCGCGGATTCCTCCAGCGCGACGGGCAGGCCCTCGAAGTAGCCGATCATGATCCACACCACGATCGGCACGGTGATCACCAAGTGGGTAATGATCAACGGGTACAACGTGCCGAGCATGCCGAGCCACTGGAACACCAGGAACAGCGGGATGAGGTACGACAGCCCCGGCGTGACGCGGGCGACCAGGATAAGCACCGCCGCCTTGGTCGCCTGCGTCTTGGCGATGCCGTAGCCGGCCGGCACGCCGAACAGCAGCGCCAGACCGGTGGCCGAGAACGATACGATCACCGAATTTATCGTGTAGGTCAGGAAGTCGTTCTTCGCGAAGACGTCGATGAAGTTGGCGAGCGTCGGCGGATGCGGGATCAGCACCGGCGGATAGGCGGTGTTGTCGATCTCGTTCTTCAGCGACAGCGACAGCATCCAGAGGAAGAACAGGATCGACGGCGAGACCAGGATCAGCACCGACACATAGAGCCCGGCCTGGTTGATCCAGTGGCGAAACCGATACCGCCCCACCGCGGTTAGATGCCGCTCCCCTCTTGTGACGGCTGCTTTCAGTGGTGGTGGTGCCATGTCAGCTCTCCGAAGACCTTATTTCTGGTCGGCCCTTGGGCTGGCGGCATTACAGCGTCAGCTCTTGTTGGCGGGTACGCAGCAGCACCAGGCTGAGCAGCATGATCAGTACGAAGAACACCACGACCATCGCCGACGCGTAGCCCAGGTCATA
The DNA here is from genome assembly GCA_003151425.1 of Acetobacteraceae bacterium. Lineage (GTDB taxonomy): Bacteria > Pseudomonadota > Alphaproteobacteria > Acetobacterales > Acetobacteraceae > Palsa-883. The sequence goes on from PLXO01000057.1 coordinate 49,231, forward strand.
GTAGCCGAACGCAGTTTGGTACAGCAGCATGTTGATGGTTTCGCTCGAGGTGCCAGGCCCACCGTTGGTGATCACGAAGATCGTGTCGAACGCCTTCAGCGCATCGATGATGCGCATCACCGCGGCCACGACGATGAACGGCCAGATCAGCGGAACGGTGATGTAGCGGAACATCTGCCAGCCGCTGGCGCCGTCGATCACCGCCGCCTCGTACGGGTCGACCGGCAGGCTGGAGATGCCACCGAGCACGATCAGCATCACCAGCGGCGTCCACTGCCAGGTTTCCACCATCACCAGGGTGGGGATGACCGTGTCGCTGCTATACACCCAGCTCGACGGCGGCAGGCCGACCAACGTCAGCAAATAGTTCAGCACGCCCAACTGAGGGTGGAACATCATGGTCCACACTAGGGCGATCGCCACCGGGGTGGCCATCATCGGCAGGATGAACGCCGTGCGCGCCGCACCTCGCAGGCGGAACTTGCGGGCGAAACAGACCGCGGCCCACAGGCCGATCACCACCGGCAGCACCACAGCGGCCGTGGTGAAATACAGCGTGCGTGCGACTGCCCACAGGAACCGGTCGTCGTGCAGCAGGTGCGTGTAGTTGGCCAACCCGACATAGTAGACGTTGCCGGACACCTTCCAGTCGTTCACCGACATGACCAGGGTGAACAGCCAGGGGAATACAATGACGGCGGCGACCACCAGCGCCGCTGGCACTGCGAACATCCAGTAGCGCCGGACGTAGGTGCGCCCGCGTCGCCGCCCCGCCGGCCGCCGCACACCGAGCGGCGCGCCGTTCGTTGTCGTGCCGAGCGGGGCGCCGGTCGTTGTGCGGACCGGGGCGCCGGAGGTGGTTGCGCTCAATGCCGCACCGCCTCAGGTCTTCAGCGACTGTTCCAGCACCGGCTTGAAGGTGGCGGTGGCCTTCTTCAGCTCGGTCGCCGGATCGGCGCCGCCGATCATGTTGGTCAGCGCGATGCCGAACACGTCGCGGAACTCGGTCACCGGCACGATCTCCGGCAGACCGGCGCGGGCGATCGTCAGGCTGGTCAGCAGGGTGGCGAGCCACTCCTGCCCGAACGGATTGTCTTTCATCAGCGTTGGGTCTTTGTAGGTGCTCTGGCGCGGCGAGGCGCCGCCGCCCATGTTCACCAAATTCAACGCCATCTGTTTGCCGGTCGCCCACTGACAATACAGATAGGCGGGTTCCTTCACGTTGCTCTTGGCGGGAATGCCGATCGCATCGGTGAACACCGGGCAGTTATGCGCCTTGGGCCCAGCGGGCATCACGCCGAAGCCGACGTGATCGGCGATCTTCGACACCTTGGGATCGAGCAGCGGTGGGGCGAAGCCGACGCCGTCCATCCACATGCCGATCTTGCCTTGCATGAAGCTGGTCTGACACTCGTTCCAGTTGAAGCCGACCACGCCCGGCGGCGCGGTGTCGCGCAGCAGCGACTTGTACAACTCGCCCGCCCACACCGCCCCCGGCGTGTCGGTCAGCAGCGTCTTGCCGTCCGGCGTGACCGTCTCCTGGTCCTGGCCGAGCAGGATCGAGGTCCACACCGGCACGTTGGCGTTCTTCACGCCGCGCCCGACGAAGCCGTAGACGCCCTTCGCCGGATCGTTGATCTTGTGCGCGGTCGCCAGCATCTCGTCGAATGTCTTCGGAAATCTCAAGCCGCGGTCGGCGAAGATCTGCTTGTTGTAGTAGACCAGCCAGACATCGGACTCCACCGGCAGGCTGTCGATGCGCCCGTCCGGCTGGGTGGCGGCACGCAGCGCGCCGGCGCTCATGTCGGCCCAGTCGTAGTCGGGCGCGGTCAGCTTCGGGTTGGCGAGGTAGGGCCGCATGTCCTCCAGCCAATGGCCGACGCCGATCACGCGCTTGGAGACGTGCAGAGAGAAATGCGTCACGTCGAAGCTGGGGCGACCGGAGGCGAGCTCCATCACCATCTTCGGCCGCTGCTGCTGCTCCGGCATCTGCTCCGACAGCACCTTGATGCCGGTGAGCGCCTCGAACTCCTTCTCATGCTTCTGCAGGTTGTCGGCGCGCGGGCTCTTGGTCAGGCTGACAGTGAGCGTCTGGCCCTTGAACTGCTGCCAGTCGAAGGCGGATTGCGCGCCGGCGCGGCGCACGAGCGCCGGTGCGGCCAACAAGGCCGTCGAGGCGGCCAACAGGGTACGGCGCCGGATCATCGCGTGTCTCCTCACCACTCCAGGGGCTGTTGCCCGGGTTCACCACGAACTTTATAGGCACGGCAGGGTCGGGTCCATGACGTGGATCATCCCGCCGCGCATCCCCGCCTCGCGCGCCACGACGGTGCGGAGCGCCAGCCCGGACGACTGCCTAGCATCCTTCGGTGGCGACGTGCGTGGGCGCATTGACCTGGGTCAATCGGTGTCCGCCGCCCCGCGTAACGCAACCGACCCAGGCCGGCGCCCAGCGTTTACGATCAATGCGCGCACCCTACGGCGCGATCCAGCTCTTGCGCTCGCTGGCATAGGCGGCACCGGGATTGCCGCTGACCGTGGTGCGCCACATCACGCGCGCCTCCTTGGCGGCGTCGAACCACGTCGCCGCGTGCACCAGGCACCGGTTGTCCCAGACCAGGACGTCGCCGCGCGTCCACTCATGCACGTAGACGAACTCCGGCTGCGTCAAATGCGTCATCAGCTCGAATAGCAGCGTCGCGCCATCGCCATTTGGGCCGGGCTGCATGCCGACCAGCGGACCCTCCAGCCAGTCCATCTGACCGAATTCGCACAGATATAGTGCGCGCCGCCCGGTGACAGGATGCACGCGCGCCACCGGCTGGCGCTGCGGGCGCTCGTTTGGGCCCAGCGGGCGCGGCGTTTCGCCGGCCAGCACCGCGTCGCGCGAGCGTCCGGTGCCGGGGCGGACGTGCAGTCCCTCCAGCCCGTCGACGCCCGCCTTGAGCGCCGGCGACAGCGCCGCATAAGCCGCGGCACCGTCGGCGAACAGCGTCTGCCCCTGGCCTAGCGGCACCGGAATGACCGCGAGGAACACCGAGATGTCCGGCGGCGGCCGGCGATAGCTCTGGTCGGTGTGCCAGCCGCGGCGGTGCGGAAACTGCACGGGCAGCTTGCCGTCCGCAGTCAGCGGCGGGTCGGGTCGTTTCGGTGGTGGCCGGTTCGCCGGTGGCGTGTTCGAGACGATGAAGATCTCCGGCACGCTCTCGTGCACCATGTGCAGCGGCGTAAGGGTTTCGCGGTAATTTTCCACCTCCGGTCCGAACCGTCGGCTCAGGCGTGCCAGTAGTGCCGGTTCATCGGCCATCGCCTGCATGCCCTGGAGCAGCAACAGGCCGCCGCTGTCGGCGAGCGCGCGCACCAGCGCGTCCGGCGCGCGTTCGGCTTCCTGGATGAATGCCTGCGCGCCGCTTGCGCCAGGCAGCATGAGAAGGCCGCCGAAGTTGGCCCCGGACAGGGGGCGGATAAGGTCGAAATTCTCGCTCACGGTGCACCTGCTGGGTCGGGGATGGACGACGCTGTGTCGGGCCGGTGCGGAGCGTATCCACACGGTTTCGCAGGTCAACTCGGCCTAAAGGAAGGTCAGGAAATTGAACCGCAGGTGAATGCAGATGCAGCACCCCTCACGACAATCGGGGTGCCGGTCGTGAGGCACAACCGGTTTAGCCTGCAGCTGAGTTCATGTGCGGTTCAAGTTCTTGAGGGTACAAACCGGTCCGGGTCGTAACCGCCAGTACGTCTGTTCGCGGTAGACCAGAAGATGGAACGAGGATCGTTACGCCTTGTGGGAAATCGTATCCACACGCCTATCCGTCGCGTCTCGAATCAAGTCCTTGTCTGCACCGTAGGCCTGGGTGAAGGCTACCGCGCCGAGCCGGAGGGGGCGGACAATGAAGCGATACCGGCGACCCGTGGTGATCGTGGCCGTGCTGAGCGTGCTGCTGTCCGGCCTCCACGCGAGGGCGCAGGATCATTTTCCCGGCGCCGAATGGGCGCATGTGCCCGCGGCACAGTCCGGCTGGTCGGAGCCGGACCTGGCGAAGGCGCAGGACTGGTCACGGGAGATCCGTTCAACCGCGGTGATGGTGGTCCGCCACGGCGCGCTGGTGGCGGAATGGAGCGACACGGTCAAACGCACCGAGCTCGCCTCCGTGCGCAAGAGCTTTCTCAGTGCGCTGATCGGGATCGCGGTCGCGGAGCGGAAGATCAACTTGGACAGCACGCTGGCGCAGCTTGGGATCGACGACAACCCGCCATCCCTGACCGACAGCGAGAAGCAGGCGACGGTGCGCATGCTGTTGCAGTCGCGGTCCAGCGTTTACCACGTGGCCCTCTACGAAACGGCGGGAGAGATAAGGAAGCGGCCTCCGCGTGGCAGTCACGTGCCGGGTGCGTTCTGGTATTACAACAACTGGGACGTCAATGCGCTCGGCACGATCTATGAGTACGCGACGGGCGTGGGCATTTACGACGCTCTGGACCGGCTGATCGCGCGGCGCATCGGGATGCAGGACTACCGGCCGGCGGACGGCCAATATGTCGTCGGGGCCGACTCGATTCATCGGGCCTATCCGATCCGCATGAGTGCCCGCGACCTCGCGCGATTCGCGCTGCTGTATCTGCGCGGCGGCATGTGGGCGGGACGCCAGGTGGTGGCGGCCGAGTGGGTGCGTGATAGCACCCGCGCTTATTCCGCCACCGGCTCGGGATCGGGGTACGGGTTCCTTTGGTGGACCGGGACTTTTGGTGATCCGCCCTACTCGGGCACCAGTCTGCCGGCAGGAAGTTTCTTTGCCTGGGGCGCCGGCGGCCAATTCGCCTTTGTCATTCCGGCCCAAGACCTGGTAGTCGTCAGCCGCGTGGACCGCGACCAGCATCTGCCGGACCCCAAGTTGGCGTCGGTTGCCTACCTGCTGCAACTGATCCTCAGGGCCGGTGGTTTTGCATCGTAACCGTAACCGCGTCGCGACGTTGCGTTCCTGTCAATCTTTCCAGAATCGGCGCAGCTCGATTTCATAACGCGGCCTCGACTCTGGTCTGGCTTGTGATATGCAGTGGCTTGGTCGTTTGCATGCAAGCCAGACCATCTGGGGGAACGATGATTCTGATCGGCCAGTATGACTCTCCGTTCGTGCGGCGGGTTGCGATCGCGCTGCACTGCTACGACATCGCCTACGAGCACCGCCCATGGTCGACGTTCGGCGACGCTGATCGAATCGCGCACTACAATCCGTTGCGGCGCGTGCCGACTTTCGTGCTCGATGATGGCGAGGTGCTGATCGACAGCGCGGCCATCCTCGATCATCTCGATGAGGTCGCGGGCCCGTCGACGGCACTGATAGCGCGAAGCGGGCCGGCCCGCCGGCAGGCGCTGAAAATCTGCGCGCTGGCCACCGGCCTCGCCGACAAGGCGGTCAGTCTTGTCTACGAGCGCGTCCTGCATCAACAGGTCTCGCAACCCTGGATAGATCGCTGCGTATCGCAGATCGCCGGCGTGCTGGATGTGCTGGAGGCGGATCGTGCCAGCCGGACCGCGCCGTTCTGGTTTGGCGAGTCGATCGGCCATCCGGATATTGCTGTGGCCTGTGTGCTGCGGTTCACCTCCGAAGCGCACCCGATGCCGTTCGATCTTACGCGCTGGCCGGCACTCGCCACGCACGCGTCGCGCTGTGAGGCCCTTGCGCCATTTCAGGCGATCGCGCAGCGGTTCATCCCACCAAATTGACGAACGCGCCGGCATAAGGGCGGAAAAGCGATGCCCCGGATCAAGCACGCCCCCGGGCGCTTGACCCGGGGGGCAGCGCATTCCGCCGCTGGCGTTGCAGCGTCGACCTTTCGGAGCGGTGGGCCGCAAGGACGGCGGAATACGCTTCGCTGTTCCGCCCTACATTGCGAAACGCGCAGCCCGCGCTAGCGGTCGAACACTTTGGCCGCCGTTTTGACCAGTTCCGGCGGCAGCGGAATCTCCGCGGCCGCGGCCGCTGCCGTATTCAATTGCAGATCGAACGCATGATACGGTACCGGCACAATAGTGCCGGGATCGCGCCCCAGCAGCACCGGCACCGCCAGCTCTTTCGCCCAATCGACGCCGGTCTGATATTGATTCTGCCCGAACGATGCGATGGCGCCGCGTTCCGCCGCCGTCGCGTCGAAGGAGAATAGCGGCAGCTTGTTGTCGCGCACGGTCTTCAAAACCGCATCGAAAGCCGAGGCGACGGTATTGTCCTGACCCAGCAGGATCGCGTCGACCCGGCCGATCAACCCGTCCGCGGCCGTCTTCACGTCCGCGCTTGAGGTAACCGGCAGCTCGATCCAAACCAGGCCGCGACGCTCCGCCTCGGCCTTGGAACTCCGCGCGAAGGTGGCGGAGTTGCTCTCCGACGAATTATAGATCGTGCCGATCCGCTTGGCGTGCGGGCAAAGCTGCGCGATGACGTCGAACATGCGCGCCACCGGTGGGAAGCCATAGGTGCCGGTGACGTTGCTGCCGGATGGTTTGTCCAACGCGGGGACGAGACCGGCCTCGACCGGATTCGTGACGCAACCGAACACGACCGGCACCGTGGTGCCGCGCGCCGCGCGAACTGCCGCTTGCGCGTTCGGCGTGGTGCACGGCGCGATCAGATCGACCTTGTCGGCGAGGAATTTCTCCGCGATGTTGCGCGCGTTGCCGACATCGCCCTGGGCGTTTTGGTACTCGAAGATCAGGTTGCTCCCTTCGACGAACCCCGCCGCCTTCAGCCCGTCGAGGAAGCCATTGCGGGTGGCGTTCAGCGCCGGGTGGTCGACGATCTGCGAATAGCCGACGCGGTAGACCCGCCCCGGCTGCTGTGCCGCCGCCACGCCGCCCAATAGACCGAGGCCCATGACAAGCGAGAATGCCAACCACCGCATCGTATTCCTCCGTGTTTCATCAACGATTCTCATTTTGGCCGGGCCGTACGCGGGAGTGGATCAGTTTGGTCGGCACCGTTTCCCTCTCGTCATGGCCGGGCTTGACC